>URSX01000001.1 GCA_900550615.1 uncultured Eubacteriales bacterium
CCAACTCTTTTAAACGGGCTCGTCTGCCGGAGCACGCTGCAGATGCACGGTCATGATGTTGAACAGCGTTTTTCGCAGATACGAAGAGCCGCGTTTCGTGGTCCTGTTGCTGCGGGAGCAATCCCGCCGTTTGATACACAGCAGTAGATTATTTTAAACGTATATGGTATATTTAGCCTTGAAGTCGAAATGGGGGGCTTTTGACGTTTTATCTACAATTCAAGATAAAAACGGGATATATGAAGCTGCGAAATCGCATGCTTTCCCTTTCACAATGGAAATGCTCGGCAGAAATACTGCGGCTTGTATAGCTTTTTTAGCGGATTTTTTGATCCGCTTATTTGTCATATTTTTTGCAGAATGAGTGCATCCCGCTGAGGGATACGCTCATTCATTCTTACAGGGATACGCATACTGCCTTTGCCGATAACTGAATGACAATGGCTGTTATGGTTCCTCTTTTTGCTTCTGCGCCGGATTTTGTTTCGATAAGGCGCTATGTAATGCCTCTGCGCCGGTATGGTCATAGACCTTGGCCAGCATTTTCAGGTCGCTGTAATCCAATAAACACACCACCATGTATCCGGCTGTCTTGTAACGATAGCTACAAAGTAAATTGCGTACAATGTAATTTTTGTAATTGTCAACACATTTTCTGTGAAGTACAATATCAAAAACTGGAGATTTTACTCAGACTTTGAAGAAAAAGAGGGGAGCAAAATGGCGCAACTAACAGAAGTAAAAGCGTTAACAGATCATATTCTTGCAGGAATATCTGTAGAAAACGTAAAAGAAACGGCATTTTTCTTCAGTAAGCTCAAGCGTGCGACCGCATCGCCGGATGCCGAATCTGCATCTGCATATATCTGCAGCAAATTGTCAGAATACGGAATTCCTCATGAGCAATTATGGTATTCCGGATATCTTAGCTCAGCTGTTTCGGCCAAACTGGAAATAATCTCTCCGGAGCAGCAGGAATTCGAGGTCGTCCCCTGCGGCTATACAAAAAATGTAACAGATTTAGAGGGAGAGTTGATATACGACAGGTGGTGCGAATGCAAACGGCTGTCGGTAAACGATAACACAGAGCGATTCCGTTCGTTTGCGGGCAAGGTTGTTTTAACGCAATGCTTTTGCAGCGATATCGCCAGAGAGGCTAAAGAGGCGGGAGCGTTGGCTGTGATCGGTATGTACCCATCCCCGGAAGATGTTCCGCACTATTTTGGCGCATCTAACCACAACGGAACGCCAACGCCCGAAAACGCTCACCTTTTGCCGGAGATCCCCTGCATCGACTGTACAAAAGCGGCAGGCGAAAGGATGAAAGCGCTGATGAAAAGCGGGAACGTCCGCGTCCGTCTGTCTGCACAAGCGGATACCCGGGTGAAGAAGGCATCTATTCCGGTGGCGTACATTCCCGGCTGTGAGGAAAACTTTGTATTAGTTGACGGTCACTATGATTCGCATTGCGAAGGAATGACGGACAATGGGGCTGGAGACTGTATTCTGCTGGAGTTAGCAAGAGTATTCCACGAAAATCGAAGCGCGCTGAAGCGCGGCCTGGTCTTTTGCTGGTGGTCGGGCCATGAGTTTGGTCAATACGCAGGTTCCACCTGGTATGCGGATACATTTTATGAAAAAATCCGCGATCATTGCGTAGCACAGATCAACATTGATGTGGCGGGCAGCAAAAACGCACGGTGCATCCGAGCCAGGACAACCCAAATGGAGGGAGAGGCTTTTACTTCCGAACGGATCCGGCGATATACCGGGCTGGAGCCTGCACCCTATATACCACGGCCTCATTTGGGCGAGCCTAATTTTATGGGCAAAAATGTGCCGATCACTATTATGCTGAAGTATGAAGCTTCACCAGATAAAGTGAATATTTGGCCGGTGGGCGGCGGGTATTGGTGGCACAGCCGCGAAGATACACTGGACAAGGTTGATTTTGCCAACGCATTGCGGGATGCCAACATTAACGCGGAAATGATCTGCGAGGTGGCAAACAGCACCCAATTACCGGTAGATATTCTGTCTTATATGGGAGAAACCAGACGCATGCTGCAAGAGATTCAATGTGGGCTGGAAGGAGAATTTGATTTATCTCCGGTGTTTCCGCATTTGGACATATTGCAAGAGAAAGCTCAGCAGTTCTGCCGTGCGCTCAAAGGCAGAACCAATACGGATCGTGAAATCAAAAAAATAGCCGGAGATCTGGTAAATATGAATTTTAATTACTCAGATCCCTATAACTATGACAGATTGTCATTGCCGGCTACCTTCCCAAAGCTCCGAGCGGCAATGGGGGTCACCAAGGATAACGCAGATAACAAGAGCTACTTATTTATTTATACAGACTTCTTGCGGCAGCGCAATCGTTTGGTGGATATGATGGATCGCATTTGCGATGAAATCGATTTAGCTTTACTCCGGTGGAATTATAAACAATAAAAACTAAGGGGGAAGACAATAGATGCTGAAGTATATCTTAAAGCGGATATTGCTGCTGATTCCGGTTCTGATTGGCGCAACTCTCATCGTGTTCTTCGTGATGGACATGACGCCAGGTGATCCGGCTGTAGCAAAACTCGGCGTAGACGCAACAGCTGCGCAAATCGAAGAGCTCCGGGAAGAAATGGGCTTGAATGACCCGTTTCTGGTAAGGTACGGTCGCTTTATCCTGAACTTGGTTCAGGGCGATCTTGGTACCTCCTACAAAACGGGCCTGGATGTCATGGAGCAGATCATGCAGCGCATACCATATACCTTTTTACTTTCCTTTGCAGCACTGCTATTTGCTGTTATCGTAGGTATACCGGCAGGAATTATATCTGCCAGACATCAGTATACGCTGTTCGATAACTGTACCATGGTTCTTACGCTGATTGGTGCCTCTGCTCCGCATTTTTGGTTGGGCTTGATGGGCGTAATCATTTTTGCGGTGAATCTTGGGTGGCTGCCAGCGGCCTATACGGCATCTGAATCGCTGGCGCTGGGTATCATCCTTCCGATGCTGACGCTGGGCATGAACTCTACCGCACTCGTCACACGAATGACTCGTTCGGCTATGTTGGATGTGATGAATCAGGACTATGTTGATACGGCACGGGCAAAGGGCGTATCAGAGCGGGTCGTTGTGTTCCGCCATATGCTGCGCAACGCTCTGATCCCGATTATCACCGTTTTGGGTTTGCAATTCGGCAATCTGCTGGGCGGAGCGGTGACAACGGAAACCATTTTTGCCTGGCCCGGTATTGGCCGCTATATTGTTGAATCTATTTCCAACAAAGATACCCCTTGCGTACTGGGAGCGGTGGTGATGCTGGCCATCATTGTTACTGTAATCAATCTTTTGGTAGATATTATCTATGCATTTGTGGATCCTCGCATCAAGTCTCAATACAAATCTATGATAAGGAGGACGAAAAAAAATGTCTAAACACGACAAGCAGGATAAGTTCGTACAGCGCTCCTTATCACAGCAGGCTTGGATACAGTTTCGCAACAATCGCCTGGCAATTTGCGGGTTAGTGGTGATTGCTCTGCTGGTTTTGATATCAATCACCACAATGCTGATCGATCTGGCAGATGGTGGAGAGCTGTATAAGGCTTTGGTTACCAAGAATAACCTTCCCTTGAAGCTGGCCAAGCCCTCTGCTGCGCATCCTTTGGGGTGCGATGAACACGGAAGAGATCTGCTGTTCCGACTCCTATGGGGAACGCGCTATTCACTTTTTGCCGGTATTTGTACGATTCTGGCTGCCATCCTTGTAGGTGGTGTGTTTGGTTCTATTGCGGGATTTTACGGCGGGAAAATCGATAATGTCATCATGCGCTTTATGGATATGGTGATGACTGTGCCAAGTCTGGTTTTAGCTATGGCCATCTATGCGGCACTGGGGTCCAGCTTGGTCAACCTTCTGATTGCACTGACTTGCTCACAGGTTCCGCAGTTTGCCCGAATTATCCGTTCTTCCGTTATGACGGTAAAGGACAGCGAATATGTAGAAGCCGCCAAGGCTGTGGGCGCTTCAGACGCATTGGTCATTGTAAAGTATATTATTCCCAATGCTCTTTCTCCCGTAATCGTTCAGGGCACTCTCGGTGTGGCTACCACAATTCTGAATGTGGCCGGCATGTCCTTCTTGGGCCTGGGTATCCAACCGCCTGCGCCGGAATGGGGCTCCATCCTGTCGTCGGCGCGCATGTATATGCGTGAAGCCTGGCATATCTCACTGTTTCCGGGTCTTGCTATCGTGATCTGCATTCTTTCTCTGAACCTGCTGGGAGATGGTCTGCGCGATGCATTGGATCCCAAGCAGAAGCGCTAATAGGAGGGGTAGATATGGATCAAACGATTTTGGAAGTGCAGGACCTGCGTATTCATTTCGAGCTGCGTGAAGGAACGGTCAAGGCGCTTAATGGTATAGACCTGGTCTTGAAAGAGGGCCGCTCACTTGGGCTGGTAGGCGAGACCGGTGCTGGCAAGACCACCTTGGCAAAGGGAATTATGGGCTTAACGGCAAAGCCTTACGGAAAAATCAAAAGCGGAAAAATTTTGTACGAGGGAAAAAATCTGCTGGAGATGGACAAAAAGCATCTTCGTCGAATCCGCGGAGAGCACATCTCTATGATTTTTCAAGATCCCATGACAAGCCTGAACCCGGTGATGACCGTAGGCGATCAAATTGCAGAGGCAATACGCAATCATGACAAGCTCAGCAAGAAGGATGCTGAAAAAAAAGCGGCAGAAATTCTTGAATTGGTCGGAATACCCAGCTCCCGCGGCAGCGAATATCCGCATCAGTTTTCCGGCGGTATGAAACAGCGTGTGGTAATTGCAATTGCATTGGCATGCAATCCAAAAATACTGATTGCCGATGAGCCGACGACTGCATTGGATGTAACGATTCAAGCCCAGATACTGGAAATGATTCGCGACCTACGGGAGCGCTTTCGCACGTCGATGCTGCTGATCACCCACGATTTGGGCGTTATCGCGCAGAACTGCGATTATGTCTCTGTGATTTATGCCGGTGAAATTGTAGAAACCGGAACCGTACACGATATTTTCCGAAACAAACTTCATCCTTATACAGCGGGGCTCTTTTCTTCAATCCCCAATATAAACGAAGATGTGGAGCGTTTAGTGCCGATCGAGGGCCTGATGCCGGATCCAACGAATCTTCCGGTAGGATGTGCATTTTGCGACAGATGCAGCTTTGCGACAGAGCAGTGCAGAACAGAGCATCCTCACTTGGTAAATATGGGTGGCGAAGAGGGCAACCATCAGGTGCGATGCCTCCGATATAAGGAAACGCCGGAGGAGGGAGAATAAATGGAAAACCAAGAATTGTTAAGGGTCAACCATTTGAAAAAATACTTTCAGACGCCAAGTGGGACGCTGAGTGCGGTTGACGATGTGACTTTTGGCATTAACAGCATGGAAACCTTGGGGGTAGTCGGCGAGAGCGGCTGCGGAAAGTCAACGCTGGGACGGTGCATTCTCCGACTCCACGAGCCGACTGCGGGCGAGGTTATTTTTGAAGGCCGGAACATCCTCGAATGCAGCAAGGCGGAAATGAAAGATCTGCGCTCCAAAATGCAGATTATTTTCCAAGACCCCTATGCTTCCCTCAATCCCCGCATGACTGTTTCTCAGGCAATTGCAGCGCCCTTGATCATTCAGGGGATCTACAAGCCCAGTGAAAAGGAAAAGATCCGGAAGCGTGTTGCCGAAATGATGGATGTTGTCGGCTTAGCACCCCGACTGGTCAACTCTTATCCCCACGAGTTAGATGGCGGACGCCGGCAGCGCATAGGAATTGCCAGAGCCTTGTCCGTGAACCCGAAGTTCATTGTTTGCGACGAACCTGTTTCAGCGCTTGACGTTTCCATTCAGGCCCAGGTGTTGAATCTGATGCAGGATCTGCAAGCGCAGATGGGGCTGACGTATCTATTTATTACGCATAATCTTTCCGTGGTAAAGCATTTGTCGAATCAAATCCTCGTAATGTACTTAGGACAGCTGGTGGAAAAAGCAACACCAAAGCAACTGTTCAAAAACCCCGTCCACCCATATACACAGGCACTGCTTTCAGCCATTCCGATCCCGGATCCGGATGTTAAGATGGAGCGCGTTGCATTGAAAGGCGAGCTAACCTCTCCAATCAATGTAAAGCCGGGATGCCGCTTTGCAAAACGATGCATTTATGCGCGGCCGGAATGCAGCCAGTGTTCGCCGCAAATGACGGAAGTCGAACCGGGTCATATTGTCGCCTGCCATTTGGCCGGCGGTTCTATGAAATAAAAATGAGGAGGACTCACATGAAAAAGATTTTCTCTGCACTGCTGGCTGCATGTATGCTTCTTGGCTGTTTGAGCGCATGCAGCAAAAAAAACCCGTCCAATGGCGGAAGCGCGACCACCGGAGCTAAGGATACTATCGTTTTTGCGCAAGCCAGCGATATTACCTCGCTCGATTTCCATGTAGGAAAAAACCCCGCAACGTTTGATGTGACTTGCAATATTTTTGACACGCTGGTCACTTGGGATGCCAATACCAAAGTAATTCCTCACCTGGCTGAAAGCTGGGAGTTTTTGGATGAAGACTCCCTGCAGATGCACCTGCGCAAGGGCGTACTGTTTCATGATGGCCAGGAAATGACGGCAGAAGATGTCAAATATACCTATGACCGTGCAATGAACAGCACCATTGTAAAGAACAATTTCTCCTGGCTGGAGAGCGTGGATGTCGTGGATAAATACACGGTTGTCATTAACACAAAGGGCGCTTATACCCCGGTGCTGAATGCTCTGTGCAATCCTCTTGCCGGCATCATGCCCAAGCATCTTCTGGAGCAGAACGACGAGGCTATGGCAACGAATCCTGTGGGAACCGGCCCTTACAAGTTTGTCGAGCGTAAAGAAGGCGAATATGTAAAGCTGGAGGCAAATGAGAATTACTGGGGCGGCAAGGTTGCTACCAAGTATTTGGAGATGCGCGTGGTTCCCGAAGCGTCTCAGCGCTCGACTCTGCTGGAAACCGGCGAAATCGACATTGCATATGATGTGCCCCCTTCCGATGTGCAAAGACTGAATACAAATGAAACAACTACGGTTTTGTCTGCCCCCTCTTTCAAGGTGTTTTATGTGACCATCAACTGCAATAGCAGCACAAAAGCCCTGAACGATCCCCGTGTACGTCAGGCAATTGAATATGCCATTGATAAGGATGCCCTGTGCTCTTCTGTGATGTATGGTTATGCAACGCCCGCAGCCAGCCTGGTCGGTCCCGGCGTCTTTGGCTATGATGATTCTGCCACCGCCAACATTTATAACGTTGAAAAGGCAAAGGAATTGCTGTCCGCCGCCGGTTATCCCAATGGATTCGAAATGAGCGTCTGGGTTCAGTCTTCCGATCAGACCCGTCAAGAGGCGTGTGTGGTTCTGCAGGATATGCTCAGCGAGGTTGGCATCACCGTCAGCGTTGAGCCGATGGACGCCGCCGTGATGGATGATAACATTATAAAGGGCGGAGACTTTGACGCATGCAGCTCTATGTATTATAACCTGATGGGTGATGCGGACTATGTGCTGTACAGCAATATTTCTCCTGAATCCACCAGCAACCTTTCCCACTACAACAATCCCGATGCCATGGCTAAGCTGCTGGCTGCACGGAGCCTGACGGACGACGCACAACGCGCTGCCGCGTATAAGGAAATCAGCAGCATTATGGCAGTTGACCGGCCTTACATCCCGCTGTGGGCTTATCAGAATCTGGTGGGTGTGAGAAGTGATGTCTCCGGTTTCCAGCTGAATCCGATCACCGCTTATCGGTATGAAAACGTCGCAAACGGCAAGTAATCGTATTTTTAAAACTTTTGTATTTTGCCCCCCGATCGAGGGGGCAAAATACATTAATTTAGCAGTAAGGAGGCCATCTCTTGGAGGCATTTCAGACTATTCATATTAAGGCGGACACGCCTTATGCCTGCGGTGTTCAATATGGTCAGCAGGCAAAAGAAAAAATTCGCGCAGGTGTCGAGGTATATCGGCGCTATTTTGCGAAAACTTCGGATAAGAGTTGGGATAAAATTCAGCAATACGCTATGGCCTATTTGCCGGATATCAAGCAGATGATGCCGGAAGTGCTGGAAGAGGCATACGGAGTCGCCGACGGAGCGGAAATCTCAATGGAAGATTTGATGGTACTCAATTGCCGCTATGAAATTACGAAATTTCCCAAGACTCCGGAATGTACCACGGCGACCATTTTGCCGGAAGCAACCGCAAGCCATACGACCTATCTCGTCAAAAACTGGGATTACAAGCAGGCAGTGATTCCTAATATCGTTATTTTACACATTGAGCAGGCGGATGGTACCCGAATTCTGGGCTTGACCGAGGCCGGTCAGATGCTTCGCGAGGGCTTTAATTCCTATGGGGTAGGCCTTTGCAATAATATGATCACGTCAGTATATGACAATTGGGGCACCGGCATCCCGGTTACTTTTCTCAGACGCAAGGTCCTTTCCTGCCATTCCTTTGAAGAAGCCAGAGATACGCTGATTCACGCAAAGCGAAGTGTTTCAAACAACATGATGCTAGCCTCTGCGCAGGGTGTCGCAGTGGATATCGAAGCATATCCGGGCGGTGTAAATATGCTGGCCCCGAAAGATGGTATTTTGACCCATGCCAACCACTTCGTTGTACACCAGCAGCTGGATGCCAGAATCGGCCCTAAAAATCGTGACACGCGTCTTGAGGCGCTTCTGCGGCAGCGGCAGGGCAGTATTGATGTTCCATATATCATGGAGTGCATGAAAGATCACGAATACTACCCGGAATCAATTTGTGCACACAATACGAACCTTCCCGGTTATGAGTTAAAAGACTTCATGACGGTAGCCTCCCTGATTGTCGATTTCGCCAATAATGAAGCACATATCTGTGCCGGCCCCCCTTGTGAAGGTTCCTATCTGGCCTATAAGCTTTAATGCCCAGCAGAGGGCTGTTTGAATTGCCAAAACCAACAGTTTGTGTTACTATGTCCTTGTCCTTTTTCACACAAGGAGCAAAATTTGGCGCCAAACAAGGAGGCAATAGCCATGGCATCTGGAGAACACCTATGGGCAGGCCCTGCGTGTTGCAATAATGAGTTGCTGCGCAAACAGATTCGGGCTCGCTCCATTCTCAGACACTTGCACGCCGGGGATGTATATCTTTCCCCCGGAGATCCAATCCATTATGTCGCCTATGTTGCAGAGGGCGTAACCTCTCATTATATGTTTGGCAGTAACGGACGGGAAAAAGTCCTGTATCGTCTTGGACGCGGTTGGTTTTTTAGCGAAGGGATTTTCTTGAATACAGGCGACAATATGGAGCTTGCCACCAGATATGCCATTGCGGAGTGCGACACCTTACTATATTTGATGGATTACAATAACTTTATGGCCTTGCTGCAGAACATCACTTTTGCACAGGCCGTACTGTGCAGCACGGTGGAAAAGAGCACCATTTTACGCCATGAGGTTGAAAGTGTCACCTTTGATTCCACACTGGATCGCTTAAAGCGCCTATTGCAGTCCTGCGCCAATCCCGGCGCTGTGGAGGACGGAAAATGGTGCAATCTCTCTGTGGATTGGACGCATCAAGATATTGCGGCAATCATAGGTGTCAACAGAGTGACAGTCAGCCGGTTTATTGCAGAACTGAAGCAGGATGGTTTTTTGAGGCAAATAAATGGAAGGATTCAGATTCGTAAAGAGTATCTGATTTTATTGGAATAGCTGATGCATCTTCCATACATAAATACGATCATGCTCCGCATATTGGGTATCTCAAAAGCATCGCATTGGCAACCCCTGCAAACGGATATACTTATTTGCCCTGTCGCTGGCGCTCAAAACAGCCTTGGCTCCCGTAAAATACGGGATTCAATCGTCGGCAAGGTAAGGATGCCCACATTCCATTCAATGAAATAAAATGGTTTCCAGTGAATTTTTAATGAAAAGGTGAGAAAAAGCATGAAACTGATCACCACCGGCAATGCCGGGACTATGGAATCTAACGACATTATGATCACCGTGGAGCCGTCCGATGCGGGCGGCGTGCAGGTGGAGCTGACCAGCAGCGTCTATCAGCAGTTTGGAAAACAGATCATCGCTGTGATCCGCGAAACTGCCGCCGACTACGGTGTGGAGAACGCGCTCATCACCGCCGTGGACAAGGGTGCGCTGGATTGCACCGTCCGGGCGCGGATGGCCGCCGCCCTGACTCGTGCGGCGGATTGGCACGACTACACATGGGAGGTGCAGCAGGATGTATAAGAAGGATCGCTTGCGCCGCAGCATGATGTTCGTGCCCGGCAACAACCCCGGCATGATCCGGGACGCCCAAATCTACGGCTCGGACTCCATCATGTTCGACCTGGAGGACAGCGTGGCCTATACCGAGAAGGACGCAGCCCGCTTTCTGGTGTATAACGCTCTGCGAACCCTGCATTTCGGCAAAAAAGAGATAGTGGTGCGCATCAACGACCTCTCCAGCGGTCTGGGCATTGAGGATCTGGAGGCTGTCGTCCGGGCCGGCGTGCAGGTGGTGCGCCTACCCAAAACCGACAGCGCGCAGGATGTCATCGACTGCGAGCGGGAGATCGAGCGCATCGAACGGGCCGCCGGTATCCCCGTGGGCACCACCGGCATGATGGCTGCCATCGAAAGCGCCAATGGCGTGCTGAACGCCGCGGAGATCGCCAAGGCCAGTGACCGCCTCATCGGTATCGCTTTAGGTGCAGAGGATTACGTCACCGACCTGAAAACTACCCGCAGCGACGGCATCGAGCTTCTCTTTGCCCGCTGCATGATCCTGAACGCTGCCCGGGCCGCCGGCATCGCCGCGCTGGACACGGTGTTCTCCAATGTCAACGACGAGGAGGGCTTCATCGCTGAGGCCACACTCATCAAAAAGCTGGGCTTTGACGGCAAATCCGTCATTAATCCCCGTCAGATCGAGCCACTGCACAAGGTGTTCATGCCCAGCGAGAAGGATCTCAACAAGGCACGGGCCATTATGGAGGCCATTGCTGAGGCCAACGCACGAGGCAGCGGTGTGGCCAGCCTCAACGGCAAGATGATCGACAAGCCCGTGGTCAGCCGTGCCAAGCGGCTGCTGGAGCTGTATGAGGCCGGCAGCAAGGCCGACGAAGTGGAGGAGCTGTAACATGGTAGAACTGAATAAGATTCCCCATATCAACGAGATCAGCAACCACGGCGCGTTTGCCGGGGCCAGAGAGAAGAAAACCGCCACCTTCCGGGAGCGGTATCACCAGCAGAACAAGGTGGTTTCTTCCCTGGAGGAGGCCATTCGACGCACGGGACTGCGTGACGGCATGACCATCAGCTTCCACCACCACTTCCGCAACGGCGACCACATCATCAACATGGTGGTGGATAAGCTGGCGGAGATGGGCTATAAGAACCTGACACTGGCGGCCTCCTCACTGGCCACCGTCCACGCACCACTGATTCAGCACATCAAAAACGGCGTTATCACCCATATCGAGACCTCCGGTCTCCGCGGCGAGCTGGCGGAGGAAATCTCCCGTGGTCTTATGGACTGCCCGGTGGTGTTCCGCTCCCACGGCGGACGGGCCAGCGCCATCCGCAGCGGTGATCTGCATATCGACGTGGCGTTTCTGGGCGCGCCCTCCTGTGACCCCTACGGCAACGCCAACGGTTACAGCCGGGACGATGACAATGGCATCGCCTGCGGCTCGCTGGGCTATGCCCGCACTGACGCCAAGTATGCCGACAACGTGATCATCATCACCAACCATCTGGTGGCCTACCCCAACGCGCCGTGGGCCATCCCCGAATATGACGTGGACTATGTGGTGCTGACCGACGACATCGGCGATCCCAAGGGCATCATGTCCGGGGCCACCCGCTACACCAAGAATCCCAAGGAGCTGTTGATCGCCAAGACCGCCGCCAATGTCATTGAGGCCACCGGCTATCTCTACGATGGCTTCTCCATGCAGATGGGCAGCGGCGGCGCATCCCTGGCCACCGCCCGCTTCCTACGGCAGAAAATGCTGGATCAGCACATCCACTGCCGCTTCGCACTGGGCGGCATCACCGGCCAAATCACCGCCATGCATGAGGAGGGCCTCATCGACCGCGTGCTGGACGTTCAGAGCTTCGATCTGGACGCGGCGCTGTCCCTGAAAAACAACCACTTCCACCACCAGATCGGCGCAACCTATTACGCCAGCCACATGATCAGCGCGGCGGTGGATCAGCTGGACTTTGTGGTCCTCTCTGCACTGGAAATCGACACGGATTTCAACGTCAACGTGCTGACCGGCTCTGATGGCGTGATCCGCGGCGCTATCGGCGGCCATCCCGACACCGCTGAGGGTGCCAGCCTGTCGGTGGTGGTGGCACCGCTGACCCGTGGCCGTATTCCCACCATCGTCAAGCATGTCAACACCGTGGTCACCCCTGGTGAGGTGGTGGATGTGGTGGTGACGGAGCAGGGCATTGCCGTAAACCCCCGGCGCCCCGATCTGAAGGAGAAGATCGAGGCCGCCGGATTGCATGTGTTTACCATCGAACAGCTGCAGCAGCGGGCTGAGGCGCTGGTGGGCGTACCCGAGCCCATCCGCTACAAGGATCGCATCGTGGGCGTGGTCATGTACCGCGACAACACTATCATCGACGTGGTGCACGAGATTGACGAGGATGCGTGAATTACTGCTATGCAAGGCCGTCCCTCCCCAGTGGGGGACGGCCTATGCCACTTTACTGACCGAAGGTGGTCTGCGTGATGAGGGCCACGCTGATATTACTGCCCTGCTGACGGAGGGCGGTATCCTGCTGGGCTGCGGCTCACTGGGCGGCAAGGTTATCCGTCAGGTAGCCGTCTCTCCCAACGCCGAGGGACAGGACATATGCGCCCGCATCGTCTCCGCGCTGGTGCAGGAGTCGGTAAAGCGGGGCGTTCTCTACCCGTTTCTGTTCACCAAGCCCCAAAACGCACGGCTGTTCCGCTCGCTTGGGTTCTATCCGGTGGCGGAGACGGCGGACATGGTGATGCTGTGCCGCCAGCGTGACGCGCTGGCGCGGTTTCTGGCGCCCCTGCCCCGTTGGCAGGAGGGCGTTATCGGCTGCGTGGTGTGCCATGCGAACCCCTTCACCAGAGGGCATCTGCATCTCATCACCACGGCATCGGCGCAGTGTGACCATATGCTGGTGTTCGTGGTAGCGGAGGAAGGCGGCCCCTTTCCTGCTGCTGACCGGCTGGCGCTGGTGCGGGAGGGGACGGCACATCTTCCTAACGTGACCGTATGCTCCGGCGGTGACTTTATAGTGAGCCGCTCTACCTTCCCTGCCTACTTTCTGCGGGATGAGCAGTCGGAGGATGCCCGGTGCGACCTGGATCTGACGCTGTTTGCCCGGCACATTGCCCCGGCCCTCCACATCGTCCGCCGCTTCGTCGGCGAGGAGCCCTTCTCCCCCACCACTGCCGCCTATAACCGCCGGATGAAGGAAATACTCCCCACTTACGGTGTTTCCGTCACGGAGATCCCCCGTTTGGAGAACATCTCCGCCACCGCTGTCCGCCGCCTTCTGGCGGAGGGGCGGCTTGCCGACATCCAACCACTTGTACCGGAGACTACCTATGCCTATTGTCAACGTCACTTTGGAGGACGTCCTCCGCGCCCGTGACACACGGGCGGATGCTCAGTGTCGGCTTTTGCGGACCTATCGCCTGCCGCTGGTATCCTTCACTATGAATATCGCCGGACCGGTGAAGTCCTCTCCGCTGATCGCTTTGGCCTTCGACACGGGGCTGGAGGCCCTGTATGATGCATTGGGTCAGCCGATGGCAGCAGAGATCATCCGCCCCGCCACCGGCTGTGAGGCTTTGCTGGTGTATGACCGGCCGGCAGCGGAACTGAAAGCCGCCTGTCTGGCGCTGGAGACCGCCACACCTGTTGGGCGGCTGTATGATCTGGATGTGCTGGACACAGATGGCGACAAGCTGTCCCGCCTTGTGCAGCGCACCTGCCTTATCTGCGGCGGGCCGGTGACGGTCTGTTCCCGCAGCCGCGCCCATGGGCTGGACGCCATTGTGAACCGCACCCGCGAAATTCTGGTGGACTTCGCCGCCGGATATCTGGCCAGCCTGGCGGCAAAGGCACTGACGGAGGAAGTGCGACTGACCCCGAAGCCGGGACTGATAGACGAACGCAATAACGGTGCACACAGCGACATGGATCTTCCCCTGTTCCTGCGCAGCATCGACGCATTGACGCCCTGGTTGCGCCGGATCACGGCGATGAGCCTGTCTGGTGCGGATGCTGCCGCCTTACAGGCGGCAGGGCTGGAGGCCGAGGCGGCCATGTTCCGGGCCACCGGCGGTGTGAATACCCACAAGGGGGCGCTGTTCTCCTTTTCAGTGCTGCTGGCGGCGCTGGGCCGGTATCTAACGCAGGGCGGCGATGTGTTCGCCCATGCCGCCGCGTTGGCTGCGGAGCTGACGCCACCCCGGGACACCCACGGTGCGGCGGTAGCGCAGCGCCATCAGGTGGGCGGCGCACGAGCGGAAGTGCTGGCAGGCTTCCCCACCGCCCGGAAGGCCGCCGAACTGCTGCAAACCCACGATCCCCTGACGGCGCTCCTCTGGCTGATGGCCCACACGGAGGATACCAATCTTTATCATCGAGGCGGTGCCGAGGGCGCGGCCTTTGTAAAGGAGCAGGCTGCCGCCATTCTGGCCACGCCGCCGGAGCAGCGCGTCGCGCTGACACAGGCGCTGGACGATGCCCTCATCGACCGTTGGCTCAGCCCCGGCGGCAGTGCCGATCTGCTGGCGCTGGCGCTGTTCATAGACAAGCTTCCCCGTTGGTTTATGCGCTCTACCTGGGCAAATCCTCAGCCCATGGGGAACTGAAAAAACTGATGCCCTGATGTCTGGCAGTCTGGCACCGGGAACATACACAGAAATGAATGAACGGCAGAGCCCTACAAATGGGGCTCTGCCGTAACATATTGTATCATGGATGCAGCACTCCCCCATGTATAGGAAAAAGCAAAACCGCGGAAAATATAGGAGAAGGGGGATTGCCTGTGGAGATTTTTGTGCAGGAGCAAGGGAAACTGGTAACGGTCTGGCTGACCCGGAAAGAGCAGGAGGACAGCGCCCTTCGGGAGCGGCTCAAATTGCTTTACGCCGGATATGCAGAGAAAAAATACATGGTTGCGGAGTTTCACTCCGGCGGAGAAGAATTATACCGCAACACCAGGGATCTGCTGCTCTATAATCGTCGCAAGCTGGCAGAAGCGGAGGTACAGCGGGAAAAGCTGGCTGTCCTGCCAGGGAATACCGGTAGCCAACGGCGCCGTTCCATCGTACAATGGGAGTAAAAACAGAGCAAAAGGATGTGGCAGCATTGACAGAGATTTTTGATATTGCGGGATATGCCCGAATTTCCTTTGAGGATGACGACATCAAGGATAAGGACAACACATCCATCGAAAACCAGAAAGCGATCATTACGGACTTCGTCCATCGGAAGTTCCCCGGCTCTCGGCTGACCTTCTACGAGGATCGGGATCGCAGCGGCTATACCTTCGAGACCCGGGAGAACTACCAGCGAATGCGCCAGGACATGATGACCCACAAAATCGGCATTCTGGTGGTGAAGGACTTTTCCCGTTTTTCCCGCCGTAACTCCCGGGGCCTTGTGGAGCTGGAGGATCTCCGGGATGCGGGGGTGCGGATCATTTCCATCGGAGATAACATTGACTACCCCAACGATGACGATTGGCTGAAAATTCAGTTTCAGTTTCTCATCAATGAAATGCCCGTCACGGATACCAGCAAAAAGGTGCGCAATGTAATCCGGCGGCGGCAGGAGGACGGAAAGTGGATATGTGCCGCTCCCTACGGCTACATCGTGAATCTGCGGAAGGAATTTGAACTTGTCCCCACGGAGGCGGATGTGGTGCGGAGGATTTTTCGGCTCTACAACGAGGAGGGCTGGGGCTATAAGAAAATCGCAAACCACCTGACGGAGCAGGGGATTCCCACGCCGAGGATGTCGGAAAAGCAGAGAAAGGATGCCATGGGGCAAGACAATAAAATTCGGGCAAAGGCCGCTTGGAGCATTGTTTCCGTTCAGGGGATTCTGGACAACGATTTTTACATTGGCACCTTCCGGGCACATAAATATACCCGAAGGAAAATCAACGGATCGGACATCCGGTTGGACGCCGGGGACAATGTGGTCATTGAGAACCACCACCAGCCCATCATTGACTATCGCACCTTCGCCACCACCCGGGCCCTCCGGGAAAAGCGCTCCCGAAGCAACTACCGGGGTGTGAAAAAGTATGACAATGTGTATTCAGGCTTTTTGGAATGTGGGGACTGCGGCAGTCCCATGTTTTCCATGAGCCGCAGCGACATAAAGCCCGCCTACACCTGCGGCACCTATCACCGCCGGGGACGCTCCGGCTGCACCAGCCACCACATTCGGGTTGACCGGCTGGACGCGCTGATGAAGCTCTATGTGGAAAAGGTGATGAAAAATGCCGCCTCCATGCTGGAGCAGTTGAACGGAGATCTTGCCCGGGAGCAGGAGCAGGTGGAGGAGACGGAAATCTCCGCCGACCGGCTGAATACGGTACTGGATGACCTTCTGGAAGAACTGAAAATCACCAAGCGCCAGCGCATCCGTGAGATCATGAAGCGCCCCGAACAAGAGACGCTGATTGAGGAGACCTATGATGAATTAGAGGCGGAGCTTCAGAAGAAGATCGAGGGCATTCGCCATCAGATCGACATGATTGCCGACAGGCGCAACACCATCCTTCGGGTGAATCGGGCGGGAAAGCTTGCGCTGGAGGTGTTTCAGGATATCCTGAACAAGGAAAAGCTGGAGCGGAACGATCTGGAGCTGATGATTGAAAAAATCAGAGTCTATGAGGATCACTTGGAAATCCGACTCCGCTCCGACATTGACGGCCTCATTCGCTGTGAATCCCTGGAGACGGCCGTAAATTTTAATTCCGGCACGGAAAATATCGAAACGACGCTGATCCAGTCCTCCCAAAACCGTGAGGACAAGGTTTTCCGTGTCCATGTTATCAGTAACGGCGACCCGTTGGAGATCTTCACCACGCGGGACGGAGAGGTAATCTTTAAAAAATATTCTCTCATCGGCGGGCTGGAGGACTTCGCGGCGCAGTTCTGCGACACGCTGGCCCACTCCTCTGAATTCACAGCCGTTATCACCGACCGGGACAATGTCATCGCCACTGCAGGCCCCGGCAAGCGGGAGCTTATCGGCCGCGCGCTCTCTCCGGATATGGAGCAGCTGATGGAGGGGCGCGGCATTTACCAGCGGCAGCCCCGGGATCCCGCCCTGCCCGTATGCGCAGACAACAGCCACCTGCTGGCTGCCACCGCCGCGCCCATTCTCTGCCAAGGGGACGTGCTGGGGCTGGTGCTGTTCGCGGCAGAGGCGGGACAGTACCCCGGCGAGAGCGAATACAAGCTGGCTCAGACCGTTGCGGCCTTTTTAGGCCGGCACATGGAGAGCTGATGCTGCAGCCTGACCCAGGACATGGATAAATAAACAAACACAGTGGCCGTCCCCCGGCTATACCGGGAGACGGCCGCTTTTGATACTCAGAAAAAGGCGGGAGAAAACCTTCTCCCGCCTTTTGTTATGTATTGGCTTACTTGCTCAGGTACTCGTCGATAGACTTGGCACCCAGCTTGCCGGCGCCCATGGCCAGGATGACGGTGGCAGCACCGGTGACGGCATCGCCGCCGGCGTACACGCCCTCACGGGAGGTGAGGCCATCCTCGTTGACGATGATACAGCCCTTCTTATTGACCTCCAGGCCCTTGGTGGTGGACTTGATCAGGGGGTTGGGGGTGGTGCCCAAGGACATGATGACGGCATCCACAGGAAGCTCAAACTCGCTGCCCTTCTTCTCCACGGGACGGCGGCGGCCGGAGGCATCCGGCTCACCCAGCTCCATCTCGATGCAGGTCATGGACTTGACGCAATCCTGCTCGTCGCCATTGATCTGGACGGGGTTATTGAGGGTCTTGAAGATGACGCCCTCTTCGATGGCGTGCTCCACCTCCTCGTGACGGGCGGGAAGCTCCTCCATACCGCGGCGGTACACCACATACACCTCGGCGCCCAGGCGCTTGGAGCAGCGGGCGGCGTCCATGGCCACATTGCCGCCGCCGACCACGGCCACCTTCTTGCCCTCCAGGGCCATGATGGGGGTGTCGGAGTCGGGCTTATAGGCCTTCATGAGGTTGATACGGGTGAGGAACTCATTGGCGGAATACACGCCCTTGAGGTTCTCGCCGGGGATGTGCATGAACATGGGCAGGCCTGCGCCGGAGCCCACGAACACGGCCTCAAAGCCATTCTCCTCCAGCAGCTCGTCAATGGTGATGGTGCGGCCCACGACGATGTTGGTCTCCACCTTCACGCCCATGGCCTTGAGCCCGTCCACTTCCTTCTGCACAATGGTCTTGGGCAGACGGAACTCGGGGATGCCGTACACCAGCACGCCGCCGGCCAGATGCAGGGCCTCGTACACGGTGACGTCATAGCCCTTCTTGGCCAGGTCGCCGGCGCAGGTGAGGCCGGCAGGGCCGGAGCCGACAACAGCTACCTTATGGCCGTTGGACTGGGGCTTTTCGGGGGCCTCGGTGCTGTGGGCGTTGTGCCAGTCGGCCACAAAACGCTCCAGGCGGCCGATGCCCACGGCCTCGCCCTTCTTGCCCCGGACGCAGTGCATCTCGCACTGGCTCTCCTGGGGGCAGACGCGGCCGCATACGGCGGGCAGGGAGCTGGTCTGATGAATCACCTGATAGGCGCCCTCATAGTCCTTTTCCACGATCTTCTGAATGAACTCGGGGATACGGACGTTCACGGGGCAGCCGTTTACACAGGGGTGGGCCTTGCAGTTGAGGCACCGGGCGGCCTCATCCAGGGCCTGCTCCTCGGTGTAGCCCAGGGCCACCTCCAGAAAGTTATGATTGCGGACGTTGGGGTCCTGAGAAGGCATAGGATTCTTGTCCTGACGCATATTCACAGCCATGTTACTTTACCTCCTTCTGAAAGAGGTTGCAGACCTCTTCATGCTTGTGTACCTCAAAGTCGTGATACATCTGGTTGCGCTTGACAGCCAGATCCCAATCTACCTTGTGGCCGTCAAAGTCGGGGCCGTCCACGCAGGCGAACTTGGTCTCACCGCCCACGGTCAGGCGGCAGCCGCCGCACATGCCGGTGCCGTCGATCATGATGGGGCTCATGGAGACGGTGGTGGGCACGCCGTAGGGCTCGGTGGTCTTGCTGACGAACTTCATCATGACCATGGGGCCGATGGCGAAGATCTCATCATACACATTACCCGCATCCAGCAGCTCCTTCAAAGCCTCGGTGACAAGGCCCTTCTGGCCGTAGGAGCCGTCGTCGGTGCAGACCTTCAGCACGGAGGAGACGGCCCGGAACTTATCCTCCAGGATCACAACATCCTTATTCTTAAAGCCCACCACGGCGTGGACCTCAGCCCCGCAGTCGTGGAACTTCTTCAGCACGGGGTACGCAATGGCGCAGCCGACACCGCCGCCCACCACGCAGACCTTCTTCTTGCCCTCGGTCTCGGTGGGCTTGCCCAAGGGGCCCACGAAGTCATGGAGGCAGTCGCCCTGCTGCTTGTGGCTGAGCTTTTCCGTGGTAGCGCCCACGGTCTGCACGATGATGGTGACGGTGCCCTTCTCCCGGTCGTAGTCATGGATGGTGATGGGGATCCGCTCGCCGTTTTCATCCACCCGCAGGATAATAAACTGGCCGGGCTGGGCCTTCTTGGCCACCATGGGGGCCTCGATCTCATACAGGATTACGGTCGGCTTCAAGGCTGTTTTCGTAACAATGCGATACATACGTTATCTTCCTTCCTCGTTGCGTTTTTTCTGAAATAGACTGTCTTACTTGCTGAAATTTTGTCCCGGGAATTATTTTATCATTAAATTCCCGCCCCGTCAATCGTTCCGGACAATATCGCCCCGGGAATTGTGACCTTTCGGCCCTCCATATGCACCTGGCCGCTCTCCCGGAGCTTTTTCAGCTCCCGCATCATGGCGCTGCGGTCGGTGGATATGTAGTCCGCCAGGGCACTGAGGGAGAAGGGCAGGGTAAAGCTGCCGCCGTTTTTAGCCTGCTGGAGGGAGAAATAGCACAGGAGCTTATCCCGGATGCTGCGGCGGCTGAGAACCTCCACCCGTTCGGAAAGGGCCGTGGCCTTTTCGCTGATGAGGCGGAACATATTCTCGATCATGCGATTGTGATGGCCGCAGTTTTTTTCACAGCGGTTTTCCAGCTTCTCCTGGGGGAAAAACCACACGCAGCAGGGCTTTTCGCAAAACACGGAGACGCTGTCGCCCAGCACGTTGCGGAACATCAGCATCTCGCCGAACACGCCGCCGGGATCCAGATGCTCCAGGATGGTGCGGTCGCCCCGCTGATCCACCCGCTCCACAATGGCGGAGCCCGTAGCCAGCACGCCGATGGTATGCTGCCCTCTTTCAAAATCGTAGATGATCTCCTCGGGCTTGAAATTTCGCTCCTGCACGCCGAAGCACTCATAGATGCGCCGACATTCCTCCGCGGAGATCCCGTCAAACACAGGTGTCTGAGGAATGGTCATGGCCTGCCTCCTTTTCCGGGCTATCAGCGCCGCAGCGCAGGCCCATTTTGTCTCTCTTACGGCCGATGATGACATACACGATGACGTACACCACGGCGCCCCATACCAGGGCCGCCGCCAGGTCGATGAAGGCATGCTGCTTCACCAGCAACGTGGACGCCGCGATGATCACGAACCAGACGGTGCCGGCGATCCGCCACGCTTTTTTCACCTTGGGCGAGTGCCACATGGCGGCAATGGCCGCCCACACACCCAGAATATGCACGCTGGGAAACACATTGGCATTATTATCGGCGGCCCAGGTCATCTGCAAAAGCCAGGAGCAGAAGTTCTGCCGGGGCAGCTCCGCCGGGCGCAGGTCCTGGCCGTTGGGCACGAGGAAGCAAAACAGGGTGGCGGTGGTATAGGCGATGGCGATGAACCACATATAGCGCCGGAAGCTCTCCGGATCCTTTACGATAAAAAACACACCCAGAAGGAACAACAAGATACCCCAGCTGTCGTAGGGAATGACGAAATACTCACAAAATGGGATGTAGTTGTCAATGACGGTCTGGGTCGCCCAATAATTGTCGGTGACCACATGCTCCACGGTGAAGTACATGAGCAGATACACCGGCAGAAACAGGCCCCACCACATGTGGGGATGTGTTTTGATGAAGTGCTTGATCTTTTGCATACAGATCCTCCCATGTCTCAAATGTATCTTGGCTATTATAGCATATTTCCCGGCAGACGCCATAGGGGAAAACGAAAATGTCACTGGTTTTTTACAATTTTTTTGCGCGGCGCTTGCGGAGAAGACCGTTTTTATATTATACTGTGCATATCTGTCATACTTAGAGGAGGACGCAGTATGCTGCTGAAACGGGAAAATAAAGACAATCGCCAGGTGGTGCTGACCATCCAGGTGGAGCAGGACGTCTGGGAAAAGGCGCTGGAGGAGGCCTATGAACAGAGCAAGGCTCTGTTTAAAAAGGAAGACGGCTCCCTGCCTACCCGGCAGGAGATGGAGGAAAAGCACGGGGCGGACGTGTTCTATCAGGACGCGGTGAACTGTACCTTCCCCATCGCCCTGGTGGAGGCCGTGCGCCAGGAGGACATCAGCGTGGCCGGGGCCCCGGAGCTGAGCGTGGAGGCCATCGGCCCGGAGGGCTATGTGTTCACCGCGCTCATCGACCTGTATCCGGAGGTGAAGCTGGGGCAGTACAAGGGGCTCTCCGCCCCCCGGCCCACAGTGGAGCTTACCGACGCGGACGTGACCGCCGCCATCGACGAGTATTTGCAGAGCCATCTCATGGAGGAGCACCCGGAAAAGGCCGCCATGGGCGACGAGGTGGTGCTGGACTTTGAAGGTTTTGTAGACGGCGTGCCCTTTGACGGCGGCAAGGCGGAGGGGTATCCCCTGCTGCTGGGCAGCGGCTACTTTATCCCGGGCTTTGAGGAGCAGGTGGCGGGCATGGCCGTAGGCTGTGAGCGGGATATTTCCGTCACCTTCCCCACCCAATACGCCCCGGAGCTGGCCGGGAAGGACGCGGTGTTCCACATCAGAGTCCACAAGATCACCCGCCGGGCAAAGCCCGTTTTGACTGACGAATTTGCCAAGGCCCAGGGCTTTGAAGATGTCTCCGCCCTGCGCCGGAGCATCATGGAGCAAGCCGTGCAAAATAAGCAGCAGGAGGCCGCCGACGCCTATGCTGATGCCCTGGTGCAGCAGGTCATCGAGGGCATGGAGGCGGACATCCCGGAGCGGATGGTCACCAGCCAGCTGGATGGGCTCATGCACGATCTGGAGCAGCAGCTCATGCAGCAGGGCGCCACCATGGACGCCTATCTGGAGATGGCCGGGCTTACCCGGGACGATCTGCGCCGCCAGGCGGAGAGCAGCGCCCGCTCCTCCGTGGAGTTTGAGCTGGCCATGACGGAGATCGCCCGGCTGGAGGACATCCGGTTTACCGATGAGGAACTGGAGGAGAAATACACCCAGATGTCCGCCCTCTACGGCATGACACCGGAGCAGCTGAAGCAGAATCTGCCCAAGGAGCGCCTGATCCATGACCTGCGCCTGGCAAGGGCCCGGGCCATTGTGGTGGACAGCGCCAAGCCTATGTGACACAGCGAGAAAGCAAACAGAGGAGCCGTAGGGCTCCTCTGTTTGCTTTCCTCACGATCCATCCTATGTTATGACATGGTTTTCTTGCCCGGGGTGAGCTTGCGCTTGTTGCCGTGCTCGTCCACGATCCAGGTGTTGTCCAGCTCCCGGCGGAGATTGCCCATCACGCTGTTGAGGTACTCCTGCCGCAGCGCCGCCCGCTCCGCCGTCTCCTCCGGGGTCAGGCCCTCGGGGGTTTTGGCCTTGTGGGCCAGCTCATTGATGCGATCGATCTTTTTCTGTTCCATATTGCCGCTCCTTATATAAATCGTTTCATGGTGATGGCGGTACGGCCCTTGCGGCTCTGCCCGCCTACCTCCTCCAGCAGGCATTTGCCCAGACCGCGCACCGTCAGCACATCGCCCTGCCGGACAGGGGCGTCCGGCTTGTCACAGGGCATCCAGTTTACCTCCGCCTTGCCGCTGCGGATCAGATCCGCCGCCGCACTGCGGCCAACGGCAAAGCCCGCGGCGAGCACACTGTCCAGGCGCAGAGATGCCACCGTATCCCGCAGCTGCTTCGTCTGCTCTGCCGGGATCAGAAGCTCCGCCGGGTCGATCCGCTCCACCTGCAGGTGCACCCGACCCGCCTGGGTCCATTCCCGCAGGAGATGCTCCGTCACACTGCTGCCCACCAGCACATCGGCCCACTGCGGCGACACCAGAATATCGCCCACCTTCTCCCGGGTGAGGCCCAGGCCCATGAGGCTGCCCAGAAAATCCCGGTGGGTGGGGTGCTCCGTGTGATAAAACCGGCAACGCAGGCAGTGAATGGCATCCGCATCCGGCCCGTCCATCCACTCCGGAAGGAAGTGCAGCTGTCTGCGCTGGGCCCCCTCGTACCCACCCCAGAGGATCCAGCCCTCCCGGGCGCCCAGGGCCTGGAGCATCTGCTGGGCCAGGGCCTGCTCATGGGGTGAAAGAAATCCGCTGACCTCCGGTATATTCCGGCTGCGGCAGCGCTCCCATCCGTCCCACAGGCGGCCCAGCAGCACCCGCTCTTCCGCCGTGGCGGATATTTTATCCAGCAGCTCGCGTCTGTTCAAGATTTCTCCTCCCTCCACAAAAGCGCCCTGCCGAAAAAGCAGGGCGCCGGTGTTTTTTTACCACACAAGGACTCCGATGGTAAGGGTCTGGCCATCCACGGTGGCGGTAATGGTGGCTTTCCCGGAGGAAACAGCCGTTACCGTACCCGAGGCATCCACAGACGCCACCTGGGTATTCGAAGAGCTCCAGCTGACAGCGGAGTCCGTTCCGTCTACTTCCAGGGGAACGCTTTCCCCTATATTGCAGGAGAATTCCCCGGACGTGCCGTAAATGGACTGCAGCGTCAGAGTCTTCTGCACCGGTGTATCCGGTGTATCCGGAACATCCGGCTCCTCCGGCTTCACCGGATCCTCCGACGCCGGGGCTGTGACCGTCACCCGGCAGGTAGCCGCCTGCTCAGCCGCCTTCACTGTGATTACCGCGCTGCCTGCGCCCACTGCCTTCACCGTTCCGTCCACCGTCACGGTGGCAACGCCCTCGTCGCTGCTGGAGAAGGTGATCTTATCCGCGCCGGTTGCCGACAGCACAACGCTGTTGCCCACCGCCAGCTCCACGCTGCTCTGGCTCAGGGTCAGGGTCTGCGTTTCGGGCTGGGGCTCCACATTCTTCTTCCCGCCGAAAATGTCCTTCAGCTGGCTGCCGAAAATGGTATAGGCCGCCAGGCCCAGCACCAGCACCAGGCACACCACCACGGCCACGCCGCCTACCTTCGGCTTGGCGCGGCCGCCGCCGGTCCGGCGGTGGCTGTGCTTGACGGGCTTGTCGCTGTGCAGCTCCTCATCCTCCTGGCAGAAGGGGCAGGTTTTATATGTATCGGAGAACATCTCTCCGCATTTCGGGCATTTCAAAAGTCGCATTGCATATCCTCCCATTTAGACTCTGCTTTCTATTATACGTTTTTCCCTCTTTGCGTCAACTGAAAAACTCGGAAATTCATGCTTTTTTTACATTGTTCCTTGCTTTTGCCAACTCATTTTCCTATAATGGAAGAAACAGTTATTGCGGAGGTTCATTGCCCATGAAGACCATGATCATCGGCATCGCCGGCGGCACCGGCAGCGGCAAAACCACCCTGACGGAGCACCTGGCCGCCCACTTCGGCGCAAACATCAGCGTGGTACACCATGACAATTACTATAAGCGGCAGAATGTCCCCTTTGCCGAGCGCTGCAAGCAGAACTATGACCATCCCGACGCCTTCGACACCGACCTGATGGTGCAGCAGCTCCGGGAGCTGATGGATATCCGCATTTTTGTGGAGACGGACGCAGATGTGCGCATCCTCCGCCGGGCCCTGCGGGACGTGGAAGAGCGGGGCCGCTCCATGCAGTCGGTGGTGCAGCAGTATCTCACCACCGTCAAGCCCATGCACGAGCAGTTCGTGGAGCCCACCCGGAAATATGCTGATATCGTTGTGCTGGAGGGTGGCCACAACCTGGTAGCCCTGGATCTCATCATGCAGCGCATCGCCGGGCATATCGCGGAGAATTCTGCCCATGAAGAATAAGGTGTTGCGCGGGACGCTGGCCGGTCTGCTGCTGGCCCTGGCAGTGTATTTCCTGCTGCCGCTGGCCATCGGCGTGCACCATGTGGGGATGTTCTTCCCGGCGGCCATTTTTCTGGTGTTTGCCTGGATGCTGCTGCGCCCGGCGAAGCTCCGGAAGCTGCTCACGGGATGCCACCGCGCGCTGTGGCGCAGTCTGCTGGCCCTGTTCGCCGCAGGGCTGCTGTGCGTGAGCGTGATTCTGGGGCTGATGGTGTATCAGGCGACCGACCGCCCCCAGTCCGACACCCCCTGCACCGTGCTGGTTCTGGGCTGCGAGGTCAAGGGCACACGCCCCAGCAAAATGCTCGCCGCCCGCATTGACAGCGCCTTGGACTACCTCTCCCAGAACCCGGACGCCGTATGCATCGCCTGCGGCGGCATGGCGGACAACGAGGTCATCACCGAAGCCCAGTGCATCCGGGACGAACTGGTGCGCCGGGGCATTGATCCCGGTCGGATCTATCTGGAGGAGCAATCCCTGAACACCCGGCAGAACATCTCCTTTGCCGCGGAGATCATCCGGGAAAAGGGTCTTCCTGCGGAGGTTGCCGTGGCCTCCGACAATTTCCACCAGCTCCGCGCGGCCATATATGCCCGCACGTATGGTTTACAGGCCCAGTCCCTGGGCTGCCATTCCTACTGGTTCCTGGGGCCAGGCTACTGGGCCAGGGAGGTCATTGCTGTGGCCGCTGCCTGGGCGTTCGGACGGTAAAGCGATAACGAATTGTATAATTTTATCCAACTAATACGAATTGAAATCAAAAATGTACCCCCTCCGGCTTACGCCGGAGGGGGTACATTATAAGTATAGGATCATTCAGCCTTTACTCATCTGGTCGTAGACCACGTCGGCGGCACGGAAGAACTTCAGGGCCGCCCGGTCGTAGTCCCCCTTATAGTAGTCGCTGTCCAGCGCCTTGCGCAGCGCGGTCTCCTGGGTGTCAGTGATGGAGCCATTCACGCTGTCGCCGTAGAGCACATAGTAGTCCTTGCCCTCTATCAGCAGCAGCAGCATATCATTCTGTCCCAGGCCCCATTCTTTACCCAGCATAGCGGCATACCGCTCCCCGGA
Source organism: uncultured Eubacteriales bacterium (assembly GCA_900550615.1). Taxonomy (GTDB): domain Bacteria; phylum Bacillota; class Clostridia; order Oscillospirales; family Oscillospiraceae; genus Vescimonas. The sequence goes on from URSX01000001.1 coordinate 26,576, forward strand.
CCAGCCGTGGGTGCTGCCCACCGTGGCCACAGCCACCACGGCGCTGTAGCGGCTGTCCCACTGGTCGTTGTAGCTCTCCAGCGACTCCCGGGTGGACTCCGTCAGCATCACCGCGTCGTCGGCGATCCACTGCTGATACTGCACCGCTATGGGCTTGCGACTGAGGCCGTACAAAGATCCGGCCACAACCACCAGCACCAGCACCGCCAGAGCAAAGCCCCGGCTCTTGAATACCTTCATGTTTCCGCTCCTTTCACGGAGGTTCTTACTTGTGCAGCTCCATGAGCTTCTGCTTCAGCTCGCCCTCGATGCGGCCCAGCTCAACCTCGGCGGCCTTGCGCTTGGCGGCACCCTCCTGCTGGATGGCCAGCACCTCGTCCAGGGTGGAGATGAGCTGCTGGTTGGTGTGCTGCAGGGTCTCAATGTCCACGATGGAGCGCTCGGCCTCCTTGGCGGTGGCGATGGTGCCCATCTTCAGGGTGTCGGCATTCTTTTTGAGCAGGTCGTTGGTCATCTCGGTGACGGCGTTCTGGGCGGCGGTGGCCTGGCGGCCATGCTCCATGCCCAGAGCCAGCACCATCTGGCTCTTCCACAGGGGGATGGTGTTCACCAGAGAGGACTGGATCTTCTCCACCATCTGGGTGTCGTTATTCTGCAGCAGGCGGGTCTGGGGACCCATCTGCACGGAGATCATACGGGTCAGCTCCAGGTCGTGGAGCTTCTTTTCAAAGCGGTTGCACAGGTTCACCATGTCGTTGTAGGCCTGGGCGTCCTCGGCAAGGCCGGACTTCTCCGCCTTGATGCGCAGCTCCTCCAACTGCCCACTGCGTACCTCCTCCAGCCGCTTCTTGCCGGCCAGAATGTACATGGTCAGTTCCTTATAATACTTCAGGTTCAGCTCATACATCTGATCGAACATGGCAATGTCCTTCATCAGCGTGATCTGATGCTGCTCCAGGGATTGGGCAATGCGGTCCACATTGGCCTCCACCTTGCCGTACTGGGCCTTCATGCTCTCAATCTTGTTGCCGGCCTTGCGGAACAGACCCGCCAGCCCCTTCTTCTCCTCGCCGGAGCCAAAGCCCTTCAGCTGCACCACCAGCTCGCTGAGATCGGCACCCACCTCGCCCAGATCCTTGCTGCGGACATTGCTCAGGGCGTTCTCAGAAAAGCCCGCCACGCTCTTCTGGGCGGCGGCACCATACTGCAGGACCATGTTGGTATCGGTGATGTCGATCTTCTTGGAAAACTCCTCCACGGCCTTCTTTTCCTGCTCGGTGAGCAGCTTGTCATCCAGCTCCACAGGCTCGATCTTCTTCTCCTCCACCTGCTCGGCGGCGGTAGGCTCCAGCGTCAGCTCCGGCACGGCGGCAGCGGTCTCGGTCTCAGTAGGGGTCAGGGTCAGTTCAGGGGTCATGTTCTCAGTCATAGTACAGTCCTCGCTTTCTTATAATTCCAGTTGAATGCCGCCGTCAGACGGCTCCGATTTTTCTTCCTTCACTTCGTTTGCGGTGCGGTGCACGGCATCCTCTGCCAGCCCCTCCCGGGCCATCATGTTCTCCAGAACGGTGATGTCCGTGGAGATATCCAGGGCTTCGGCGCCGAACAGGGCGTCCAGCTGTCGCTCAAAGGCGGTAACGATGGTGCCCATGATGTTCTCCACCCGCTCCATGGTGCCGCTGATATTGCCGCCGGAAACGCCCTGAGCGCCCATACGGTCATAGGCATTGAGCAGCTTCAGCGTGGTGGGCAGGTAATAGTCCATAAATTTGCGGATCTGGGGCAGCTTCTCCGGCTTCTGCTTCACCTGGTCGAAGATCTTGCCCGACAGCTCCTCCAGCTGGCGGATCTGGCCGCTGATGACTTCGTCGGCAATGGCATCGTCCAGCCGCCGCATCTCCTTCAAGGCCAGCTGCCCTTCGGCGATCATCTTGTCCAGGGCCTCGTTGCCGGTGCGCTCCGGCTCCGGTTCCACCTCGATGACCTCCTTTACATCCTTAAAGAGGCAGCGGCCGGCAAAATACGCCGCCAGCGCCACCGCCGCCGCAATGGCAAAATGCCCCACCTTATACAGCGGGAACACCAGTGCATAAACGGTCCACACACCCGCTGCCATGTAGATGGGGACAGAGGACTTATGTACGATCACTTTTTTCATAGCCTCGTCTCCCTCCGGGATCGATTTTCTTTTCTATTATACAGTATCTCACCCCCAGGGTCAAGAAAAACAGGCGGTCAATTTAACCGCCCGCCGAGCCGTTCTCTTTCCGTTTTTTCTCCGCTCTCATCCAATCCCCCGGGTGCCTGTCACCGGGTCGATGAACACCGCCAGGTCCGGTGCCCGGAAGGTAAACAGCAAAAATAGCGCCCATACCCCCAGCAGTACCAATATCCCCAGCACCGTCCAGCCGCCGCCGCTGAGCTGTCGCCGCTTCTGAAGGGTCCAGCTCACCCAGAAGGCCAGCAGCACCGCTACCTGGAATATCAGGATATCCACGATCATGCTGCCTTTTCCCACGATGCCCTTGTAGCCGTAAAACAGCAGCGGGATCGCTGCCAGGCCCGCCAGCAGTCCCGCCGCCCGGGGCGCCGTCGTGCCGCCGGAGCGCAGGGCGATGCACTCCACGATGGAAAACAGGATCCACGGCACCGCCAGCAGCTTCATATGCTCCCAGGTGGATTCGTTCACGGCGGAAAACAGAGCCGCCGCCACGCTCTTCCCCGTCCAGTCGTATACAAAATGCAGCAGGTTCCCCGCCGCCAGTGTCCACAAAAGGCCAATGACCGCCCATGTGCGCCAGTGCATATCCTTCATATCCGTTTGCCTCCTTTGCGCTTTACTCTATTTTATACAAATATGGGCCGTTTCATACGGCGCGATTTTCGTTGCATTTTGGCTCGGATGGCGTTACAATAGGGCATATCATTCCAAGCATTTCAGCAAAGGAGAGATACAATGGATTATAATGAGATTCTGCAATCGGCCCGTACCTGCATAGGCCCGTACTGCAAGGCCTGCCCCGTGTGTAACGGCGCGGCCTGCCGCAACACCATCCCCGGCCCCGGTGCCAAGGGCCTGGGCGTAACGTTCCAGCGCAACTATCAGAAGTGGCAGGAGATCTGCGTGCAGATGGACACCATCTGCGAAAACCGGCCCGCCGACACCAGCTTTGACTTTTTCGGCACGAAGCTGCGCCTGCCGGTGCTGGCCGCTCCCGTGGGGGCCATGAAGCTGCACTATGGCGACAAGTATGACGACGCCGCTTACAACGACCTACTGGTGTCCGCCTGTCGGGACGCGGGGATCCTGGCCTGCACCGGCGACGGTATGGACGCCGCCGTCATGGAGGGCGCCCTCCGGGCCATCGGCCATGTGGACGGCTGCGGCGTCCCCACTGTGAAGCCCTGGGACAGGGACACCATCTTCGCCAAGCTCACCCAGGTGCGTAAGGCCGACCCTGTGGCCGTGGCTATGGACATCGATGCCGCCGGTCTGCCGTTCCTTAAAAACCATATGCCCCCCGCCGGCAGCAAGACGGTGGAGGAGCTGCGGGAGATCATCGAGTATGCGCAAAAGCCCTTTATTCTGAAGGGGATTATGACCCCCGCCGGGGCCCGAAAGGCGATGGAGGCCGGGGCCGCCGGCATCGTGGTGTCCAACCACGGCGGCCGGGTACTGGATCAGTGCCCCGCCACGGCGGAGGTGCTGCCGGGCATCGTTGACGCCGTGGGCGGCCGGATGAAGATCTTCGTGGACGGCGGCATCCGCACGGGTCTGGATGTGTTCAAGGCCCTGGCCCTGGGGGCAGACGGTGTGCTCATCGGCCGACCCTTCGTCACCATGGTTTACGGTGGCGGCGCTGAGGGCGTGCAGGTGTATGTGAACAAGCTCCAGAGCGAGCTGCAGGACGCTATGCAGATGTGCGGTGTACACAGCCTGAAGGAGATCACCCGGGATCAGGTCTTCCGGCCCTGAGCAAACGAGGCCGCTACATGTAAAACTGAAAACGCCGCAGCTTGGCTGCGGCGTTTTCGGTTTTATCAAGACTCATTCTTCTTCAAAATTCAAAGCTCTGTCAAACAGCTCCTCCACGTCCTTGCCGGGCTTCTTGCTCAGCAGGGAGGCCACGATGGCGGCGATCATGCTGGCAGCAAAGGCGGGGATGATCTCATAGATCCCCGTGCCGGACAGGAACGCCAGCCACAGGCCGTCCACAACGGCGCCCACAATGATGCCGGCCACGGCGCCGGCGAAGGTAAACCGCTTCCAAAACAAGCTCAGCATAATGGCCGGGCCGAAGGCCGCGCCGAACACGCCCCAGGCGTTGGACACCAAAGACATGATGCTGCCGGAGCCGGGATTGGAAGCGATGAGCAGCGCCACCACGGAAATGATGAGTACCACGACGCGCCCGGCCCACATCATCTCCTTGTCGCTGGCCTTGCCCTTGCGGAACACAGGCTTATACACATCGCTGGCAAAGGCGCTAGCAGCCATGAGCAGCTGGGAATCCGCCGTGGACATGGATGCCGCCAGCACCGCCGAAAGCAGCAGGCCGGAGATAACACCGGGGAAGATCTTGCGCACCATGGTGATGAACACCAGGGAGTGACCGTTGATGGACTCGTCATAGCCCAGGAACAGACGGCCAATGATACCCACCGCAGCGGCAAAGATAACGATGAGCACCGTCCAGGTAATGCCGATCTTGGCGGACTTTTTCAAGCTCTTCTGAGACTCCAGGGACATAAAGCGAATAATGATATGCGGCATGCCGAAGTAACCCAGACCCCAGCCCAAGCCGGAGACAATGTCCTTCCAGCTGCTGAAGGCGTTGAAGTAATCGGGCGTATCCACAGCATGGACGCCCACACCCTGAAGCATAAACAGCGCAAAGATTGGGGCAATGAGCAGTGCGCCCAGCATCAGCATACCCTGGAAAAAGTCCGTCCAGCACACGGCAGAAAAACCGCCCAGGAAGGTATAGGCGATGATGATGATGGAGGCAAGATACATCGCCGCCGTCTCGTCCATACCGGTCACAGTGTTAAAGAGGGTGCCGCATGCCTTCACACTGGAGGCAGCGTACACGGTGTAAGCCACCAGGAAGATCACCGCGCAGATGATCTGCAGGGCCTTGGACTTGGAAAGAAACCGGTTGGTCAGATACTGGGGAATGGTGATGGAGTCGTTGGCCACGATGGAGAAGCGCCGCAGCCGGGGTGCCTCCACCAGCCAGCTGATGGTGTAGCCGATGGCCAGACCCACGGAGATCCACACCTGGCCCACGCCCAAGGCGTAGATGGAGGTGGGCAGACCCATCAGCACCCAGGCGCTCATGTCCGACGCGCCCGCCGACAGCGCCGTGACCCAGGGGCCCATCTGCCGTCCACCCAGAAAATACGTCTTCTCGCCGCCGTCACGGTTCTTAAAGAAGAAATACACGCCGATGGACAGCATGAACACCAAATAAACGACAAATACAATGACTTCGCTGATCTTCATGTTTTCCCTCCTATAGGACAAATTGCTTTAGCGGAGCCAAGTATAGCACAACAAATAATAGAACGAAATACAGAACTTCGTATAGAATGTAGTCTATACGGAGTTTGCGTTCTTTTTCATTTTTCTTATATATACATCGCATTTTTTAGCAGAATATATATGATAATATTTCCTGCCCGTTAAAAATATTTTTTTAAATTCACAGATTCGGTCGGAACCCCTGCAAAAACATGGGCATCATCTGAGCGCTGTACCGACTCAGGGCGTATTCCCCGCCGCTGAGGCACCAGTCGTACATCATACCCCGCTCGAACATGGCATAGGCCTTAGCGATCTCGTTGGCGGTCATATCCGTGCGCAGCTGGCCCCGGCTCTGTCCGTCCCGGATGGTCTGATACAATAATTTAAAATAGGTACGGTTGCGATCCAGCAGATGCTTCTCGCCCCGGGTCACAAGCTGGGAGGAGAACAGCCGTGTCAGCAGCTCCAACGAAACACTGTTGTCGATCATAGCGAACAGCTCCTGATTTAAAAACACCAGCGTGTCTATGGCATCTGCCTCCGGGTCGATCTGCGGCCGCAGCTCCTCATATTTTTCGTCGAACAAAACTGACAGGGAGCCCAGCAGCGCGTCCTTCCCATCAAAATAGTGGTAAAAGGAGCCTTTGGACGTCTCTGACTCAAACACGATGTCCTCCACAGTGGTGTCCTCATACCCCTGCTCGTAAAACAGCTTCCACGCCGCCGATACGATGCGGGCTTTGGTATTGCGTCCGGTTTTCTTGGCCATGCTCTCCCCTTCTTTCGTTATCCTCTGCGCAGCAGACGGCTCAGGGGCCGGGCCACCAGCTCCCGCTCATAGCGGTTCATACCGAACAGCCACAGGCTCAGTCCGTATACCGCCACAAAAATGCAGCCGCACAGCGCCATCTCCAAGTATCCATGCACATCCGCGAATACCGCAATGACCAGGGCAGCCAGCAGCGGCGGCACCATCGATGGCAGCAGTTGACAGATCTTCTTCCAGAACCAACGGATGTTCAGGTGGATGTGTCGCTTATAGTACCAGTTCATCAGCAGAACATTGCCCACCAATGTGGTAAACAGGATGCACGCCGCCACACCAATGCCGCCCCAGAGCTTACACATAGGAATCATCAGCAGCGCATTCACCACCGCCACGATCAGGTAGGAAACGGAGCGGAATTTATGCATATTCTTGGCTCGCTGGATCTCCAGTCCCACCGTCTGAATGGCGGGGATCAGGGTAGATATAAACAGCAGCAGTGTCACAATGTAGTCTGTAAAGGAGTCGTCACTCTGAGCCCATGTCTCCATAAATGGCTGACCGATGGCCACAAAGCCCAGCAGCACCATCATCATCACCATAAACTGAATGCGCCCCACCTTGGTAAACAGCCTGCTCAGTTCGGAATTGCTTTCCCCCTGCGCCACCATCCGGTGGACCCGGGGCGTCAGCACATTCGCCACCGCCGTGGCAAAGGCCAGGTAATAGGTGTTCAGTTGGTTGCTCAGATTGTAGACAGCCGCCGCCTCCGCGCCTCGCTGCCAGTTCATCATCAGCTGCCCGATGCCCCAGTTGATGTTGTCCACCACGATGCCGATAAACACCCACACCGTGAAGCCCACCATCTCCCGCATCAATGTAAAATCATAGTGTCGAAAATTCACCGGCATGCGCAGTTTCACAAAGCAGTAGTATATATTCAGTACGCCGCTGGCCACCGTGAAAAACAGGGACATCCACGCCACCGCCTCCGATTGAAAGCCAAGCAGCAATAGCGGGATCGTCAGCATTGGGTTGAGCACCTGCTTGCCCATAAGCACGATTTTTTGGAACAGATACCGCTCGTAGATGGTCACATGGGACTCAAACACGCTGAACGGAAACGACAGTGCCGCCGTCAGCGACATAATGCGCAGCAGTCTGCTGCCCAGGGCCAGCTGCTCCGCCGTCCATTTGCTGCCGAATACCAGTTCTCCCTTCAGCGACAGCGCGTAGCCCAGGGTCAGCAGCACCAGTCCCAGCACTGTATAAGTGATGAGGAACATACCGTTGAGCTTTGCCATCTCCCGCCTGTCCTGCTCCACCTTAGCCCGGGAATAATACCGCACGTAGGCGCTCCCCAGCCCCAGACTGAGCAGCGTCAGATAAGAGATGATGGGAATGACGGTGCTGTATACGCCGTATTCTCCCTTACCCAGGCTACTGACCATAATGGGCGTATAAACCAGTGAGATCACGGTACTCAAGCCCATGGAAATATAGGACAACACCGCCCCGACGCGGATCTGATTTACCTGCAAGGCGTCCATCCCCTTTCGAATCTTAACGACTTATTATACCGAAAACGTTTTTATCTGTAAACCCTCATTTATCCGTCCTGCCCCTCATCCGGCTGCTGCAGCTCCATCTCCTCTGCCGCGCCGAAATCCAGCTGGATCACCGCCTGCTGCACATTGACCGCGCAGCTCACGCGCAGGTTTTTCTTTTCTGCCTCTTCTGCGGCACTGCGCAATATCTGCTCCAGGATCTCCCGGTTCAATCCGCCGCCCCGCCAGTGAAACACAAACTGTCCCCGCTTTTTGCGCAGAGCCTGCTGCACCCGTTTGGCCACATCCTCTGTCTTTGTCAGCGACACGGATCGGTAGTAAAAGCTCTTGTCGTCCGTGCAGGCCGGCACCGGCAGCACCAGCTTCTCATGATCCCGGAAAATATGTCTGTCGTCCAGATTGAAGTAGTCGTACCTGTGCCCTCCCCGCTGGAGGGAGTTGTCGAACGTGGCGTCCATATGGTATCGTTTTCCGTCTATGGTCAGTACGTTCCATGTATGGCGGTAGCGCACGCCGTTTTCCGGGTTGGCCTCGCTGAGTGCAATGATGCACTCCAGTCCCACGGCATCGCACAGTGCCTTCACGGTCTTGGCAATGCCCTCGCACACACCCACCCCCTGGGTCAGCGGTCCAATGATCTCGTGAGAATAGGATTTCTTCAGCTTGTCATAGCGAACGTTATCCAGAATGAAGTCGTGGATAGCCAGTTCCTTTTCCCTTTGGCTTTTCCCCTGCAGCGGCCGGATAAGCCGCTGGATGCGGGCGGATACCGCCTGCTGATGGGTCCGTATCTTCCCTTTTTCAAACAAATACTCCGGCAGAAGCTCCACACTTTCCGAGTCTGGATAAAAACGGTAACTGTACCCCGTCACATAGAACAGCATCGGCTCATCCAGCTTCAGCCGCAGATATACCTCCGCCAGCCGCTCGCTCTCCAGCCGTGCCACGCGCACCGACTGTGCCAGTGCCTCAAACCCTGCCTTCATCTGCTCATAAGCCGTTTTTTCTCTCCGATTCAGCGCCGTGTAATAGTATCCGTTCATATTCCGTTCCCCTTGCAGTTCTGCCCTCCTATTGTAGCAAAACCCCCGCCGCTGTCAACCCCCGGCTCAACGCCGCAGGCTCCCCCTCCCCTTTGTCCGGGAGCGGGAGCCTGCATTTTTTCACAGTGTCAGATTCGTGCCGTACTGGCCGAACAGCTTCTGGATCTTCTGCTTCTGGGCCGCCGTCATACGCCCGCCGTACTGCTGTGCCAGAGTTGCCGCCGCCTCTGCCTTTCCGTTTTTGAGATAGTTACCCATGGCCCGCTGCAGGCTCTCCATAGCCGTGGAGCTGAGGGTCGTTTTCTTCGAGCTTGTTTTTGCCGTGGAGCCGCTGTTGGCCCGCACGCCGCCGGAGGCCTTCTGCTCGGCGCTGGCCATGCCGGTATAGTGCTGCAGCATCAGCTTGTAGTCGGCATATTCCTGCTCCCGCAGCGCTTCCGCTTCCTTAGCCGCCCGGTCATATCCCTCCTGCCAGCTTTCCAGATCCTGCTGGTAACGTTTGTATTCCTCCTGCTCCCGGTCACTGACCTGCTCATACTGCTGCATCAGCCAATCCCGCTGGCTCTCATCCCGCTGCCGTGCGTTTTTCTCCAGCTCCGGCATCAGCTCCGCCAGCTCCTGCATGTAGCGATTATACGACTGCTGGGAGGCCGTCTGGGCATAGCTTGAGGCATATCCGCCCGTCAGTCCCGCAGCCGTCCCCATGGTATCCTCCATGGCATCCCGGCCCCTCTGGGTATACAGATACTCGTAGTTCTGATACTGCGCATCCTTTTGCGGGTCGTAGGAAAACTCCTTCCTGCCCATGATCTGCTGGTAGAGCTGCTCCAGCTCCCCGGCAAAGGAGGACTGATACTCTCCCGGCCGGGATGTCTCCATGCTCTTCAGCGCCTCCCGTGCCGCACTCACGTTGTCCGACGGCACAAAGCCCTTTTCCAGCTGGTGGAGCTTGTCGTATGTCTCGTCCGACACACCGCTCATCACCTCCTTGCCGGTGGTCTTGTGGTCAGGCTTGGTGGTTTTATTCAGGCTCCCCCAGGTCTCATTGCCCACCACGCCGTCCACGGCCAGCTTGTTCTTCCTCTGGTAATCCAGTACGGCGTTATAGGTCTTGTTGCCGAATACGCCGTCCACATCCAGCCTGTAGCCGTTCTGGTTGAGCTTCGTCTGCAGATCCCGCACGCTGGAGCCGGAGCTGCCTCTCCATAGTTTTGCTGCCATAGCTTACATTCCTCCTTTAACTCGTCACCGTGGCCAACAGTTTGTAGTTGAGCCGTGCATAGTACGCCGGGGTTCCTCCCTTGGTGCCCATCTTACTCTTGAACACGGCGGTGGGATGGTTATCCTTTTCCCAGGACACCTCGTAGCGGTACTTCTCCCCGCCGTCTTCGCCCACGAACCCCACATGGCTGATCCCGTCGAACAGGTTTTTTGTGTTGCTCCGCTCAAAGAAGAGATCCCCCTTCTGAGCCTTTTCATGGTCTGTGAAGATGCAGGCCATCTGTTGGTCGTCTATCACCACCCCGGACAGATACCACATCAGCCAGCTCATATCCGCCGCAAACCTGATGTCCCGCTTATCGGACATGTAGTTGTTGCTATTCATGTACGTCAGCAGGCCCGTCACCCAGGCGTAGCCGTTGGGATTGGACGCGTTCTTCAGGTCTGCGGTGTAGTCGCACTTTTCCGCCTCGCTGTTAAACAACGACTTCTCATAGGGAATTCCTCGCAGGATCATTATCACGAATGTGTCGCACTCCATCCGGCCTCCTACGATGGCTTTGTTGTTGCTGTCATACACGACCTTCTTATCCGTTCCCTTCCGCGTCACGCTGGGGCCGTTGCGGATCTTGTCCCCGCTGCCGCCGTAGAGTACGTTGGGGCCGTATGTGAAGGTCTTCGTGCAGCTGCCCCCGTCATACTCGCTGACGTAGCTCTGGGCGATGGTCTGGGCCTGGTCCCGGGCCGTGGCATCTCCATCTGTGTAGGAAAACGCAGGGGCTGCATTCGGCTGGGCCCGCAGGCCCCGCAGCTCCAGCCGCACCACCGGATTCAGCGTTGTCCCCACGGCGTTTCCGTAGTACGGGTCAAACAGCCGGAAGCTGAATCCCACGCCGGACGTCCGGTTCACAGAGCCCACATAGTCCCCCCGCCGGTCGGTGCTCCCTGTGAGCACTCCGTTGTGCCCCCGCAGGGGAAACGGCAGCTTCACATAGACCTCCTCGCTGCGGCCCACGCCGTTTTGTACCTTGTCGATCTTCGCATTCAGCTGGTTTCCACTGTAGGACGTGTTGGCCACGATGTAGTCCCCGGCGATGATGGCGCTGTCCCAGAAGGGGTAGTAACCGTCGGACTGCTGATATACCCCGATGTCCTCCTCCCGCAGGGCCTTCATGGTCCGTCCGCCCACCACGCCGCTTTGATCCAACACCGCGATGCGCTTGGGCTCCTCCGTCAGGTCCTCGGCCTTTGTGGCCTGCAAGCTCTGGGCGCTGACCTTTTTGCCGCCCTGCATCTCCCAGTCCTCGGCCAGCTCCAGCACGTTCTCCTGCTCCGCCACCTTGCCGAAGGCCGCGCCCTTGCCCCCCGCTCTCAGGTGGAAGGCCACCCGCTCCGTGGGGATGATCTCCTCATAGGAAGCGGTGTTGCCCAGCTTGTCGGTGAGTACGATCTTCGCCGTGTAGCTCTTGTCCACAGAGATCTCCGTCTCCCCCGTCACCAGGGTGGCCGTGCCCGACTGCATCTCCGTGCCGCTTCCGTAGCTGCCGCCCACGGCCTTCCAGCAGCCCTTGAGGGTGTAGGTGTTTTTCCCGCCCAGGTCGGAGACCTTCGCCTTGGCGATGCCCCCGATGTGGGTGCCGCTGTCCGATTCCTTGGCGTTCTCATCCGCCCGGAACAGGTCCGCCTCCACCAGCGCCGGGGCTGCGTACTCCTCCAGCACAAGGGGGAAGTCCTCCCAGGCGGACAGACCCCGGCTGTCCGTCACCGTGCAGCGCACCGTGGCGGCGGTGGCGTTGATGGTCCCCGTCCGGTACGGGCTCTTTTCCGTCCTGCTGCCCTGGTAGCTGATGGCGTAAGACTGGATGCTTGCCCCCTGCTTGCAGGTGATCTTCGTCTCGTCGAAGGTGGCCTTGGCCTTGGAGTATCCCTGTACCCATGCGTCGACGGCTTCGGCCTTGGTGCCGCTGTTGTCCCGGTCGACGCGGGCCCAGCCTGCGGCCACCTCCGGCTTCATGCTCCCCGGCACCGTGGCCGTGAATGTGACGGACTTCGTGCCGATGAGGGTGCCGCTCCTGTAGGTCTTGCAGGTGATGGTGCCCTTGCCGCTGGCTGCCTTGGGGATCTGGGCCGCCAGGCTCTCCGGCGCCGTCCACCGGCAGCTGTCCCCCGCTCCCGTGGCGATGGTGCCTGAGGCGCTTCCGAAGCTGTAGCTCAGGGTGTGGGTAAATGCCGTGGAGGCCCTGGGCAGGCTGATGACCGCCTGCTCCCCCAGGGTGACGGTCCCCACCACCGGCGTGGTGGCCCGGGGGATGGTTTTCAGCGTCACCTTTCCGCTCACCGACAGGCTGTAGGGGGCCCAGCCGCCGGAGATGCCGGAGCACCACGCGCCGCTGAGGGTCACTGTCTTGGTGCCGTCTTCGTTGTGGCTGATGTCCACCGTCCGCTCGCCCAGCTTGTACCATTCGGGCTTTGAGTAGCTGAAGGTGTAGTAGGTCTTCTTGCCGTACAGGCTCCAGTATGCGTTCCCGTCCTGGTTGTAGCTGCCCGTGGTGTTGGCGTACAGGTACAGCACCATGCGCACGGTGCTCTTGTTGCTGTCCGTGCTCTGCTTTGTCACCTCGTAGTCCAGCCGCAGCTTGAATCCGTTTTTTCCGGCCTCGCCGTTGATGCTTGTCATGTCCTCACCCCCCGATCCATTTGAATTTCACGCCGTTTGTGAAGCTCACGTCCCATTTCCCCGCCCCGGTCAGCCGGTCGGTTGCGATCTGGGCCACCGTCAGCTTGCCGTTGGAGAAATACGCCGCCTCCTGTCCGCCGATGTAAAACGACAGCTTCTCCGTGGTCCATACGGACATGTTGCTGCTCTTGTCGATGACGTCGTATACGCCCTTCTCCGTCTCCACCCCCGTGGCGGTGGTCTTGATGTCCTGCCCGATGGCGATGCCCAGGATGGGCGTCACCCCGTCGTAGCCCACGATGCCCTGGCGGATGTAGCCCTCCACGTCCGTTTTGTAGGCGGTGAAGTCCGTCCCCACCTTGTCCACGTCCGCCTGGATGTCCGAGGCGAACTTAAAGTACCGGGTGATCTTCGTGGGATCCTCCTCGATCTCCTGGCTGGTCTTTTCCAGATAGGTGCCGAATTCCGACTGGGCCACATAGGTGCCGCTCAGCTCCGTCCACCGCCGGTCCATCTCCTGGCGCACGGTGTCCGCCGTCTTGATGATGAGGCTTTTCAGGTTGGCCGCCTGCTGGGCCCGTTCCTCCCGGCCCTGCCGGGCGGCCTCTGCCGCCGCCTGCCTGGCCTGCACCGCCGCGCCACCACTCCCCTCCAGCGCCTGCAAAGAGAGGTTCAGCGTCTGCGCCAACTGAAACAGATATGCATACTGCTGCTGCACCTGCTGGGCAAGAGTCCCTGCCGGTGCGCTGGGCATACTCACCAGGCTCACAGGCCGTCACCTCCCCTCTCATACAGGGCCGTCAGCGCGAAAATGGCGCATTGTCCGCTCCCCGTCAATTTCAAGCGCAGGGCCCGGCACTGCCTGGGCCGCATGGCGATCACCTGCTCCCGTATACTGCCGTTACCGGTGGCCTGCCCCTGCCGGGTCCAGCTTGCGCCCCCGTCGTAGCTAAGCCATGCCGTCACGGTCTTTCCCCGCTCCGGCCGCAGATGCAGCAGCAGCCGCGTCAGCCGTTTCCGCTCCGGCGACTGCATGCCCACTTCTCCCGTTTCCGCCATCCAGGCAAAGTCATTCTCTTTTTCGCCGCTCTGCCCGTGCATGCTCCAGAGTTTTCCGTCACTGGCCAGGCAGTAGAGCTCGCCGCCGCTTCCGACGAAGGCCGTGGCCCGCAGCCCGTCCTCCCGGTGCCACTGTCTTCTCTCGCTGTCATATACCAGCAGGGACGCCGCTTCCTCCTCGTCCAGGGCCGACAGGTAGTATTTCCCCCGCCATGCGCCCCCCACGCCGCCGTGGCAGCGTTTTTCTCCCAATACCTGGGAGACCGTCACCGGCAAGCTCCCGTCAAAGGCCTGCACGCCGTCCCCGGACAGGTAATACAGCACACCACCCACCACCTGCAAGCTTTTCTCACTGCCCTTCTGCACGCCGCTGCACTCGGTGGTGACGATCTGATGCGCGCCGCTGTCGGCGGCATAGACCCGCTCCATGCAGCGTTCCTTGAGGAAGATGGGATTTCCCAGATAGCTCACCGCCCCGGTAAATACGCCATCGGAGCCCCGGGCCACCGCGTAGCTGTCGGTGGACAGTCCCTGAAAGCATCTCCAGTTTTTGAAATCCCCCAGCTTACTGGCGTAAATTTCGTTCACCGTCTCTCCGTCCACCATGCCGTACTTGCAGCCCCATAGCCGGTTGCCGCTTTGTACCACAAAGTCCATCTCCGGCACATAGCGGTATATGGTCACCGGCTCCTCCTGCTCGGTGCTGACCGCCACAGTCCCGGGAAAAACCACCCAGTCCTCCCCCACCGCCTGCAGCACGGTCTCCCCGTTGAGCCGCTCCACGCCGCAGCCGGAAACCGTCACGCCGTCCCCGGCGGCAAATCCCTTGCCAAGTCCCGTGGCCTGCAGCTTCACGCATACATTCTGCATGGCCGTCCAGCAGTCCTGGCTGAACTGCCGCAGCACCGGCACCGCGCCGGACACGTCCATCCACAGGGCCCCTTCCTCCGGCTCCTCCGGGGCTCCCTCACTCTCCACCACGTCACTGTAGGCCGTTCCCTCCGCATCGCACAGGCTGATGCCCACTCCGGCCGCTGCGGTCTTCCGGCATTCCAGGCTGCCGTAGTCCGACAGATCCTTCGTATTCAGGTAGATCTTATCCGGAAATACCACCAGGTACGCTCCCATACTCACCAGGCTTTTCTCTCCGTCCGTCAACTGCGGCCCAGCCGCCAGGCCGCCCACATAGATCTGCCCGCCGTCCACCCATATCAGCGCGTCCTTGGCCGTCAGGCCGTTGGGCTTTGCAGTCTCAGCCACAAGGGCCCTTGCCTGTCTCGTCCGCAGAGCCGGGTAGCCGTCGGAGCAAAGGTTCTCCATCTCCCTGAATCCATTGACCTGCGCCGATTCCCTTCGGTCAAGCCCCGGGAAATCCGTCACCGTGATCCTCTCCAGCCCGGTTTTTTTCAGTGTTGGGAAGAACATCCTCTCGCCCCCTCTCAGCAAAACCGCAGGCTCCCCGCCGCCTGCGTCTTTCCGCTCTCCCGCAGCTGCGCCGCCTGCATGGCCTCTACACCCCGGTTCCACAGGGCCAGGGCGTTGCTGCACCGGGCCATGTCCCCATCGGCGTAGTGGATCTGCGCCTGCACATACAGCTCATAGAGTCCGTCATAGGGCGGCTTTGCCGCCAGAACGGTGCTGTCCTCCAGCTCTGCGGGCACCGGCAGTACCTGCCGCGCCACCGGCTGCAGCACCTCCCGGATGATAATACCCTCCGCCTGCTGCAGCCACCGCAGCTTCTCCTCCCGGGTGTATCCGTTGGGCAGCAGGCCGTCCACCTGTGCCAAAACCTGTCCCACTGTCACCTCTGTCATCGCCGCCACCTCGTCAGTTGGCCATGGTGTCCACATAGCGGCGTGCCGTGTCGGCCATCATGCGGCTGTTTTCCAGCACCTCAGCCACGCATGCCGGCACCTCCACCTCCACGCCCTTCATGATCTTGTAGCTACGCCCGTTCACGGACACGATCACAAAATTCTCCTCGTTTTTTCTGCCTCTGGGCAGATATACCTTGCTCATATCCTCTTTCATGCCAAAAATCCCCTTTCCATATGATCCCCTGATTCCTTACCAAGCCCTGTCATTGCCAGGCCAGCAGTCCCCCCCCGGCCGTATGGAGGTATCTCCCTCCCTAAAAAGGGGGCCGCACACGCGGACCCGCGCTTCCCCGACGCATCAGGGATGCCCTCTGTGTCTGCCGCGCAGCAAGTGCTGTTTCTCGCTCATCATTCCGTAGGGGACGATAACCCTGTTGCGGTGCCCAAAATTTCCGCGCTGCCTTACGGCGGGCGCTTGAAATTTTGACCGCGGCCACTGGCTCATCTCGCTTCTTCTTCCACTGGCAACGCTCGATTCGCTCCCCACATCGGCCCGCCCGCAGGCACCCCATACCCTCCGTAAGGGCGACCCTCGCGGTCGCCCGTCGTCACCCACCGCACTCCCGACCCTGCTTCCGTAGGGCGGGGTGCCCTCGCCACGCCGCACACCGCACCCCTTGCCAAAAGCATGTCATTGGGAAGCCAGTGCGCACACTGGCGTGACAATCTGCCCCCCACGCCGCACTTCCCGCAGGGGCGGGGCTTCCGCCCCGCCCCCGCGCATCACTCAGTTGGCCTTGTCCTCGCCCGAGTAAGAAGAGCCACACTCCACACGCACCATGTACTCGTCATACAGGATAGCCGCCGCATGGATACCCTTCCAGCCCACGCTGGAGCGTTGATCCAGAGGATCGGCGGTGCCGGAGGAGCCGCGAGGCTTCACGATGACTTCGGTGCCCTCGCTGAGATCCACCACGCCGTAGGCGCCCTTGCCCACGAACAGGCAGCCGTATACGGCGCAGCCCTCTGCGCCGCCCTCACCGGGATAGATGACGGCGTTATCCGCGGCGGTGATGGCCTTATCCAGGGTCATAGAGCTATCGGTGTTGCTGACCACCTTGTAGCGCTTGCCGCCAATGATCACATAGCGGCCCACCAGGCTGCCGCTCCCCACTGTGCCGCCGTCAAAATTCACGGTAGCGTTGTTCGACACCGCACCCTTCACTGCCAGATTGCGGCTGTTCTTGGCCAGGTCATCGCCGCGGAAGATCTTGGCCTCCGTGGTCTCCACGAATCGCACCCCGTGCAGCTCACCGATTTCGCCGGAGAACAGCTCCGTGGCGGCGGCGTACTGGTGGGCGGCGATCCACGCCTCATCCTGGCGCAGGTCAAAGGCCACAGAGGGATGGATGATGCACACATACTTACCGTCGAAGGTAGGCGCGTTCATCTTCTTCAGCTGAGTGGCAGCCTTGGCCACCAGCTCACTGGTCATCTTGCACTCGGGGGTCAGTGCCACACGGCTGGTCACGGCGGTCTGCTTGCCGCCCTCGCCCAGCACAGGAGCATAGATCACCTGGTTGCCCTGCTGAATTTCATTGCGGGTCACGGTGTCCAGGGTCAGGCCCATGTTGTTGCCGTGGCGGTCGGTGATCTCCAGCACCACGTCGTCAATGGCGGTCAGATCCAGCATGTCGGACACGGTGGTGTAGTCGCCGTACTGGGCCAGCTCCTTGGTGATGTAGCTGACGGAGATGCCGCTGCCGTCGGGGGTCACGCCCTCGGCCAGAGGCGTCAGCGCCTTGTCAAATGCGCCGAACTTACGCCATTCCACGGTCTTACCGCCGCCCACAGGCAGAGGCTTGGTAGCGGCAAACTGGTTGTGCACCAGCTGGGGCTTGGCGTTCTCCAGCAGCTCCATGCCGTAATAGGTCTTCATTTCGGCGCTCAGGCCACCGGTAGTCTGTGTGTTCGCGTTTGCAAACATCTGGTAATTCAGTTCCATGTTCATCTTTTCCTTTCTCCAAATCATTGTTTTTCTCTGGTCTTCCGCACTCCGAAGATTTCTTTCCCTCAGCAAAGCACGCAGCACCCGCTCCGCACGCACTCCTTGCCATACTCCCGTAGGGGACGATGGCCCTGTTGCGGTGCCCAAAATTTCTGCGCGGCCTTGCGGCTGCCGCTTGAAATTTTGGCCGCGGCCACTCGCTCATCTCGCTTACTCTGCCACTGGCAGCGCTCGATTCGTCCCCTTGCCAAACGCCATGTCATCGCAAGGGTGCTCCGCATCCCTGATCCCCAAAGCTCATAATCTCCGCAGTGCCCTCCGTCAAAATCGGATCTTCTCTCCGTCCAGCACCCGTCTGCGGATGTCCGCCAGCTCCTGACTGGTAAGCCCCCGGGGGTCGCTGGCCGTCACGGCGATGCTCCTGCCGCCGTTTTCCGCGATCCGTCCCATGCCGCTGGCAACACTTCCGGCCACCTGCTTTCTGGTTCGTCCTGCGGCGTAGCGCATGGCCCTTTCCATCAGCTCCCGCCGGTGCACGGTCTCATAGGCGGCCGTAGGCTCCACCCCGGCCATGACCAGCCTTCCGAACTGCGGGTTTCTCAGCTCCTCCTGCCATCTGAATTCAGGGTATACCTTCCGGATCTCCCCCTCCCGCTCCTGCAGACCGCGCAGCCGCCGGGCCGCGTCCGCCTCCCGGTGCAGCTGCTGCTCCTTCAGCTGCTGGTTCTCCTGCCGCATCCCCCGCAGCCGTCCGTCCAGGATCTTGCGCACTCTGGCGTCAAATTCCTCCTTGTACCTTCCCCGGATCAAAGACTCGAAATCCTCCTGCTCCCCGGCGTCGGGAGTCGTTTCGCCCGTCTGCTCGCTGATTTGCGCCTGGTTTTCCTCCATCTCCATAGCTCTCTCCTTTCCCGTGGTAGGCCACGACCCGTATCATCACTCCCTCACCGGGAGAAATGGCTCACTTCTTCACTGACCTCCACGCACTGTGGAAACCGCCTCTGCAATTGTCTGAGCCCGCACTTCACCAGTTCCATCTCCCTCTCCGCGCCCCGCGTGCCGATGTGCATGTATCCCGGCCGCATCACAAGCTCCCGTACCAGATTTTTCTCCTGCAACCGCTCCGCCAGGGCCAGCATCAGGGCCGATGCCGCCGCGCATACAATGTCCTGTCCTGCGGGCCCATAGTCCGCGTGTCCCTGCACCGTCAGCCGTCCCGGCTCCGCCTTCACCCGGATCATCTGGGCCGCACCGCCTCCCTGGCGCCGCGTCTGGTGCGCTCCATGGTCGACAGACTCTCGCTCTCCCATGAACCGCCCTTGCCTCCGGTCGGCTCTGCGCCGTACTCCTGTGCCAGCTTCCCGGCCAGATCCGTTCCCCTGGCCTCATCCACCAGTGCCGCCGTCTGCATCAGTCTCTGGCGCAGCTGTTGGATTTCCCTCTGCTGGGTCTGTCCGTTTTGGATCATGGCCATCACCATGTCCTTGTTCTTGAAGTCCATCAGCTCCAGGCACCGCAGCGCCTGCTGGGCCATGTCCTCCCGGAAAAAGCCCATCTGGAACAGCTGCAGGGCGAACTGGTTATACTCCATGGTCTTGTAGGGATTTTCCTGCTGGGCGGAGATCTCCAGGTCGAATACCGGCACCCGGTAGGAGACCTCCACCCCGTCACTCATGGCCACCGGCTGGAGCCCTGCGTTGTCGTAGCTGGCAAATTCGCCTCCCAGCAGCCGGAACTGTCTGGGCAGGCTGTAGAACTGCCGTATCAGCTCGATGCACAGCGTCACCACGTCGGAAAACGCCTCGTACCCGTCGTCAATCATGTTCCGGCTCAACTTTCCGCCGGCCTCCTGCAATGCCGCAATGGCTGTTGCCGCCGTCACGCCGGAGGCGGTGCCGCCGTTGGCCACGTCCCGGTTACCCGCCGTCTCCTTCATCTCCGCGATCTTGCTCTGGAGGATCGCCACATACACGCTGTCCAGCCCCGCCGTGTGGATGGGCGCGATGGAGTCGCTGCCCAGGTTCCCGTTGGTGTGCACGAAGGGCTTGGTCCAGTCAGCGTATTCGTTCTCATTCACCGCCCCGTCGGCCCGGATGAAGAACCGGGGAGTCGCCGCCGCCAGGGTGTTCTTAAGAATGGCCTGGTTCATCAGGTCGATCTGCTTCTGGGGCGACTTGCACAGGTCGATGTATCCGTACCCGCAGGGCGTTCCCTCCTCGGGAAACAGTACATCAAATACAAACGGGTATTTCCCGTGGTCATACCAGCCCCGCCTGCACATGGGCAGGCCCACCGGCACCTCCTCCCAGATACGCTCGCCCTTCTCGTCCATGCCTGTCACTTTTTGCTCCGTGGGTGCCTGCCAGTCGTTTTCCGTGGCGTAGAGCACCGTGTCCCCCACGAATTTGCAGTATTGCAGCACTTTCCGGCCGCCTTCCACCGTGTGGTAGTACCAGTCCACCACCAGGGACTTGTCGGAGGTGTCCACCGTGTCGTCGTAGAGGAACCGGCTCACTGTGAAGCTGCCGCCCCCCAGTTTTCCCTCCAGCTGGGGATATCTGCGCAGAAGCTGCTCATTGCTCACCAGCTCCGTGGAGAAAAAGTGCTCCGAATCCTGAATGTCCCGCACCCCCGGCTCCCAGAACAGGTTCAGCAGATCCATTCTGCGGATGGAAATGTCTCCCAGACCCCCCAGCTTTCCCGCATCCCAGAACACACCGTAGGCGGCGCACCCGCTTTTCAGCTTGTACCACCAGGCATCCGAGTAGGTGCGCTTAAACTGATTCTGCTTCAGCACCACCGGCAGGATCTTCGTCAGCTTTCTCGCCTCCATCCTGTCCCCCTCCTCCCGGGGCAGCACCGTAGGCTCCGGGTAGCAGTCCATGGCGTCTGCGTGCTTGGAGAGGATGCAGTTCACCAGCCAGCCGCTGGTGGGCTGCGGATCGCCCGGATTGCCGCCCTGTCCGTTTTTCTCCATCTGCTGCCAGTGGCGCATCTTCCAGAACTGCTCGTTGTCGATGATGCGGCTCTCCAGATGTGCCTTGCCCTGCTTGTATTTCTTCAGGATCTGCGCCGCCCGGCGCACCTCCTCCGCTCCGATCTTCGGTTTCTGCAAAGTCATCGGCTCCATGCCATAAACCTCCTTTTTTGTTCTCACCTGTCCCCTCCCATCCTCGGTCCGTTGTCTTTTTTGTTGTCTTTCCCTATGCAACAGGGGAAATTTTTGCAAAAAACATCCCGCATATTCGCCCCGCCCCTACCATACACCCGTAGGGGCGGGGTTTTACCCCACCCGTTCCCCGTATAAAGGCTAAACTTGTAGGGCGGGGCCCACGTGTTCCGCCTCTTCCTAAACCAACGCGCTCCGCCAGCCTCCCGCTGTCTGCCTCATATTCAGCGGGTCGTCCACCAAGGCCAGCTCCGCCTCCCGCCGCACCGGTCGTATCGGCCGGGACATGCAGAAATACCGGCTCTCGTCCGCCGCGTGATCCTCCTGCCGGGTGTCCAGATCCTCCGGCTCCGTGTCGGAAAACATCAGATTCGGGATGGTCCGGATAAATGCCCGGCACCCCTTGAATACATACATCTGAGGATATCCCTCCTCGTCAAAGGCCATCCGGTAGTGCATCTGCATCCATCCGGGGATACGCCGGTTGTCTCCCTTGGTAAAGTAGATTCTGTGCCGCAGCGCCGTCTCATAGACGCTCTCCCCCCGGCTGGTATCCCAGATGGCCGGGTCGGCCACCCCGTCAATGCGCCGTCCCTTGAGCCATGGGTGCGTCTGCTCGATCTCCCGGATCTTGGAGAACTGCTTCTCCGGAGTCCATCGCACCCCCTCATCGGGGTTTTCCGTGCAGCCGTACAGCTCTAAAATGCGGTAAATACATCCATCAAAGTCCACCGCCCACCAGGCGCAGGAAAAGGGCTTCGCGTAGCCGAAGTCGTAGCTGCGGTAGACCTTCCACTCCCTGGGAATGTCAAACGGCTCGATGACGTGGGTAAATCTCCTGTCCCTGTAGTGCTCCGGGTCGTCTGTAAACTCCTGAAAAAACTGTCCCTGGAATATATCCCATTTACCCTCCAGCCACGCCTCCCTGAGCTTCCGCGGCAGGGCCTTCAATTGCTGTAAATATCCCGGCTGCTTTTTCAGCAGCGCTCCGTTGTCCGTCACCCGGGCCGGAATGAACTCGTAGTCCTCCGGATCTTCCCCGTCCACAAACCTTCTGTCGATAAACAGTCTCTTAATGTACCCGTGCCCCGGCCCTCCGGGGTTGCAGGTGTAGTAAATACGCTTGGGAAAGTCGTTCACGCCTCGCAGACAAGCCGCAAACTGCCGCATCCATTCCTCCCGCAGCTGTGTGGCCTCGTCCAGAAAGATCACGTCGTACTCCGCCCCCTGGTATCGGTCCAGATCTCCGTCGCATGCGCAGTAGCCGAAGTCCAGCACGCTGCCGTTGGGAAAGGCAAACTGCCGGGCCGTGGCCCTGTATTCCGCGATCCCCGCCAGCTCCCGCCGCAGGAATCGGATGTGGTTGTTCTCCAGCTCCTGGTATGTGCGCCGCACCAGCAGCATCCGAATCCCCGGGTAGCGCAGGGCCATGAGCTTCGCCTTGGTGCGCACGGCCCAGCTCTTTCCGCCGCCCCGTGCGCCGCCGAAGGCGATGTATTTCCTCCTGCACTGCAAAAACAGCTTCTGTTTTTCATTGGGCGGAGCCAGAAGCAGCGTCTTCATTGGCTCCACCGCTCCGCCTCCTCGTCCCACTGTACCCGCACGGTGCTCTCGCCGCCTTCCCCGGCGGCGCTTTTCATCAGCTGGTTCAGCTCCTTCACCAGCGCCGTCAGATCCCGTATGGTCTTCACGTCCGTCTCTTCCTCCTCCAGCCGTCCGATCTCCCGCATGGCCGCCTCCGACAGTCTTTCCGTCACCTCCCGCATGTCCGGTGCCGGCGGAGCCTTCCTGCCGCCCTTGATCCATCCCTCCGCCTTGGCGTGGGTCTGTACCGTCTGCCGGTTCACGCCGAACCGGGCCGCCAGCTCCATCTGGCTGCCCTCTCCCCGCTCATAGGCTTCGCGCACCCGTCTCCAGAACGCCTCTCCCTTTTTGCTCATAGCTCCTCCCCCGCGATCAGCCGGAAGGGCGCGAACCAGTGTCCCGCGAACTCCTCCAGGCACTCCCTGCACACGCACTCACCGTTGATCTGGTAGTACTCCGCTCCTTCGTAAATCTCTCCGTCGCAGCGGTCGCACCGCACCCATGCTCTCTCCTCCATGTCAGACCCTCCCTTTTGTTTTTCTACCTCCCCCCGTTTTTCTTCCATCCTTGCTCTTTTGTTGTCCTTCCGCCTGCAACATCTCCCTCTCCGCACACAAAAACACCCTCCTCCGCCCAAAGGCGGAAGAGGGTGCCTCGTCCATTTACCAGTTGTAGTTGTCTGCCCGGGTGATCCCTCCCAGCATGGCGTTGGGCAGGGGTATGTCGTTGAAAATGATGACGATCTCACTCCTGTTCTCCCCGGTCATCTTGGCCAGCTCATCGGTCAGCTCACCCATAATGGCCTTTTTGGCCTCGTTGGTGCGATCCGGGATCATGGTCCAGTCGATGAGCACTGTGGGTGCGGTCTTGCGTACATTTTCCGGCTCCTTCTCGTGGAAATACACATAGATGTTCTTCGGCAGAGTGCTGGTGTGGCTGCAAATGCTGTTGGCGGCAAACTCCATAAAGTCCCGCTTTTTCTGCACGTCCTGCTTTCCCGTTACGCTCACATGAATGATAGGTATTTTCTTGTCCTCCTTATTTATATAGGCATCCCGCCCATGCCAGGGTGTCGTTTACCGATCAAAAAAAGCGGCTCCGCCGGATCTGGCGAAGCCGCTTCTGCATCCTTTTGGGGGTTCGTGCCTCTCAGGCCGTCCCCCTTGCAAAACCGCTTGTCGATTCCCGGCTGTGTTCCTCGCTGCCGCCCAGAATAATAATTCGCAGCAGCGCAAAAATGGACGCAGCAATAGCTGCGCCCAGAATCATCATAGCGGTCATTTTTGTGCAGGAAGACATAGCACAGCTGTCCTGTGCCTTCGCGGTCATATTTCGTCTGTCAGGCCCGCAGCGCAGCCCATCTGGTCATCACGCTGCCCATAGCCTGAGCCGGCTCTCCGGGCGCATTCTCCAGCTCCCGCTTCACAGATGCTTCTATCGTCTCCTGCGCCGCCGCAGCCTCCCGGGAATAGGGCACACCGCCAAAGAGCATCTCAACCAAATCTTTTACTCTCATATTCTTTTCTCCAGCATCACCAGATCCACCCCGGAAATGCCGTTGAACACGCAGGGCACCACACCCGCCTCCCTGTAGCCCAGCTTCCCGTAGAGTCGCCGGGCGCTCACATTCCGGGCGTTGGTGTCCATCCGCAGGTACGCGCATCCGTTTTCGGCGGCGTACCCCTCGTAAAATTCCACAAACGCTTTCCCAAGGCCCTGTCTGCTTTCCTCCGGCTCGATGACCAGGGTGTGCAGCACCATCACCTGCTCGTCCTCTGCCGGGTACTGCCAGGCCACATCCGCGTATACATCCACCTGCACCCGGTTGATGATGGCCGCGCCCACGATGCGCCCCGCCGCCTCCTGCACGAAGAGGTCGTCCCGCTCCAGGGCATCGGCCGCCGTCTGCCCGGTGGGGTAAACGCCCCGCACCCAGCCCACATAGCTTCCGCCGTTTTCCTGCGACGCAAGGATGTTTTCGTAGATCTGCCCCACAGCCTCCAGGTCGCTCTTTTTTGCCTTGCGAAACGTGATCTCCATGGTTTTCCTCCTCATTTTTTCGTCTTAAAAAAGGGTGCAGCCCACGCCGCACCCTCCGCACATCGTTTGTTACCGCCGGATCACATAGTCGTAGATCTCAAAGCCGCCCACCACCAGGTTAAACAGGCCAAAAGCCAGTATCAGGATGGCTGCCAGCCGCCGGGAGGTATTCTGTTTCTTCCCCGTACCCTTGAGCATGTCCGCGCCCTCGGTGCTCATAGCCACACACAGCGTCAGCGCCGTCAGTCCCGGCACATAGAATACCCCCGCCTTGTGCAGAGCCCAGGTGGCCACGGCGACCAGCAGGAACACCACAGCGATCTTCTGCAATTTACTCATATCCATTCTCCTCCCGGCCTACCGCCGTCATTTTTTCCAGTGTAGCGGAAATATTCACAAAGTGCAAGCCTTTTCTTCCAGCAGCCTGGCCTTCAGCACCGCCGTGACGGTCTTTCCGTCCCGTATCTCCCCCTTCAGGCATTTTTCCACCACTTCTTCAAAGGGGAAAAACCGCGCCTCCAGGAATTCATCCTCGTCCAGATGCTGCTCCGAGAAGGTCAGTCCCTCCGCCATGTACAGGTGCAGCACCTCGCCGTAGCACCCCGGGGAGGCGATGACCTGCCCCAGATCCGTCCACTTTTCCGCCGCCGCACCCACCTCTTCGGCAAGCTCCCTCTGCGCCGTTTCAAAAGGCTCCTCGTCTTTTTCCCGCTTCCCCGCCGGAATCTCCCACAGGTGCTCTCCCACAGCGTAGCGGTACTGGCGCACCAGTGCCACCCGCCCCTGTCCATCCAGGGCCAGTATCCCCACGCCGCCGGGGTGATCCACCACCTCCCGCACGCCGTGTCCGCCCCCGGGCAGCAGCACCTCGTCCCGGCGCACCCGGATGATGCGCCCGTTATAAACCTCTCGGCTATCCAACGTCTTTTCCGTTAAATCCTGCATGATGTATCCCTCCGTTTTTCTGCAGTATAGCATATTTCCCCCCGGTTATCAATTTTTGTGGACTTTTGGAGCGGGTATGGTATAATGAAACCGACAAAATTTTTCTGCGCGGCTCATTGCGCGCGGAACCGAGAAAAAACAAGGGGGTTCTGCTATGAAATATCTGTTCAAAAACGGCACTGTGGTCTCCGGCCGGGGCACCCGCCGAGCGGATGTTCTGGTGGAGGATGAAAAGATCCTGCAGGTGGGCCGCAATCTCTGCGCCCCTCTGGCCCGGGTCGTTGACGTCACCGGCAAGCTGCTCATGCCCGGTTTTATCGATGCCCACACCCACTTTGACCTGGACGTGTGCAACACCACCACCATCGATGATTTTGACTCCGGTACCAAGTCCGCCATCCGGGGCGGCACCACCACCATCGTGGATTTCGCCTGCCCCAACAAGGGCGAGTCTCTGCACCACGGCCTGGAGCTGTGGCACAAAAAGGCCGATGGCAAGTGCTGGTGCGACTATGGCTTCCACATGACCATCGACGACTGGAACGAGGAGATCGAAAAAGAGATCGACGACATGTACGCCGCCGGCATCTCCTCCTTCAAGATGTATATGACCTATCCCGCCATGATGATCGGGGACGAGGCCATGTACAAGGCCCTGAAAAAGCTCAAGGAAAAGGGCGGCATCTGCGGTGTCCACTGCGAAAACAGCGGTGTCATCAACGCCCTCATTGCGGAGAAGAAGGACGCCGGCCAGATGGGCGTCTCCTCCCATCCCGAGACCCGCCCCGATTTTCTGGAGGCCGAGGCCGTGAGCCGTCTCCTGCGCATCGCCCAGGCGGTGGATATTCCCGTGGTCATCGTCCACCTGACCAATGCCGCCACCCTGGCGGAGGTCACCGCCGCCCGCCGCCGGGGGCAGAAGGTGTATGTGGAGACCTGCCCCCAGTATCTGGTGCTGGACGATAGCGTGTATTATAACGAGGACTACACCCGTGCCGCCCGCTACGTCTGCGCGCCTCCCATCCGCAAGGCGGAGGACTGCCGCGCCCTGTGGGCCGGTCTGCGCAAGGGGGATATCCAGACCATTTCCACCGACCACTGCGCCTTCACTCTGGAGCAGAAGGACGCCGGCCGTGGTGATTTCACCAAGATCCCCGGGGGCCTTCCCGGGGTAGAGACCCGGGGTGAGCTGGTGTATTCCTTCGGCGTGGCCACCCGGAAAATTTCTCTGGCCACCATGTGCAAGGCCCTGTCGGAAAACCCCGCCAAGCTCTACGGTATGTTCCCCCGCAAGGGCATCATCGCCCCCGGTGCGGACGCGGACATTGTGGTCTACGATCCCCAGGCCGATCACATCCTCCGCGCCGAGGATATGGTCAGCCGCGCCGGCTACACCCCCTATGAGGGCTTCGTCACCCGCGGCTGTATAAGCCAGGTGTGGCTGCGGGGCAATCTCATGGTGGAAAACGGCCATGTGATCGGCCAGCAAATGGGCCGCTACATGGTCCGCGGCAAGAACATGCTCTAAGGAACAGGTGCCCGCTATGAACCATACCTTCGGATATATTCTGTGCTGCCAGTCTCCGGCTCTGTTCCTGCTGGCCATTGTGCTGGTGATTTCCTTCTTTGTCCGCCGGGGCCGGGCCAGGATCCGGGCCGTGCTGTCCCTTCTGGCTGCCATCGTCTGCATCGCCCTGGGTGTAGTGCTGTACTATCAGGGCATGCTGCGGGAATACTTCGCCGTGCGCAATTTCTGGCACATCCGGATCCCGGGCTGGGTAGGACTCATTCTGGTGGCTGTGCTGCTGGTGTACCTGCTGATCAATGCGCTGCTGCGCGCCTCCGCCCGCCGCTCGGCTGAAAAGGCCCGGCGGCAGGAAATGGAAAAGGCCAGAGCCGATGCCTATGAGGCCGGCCGGACAGAGGCCATGTCCTCCCTGGTTTCCGCCACTGCAGAGGGGATGCAGTCCACTCCCGCCGCCCCGGCAGACACCCCCGAGTCCCCGGACTCTTCCGCTGCTCCCGACGCGTCCGCCGTGTCCGAAACCGCTGCCGTCCCCGCTGGCGATACCCCCGCCGCAGCCGATGCCGCCCCGGCCCAGGAGCAGCAAAGCATCCCTTAATGTAAATACCACAAAAAAGCCACCCCTCCCGGGGTGGCTTTCAGTATATCATAATATCGTATGGAATCAAAAATTTTCTTCGCCGCAAGGCGCGTCCTTTTACTCTCGACAAATGCCTTCTACTTTACACATTGAACCGGAAGTAGATCATGTCGCCGTCCTTGACCACATAGTCCTTGCCCTCGGAGCGCAGCAGCCCCTTTTCCTTGGCCGCGGCCACGCTGCCGCCGCAGGCCATCATCTCGTCAAAGTTGATGGTCTCCGCCCGGATGAAGCCTCGCTCGATGTCCGAGTGGATCTTGCCTGCGGCCTGGGGCGCCTTGGTGCCCTTTTTGATGGTCCAGGCCCGGCACTCGTCCTTGCCGTAGGTGAGGAAGGAGATAAGGCCCAGCAGGTCATAGCTGCACTGGATCAGTCGGTCCAGTCCCGATTTTTCCACCCCCAGCTCCTCCAGAAACATGGCCCGCTCCTCGGGGTCATCCAGCTCGGCAATATCCTGCTCCAGCTTGGCGCAGATGGGCAGCACCTGGGCCCCCTCTTTTTCGGCCAGCGCCTTGACGTCGTTAAAATAAGGGTTGCTGTCACAGTCGGCAAAGCCCGCCTCGTCCATGTTGGCGGCGTAGATGATGGGCTTCAGGCTCAGCAGATCGGCGGTGGCCAGCAGCGCAGCGTCCTCCTTGTCACACTCAAAGGTGCGGGCGGACTTCCCCCCGTCCAGATGCTCCGCTAGAGCCTTGAACACCTCCGCCTCGTGGAGAAATTTCTTGTCGCCCTTGGCCGCCTTGCTGGCCTTTTCCACCCGGCGGTTCACCATCTCCAGATCCGCCATGATCAGCTCTAGATCGATGGTCTCAATGTCTCCCAGGGGATCCACCGGCACATTGGTACCTGCATCGGCCACCACATGCATGATGTTCTCGTCGTCAAAGCAGCGTACCACATGGACGATGGCATCGGTGCGGCGGATGTTCTCCAGAAACTTGTTTCCCAGCCCCGCACCCTGGCTGGCGCCCTTGACAAGGCCCGCGATGTCCACGAATTCGATGACCGCCGGAGTCTTTTTGTCCGGCTGGTACATCTCCGCCAGCTTGTCCAGCCTTGCATCCGGCACCGCCACCACACCCACATTGGGCTCGATGGTGCAGAAGGGATAGTTGGCGCTCTCCGCTCCGGCGTTGGTGATGGCGTTGAAAAGAGTCGACTTGCCCACATTGGGCAGCCCCACGATACCTAATTTCATTTGTACTCATTCTCCTTCGATTTTCC
>URSX01000002.1 GCA_900550615.1 uncultured Eubacteriales bacterium
CTTTCGTATCGTCTCTGCGCCTACAGCCGCTGGCCGCTCACGCGGACCCGCGCTGCCTTGGTGGAGCAGGGATGCCCCCTGCGTCTACCGCGCAGACAAAGAACCCGCCGCACCTCTTGCCATGTACCCGTAGGGGCGACTTTCGCGGTCGCCCGCGCTCTGCACATCTTGTTGCGCTTCCGTAGGGCGGGGTGCCCACACCCCGCCGCCCACCGCATTTCCTCCGCAAATTTTCATCCGGGTGTATGCCCGGCTCTTTTTTGCGCATACTGCTTTTGAAGTATGAACAAACGGAGGGGCTTTATGAATCGACCCTTTGACACAAAATGTATGCAGCTGGACGACCTGCTGGGTGTGGGCCGCAGCTTCGACATGGTGAGCCGGGAGCTGTATATAGGCGGCCGCCGGGCCAAGATGTGGGTGGTGAACGGCTATGCCAAGGATCTGCTCCTGGAGAGGGCCGTGGAAAAGCTGCAGGCGGTAAAGTCCCTGGACGATGTATCCAATGTGGACGAGCTGCTGCGCCGGTATATCACCGTGTGCGACGCGGAGACCAGCCAGGATCGGATGCAGGCAGTGACGGACGTATTTGCGGGCAAGACTCTGCTGATAATAGACGGCTTTTCCGGCGGCATTCTCCTGGACGCCAAGTCCTTTCCCACCCGGTCGGTGCAGGAGCCGGATGCCGGCAAGGTTCTCCGGGGCAGCCACGACGGATTTGTGGAGAGCATCATGGAGAACGCCGCCCTCCTGCGCCGGAGGATCCGGGACCCGGCCCTGACGCTGGAGCGGATCCGCCTGGGAGGCCGGTCCAACTGCGACGTGGCCCTGTGCTATATGGAGGGGCGGGCAGATGCCAAGCTCCTGGCCCAGCTGCGGGAAAAGCTGCATCACCTGCCCGTCCGGTCGGTGTCCATGAGTCAGGAGACCATCGCCGAGGCCATCGCTCCCAAGCAGTGGTATAATCCCTTCCCCAAGATCCGCTATACCGAGCGGCCGGATGTGGCCACCGCCTCCGTCGTGGAGGGGGACATTCTGCTGCTCATCGACAATACCCCCGTGGTGATGCTGCTGCCGGTGTCTCTGCTGCGATTCAATGAGGAGATCAACGACTATTATTTCCCGCCCCTGGTGGGCACCTATCTGCGCATCATCCGTTTTTTCGTCATGCTGCTGAATGTGGTCATCACGCCTCTGTGGTACCTGCTGGCTACGGAGCCGGACGGCCTGCGCCATCCGTGGGACTTCCTGCTGGTAGAGGGGGAGTACGCCGTGCCGCTGGTGCTGCAGCTGCTGCTGGTGGAACTGATTATCGACGTGCTGAAGCTGGCATCGCTGAATACCCCGGACGTGCTGGGTAACTCCTTCAGTATGTTGGGCGCCCTGATCCTGGGAGACTTCGCGGTGCAGTCCCGATGGCTGGTGCCGGAGGTGCTGGTATATATGGCCTTCGTGGCGGTGAGCAACTTCGCCCAGCACAGCTTCGAGATGGGCTACGCCTGCAAGCTCTGCCGCATGGCCCTGCTGGGGCTGTCCTACGCTCTGCGGTGGTGGGGGTTCGGCGCCGGGGTTTTGGGCGTGCTGGTGCTCGTTGCCACCACCAAGCCCATCGCGGGCCGGGGCTATCTCTACCCCCTCATTCCCTGGGACGGCAAGGCCCTGCGCTCCCTGCTCCTGCGCCGCCCGGCCCATAAGGACAACACATAAAACTATTTGCCCCGCCGACCATGCACCCCATGTAAAACCCCGTGGCAATCCGTAATCCCCGTCCCCAAAGCCTCCCTTGCGTAAGGGGAGGCGGCGCGAAGCGCCGGAAGGATCGCCCGCCGCACACCGCACCTCCGCCTCCATTTCCCCAACAATTTTTCGCCCCCCAAAGCCGTTTTGCTTGCTTGCAAGGCGGCTTTGTGCTATGATATCATTGAATTTATATGTATAAGGGGAGATTCCATGACTCCGCTGCGGGAAAAACGCCTGTTTCTGCTGGATATGGACGGCACCATCTATCTGGATGACCGCCTCTTCGACGGGGTGATCCCCTTTTTGCAGTACATCCGGCGAGTAGGGGGGCGTTATCTGTTCCTCACCAACAATTCCTCCCGGGGCGTGGAGGGATATATCGAAAAAATGCGCCGCCTGGGCATCGAGACGGAGAGAAGCGACTACCTCACCTCCGTGGACGTGACCATTGCCGCCCTGCAAAGGGAGCGCCCCGGGAAAAAGTGCTATGTCTTCGGCACCCGCTCCTTTTACGCCCAGCTCCGGAGCGCGGGCATCCCGGTTACGGACAGGCCCGACCCGGATGTGGACATCCTCCTGTGCGGCTTTGACCGGGAGCTGACATTTCAGAAGCTGGAGGATGCCTGCATTCTCCTCAATCGCGGGGCTGAGTTCTGGGCCACCAATCCGGACTGGGTCTGCCCCACATGGTACGGATCCGTGCCCGACTGCGGCAGCGTCTGCCGCATGCTCACCACCGCCACCGGCCGCACCCCTCGCTTTTTGGGCAAGCCCCAGCCGGACATGGTGCATCTCGCCATGACCCGCACGGGCTTTGCACCGGAGCAGACGGTGCTGCTGGGGGACCGGCTCTACACGGATATCGCCTGCGGGAAAAACGCCGGTGTGGACACGGTGTTCGTTCTCTCCGGTGAGGGGACAGAGGCGGATATAAAAAAATTCGGCGTGCAGCCCACCTGGGTGCGCCGGGATATTGCAGAGCTTCTGCAAGAACTGCAAAAAACGGAGGAAAATTGAAAAGATTTCAATTTTCATTTTATTTAAGCCGTTTTTCTCGCCGCTTTCGCGGCAACCGAAAAACATGGCGCTTTATGACCATTCCCTCTGCTGGTCATTTGTGCCTTGCAACATAACGGAAAGGAATGGTCATAAACCATGAAACTGAATTACAAGCGGACGATCCTGGTGGGCTTTGCCTTTTTCCTGATCTGTGCCTTCTGGCAGGCCTACGACAATACCATCCCCTTGATCCTCACCAATAAATTCGGCATGTCCCAGACCTGGTCCGGGGTCATCATGGCGCTGGATAACGTGCTGGCGCTGTTCCTTCTGCCCCTGTTCGGGGCCATCTCTGACCGCAGCCACAGCAAAAAGGGCCGCCGGACGCCCTTCATCGTGGTGGGCACGCTGGTGGCGGCGGTGGCTCTGGTGGCATTGAGCTTTGTGGATCTTGCCCAGCTGCATAACATTAAAGACGTATCCGCCATCGACGACCCCGCCGCTCTTGTGACCATTTATGAAAAGGAGAAGGACGAGTCGCTCCTGACGCCTGACGGCGAGCGCTTTACCCTGGCGGAGAAGTTCTCCCGGGAGGAGTTCGCCGCCATCCGCAGTCAGGTGCAGGAGGGGGAGAAGACCCATACCAATCCCGACTACACCAACTATGTAGTCCCCGCCCGGCAGGCCTATGCCTGGCAGATGACGGCGGAGAGCCCGTCCACTCTGGTATTTTTCGTCATTCTGCTGCTGGTGGTGCTGGTGAGCATGGCCACTTTCCGCTCTCCGGCGGTGGCGCTGATGCCGGATGTGACGGTGAAGCCCCTGCGCAGCAAGGCCAACGCCGTCATCAACCTCATGGGCTCCGCCGGCGGTATACTGGTGCTGGTGCTTGGCATGGTGTTCGCCACGGCCTCCGTGCGCAACGCCCTCATGAGCTACACCGCCTATTTTGCCGTTATCGCCGCCATTATGCTCGCGGCTCTGGTGATCTTCCTGCTCACCGTTCGGGAGCCGGAGTGGGCGGCCCAGATGGTGGAGGACTCCGTGCGCTACGGCCTGGAGGAGAAGGCCCAGCCGGAGACGGTGGAAACGGCGGACGGCTTGGAGTTTGCCCAGGCGGAGGTCCAGCCTGCTGCCAAGGGCGGCCTGTCCCCGGAGGAGAAGAAGTCCATGATCTTCATTCTTCTGTCCATCGTTCTGTGGTTCTTCGGCTATAATGCCGTCACCAGCAAATACTCCGTCTATGCCAGCAATATTCTCCATAAGGACTATAACCTTACCCTCATCATCGCCCAGGCGGCGGCCATTGTTTCCTACCTGCCTGTGGGCATGATCGCCTCCAAGGTTGGCCGGAAAAAGACCATCCGGGCCGGTGTCATCATGCTGACGGTGGCCTTCGGCGTGGCGGCCTTCCTTCGCGACGGCAGCCCGTCCCTTCTGATGAACGCCATGTTCGCCCTGGCGGGCATCGCCTGGGCCACCATCAACGTCAACTCCTTCCCCATGGTGGTGGAGATGTGCTCGGAGCAGGATGTGGGCCGGTACACGGGCCTTTACTATACGGCCTCCATGGCCGCCCAGGTGGCAACGCCCATGCTCTCCGGCCTGCTGATGGATAAGCTGGGCATGACGGTGCTGTTTCCCTATGCGGCGGTGTTCTCCGCCCTGGCTCTTGTGACCATGCACTTTGTGAACCACGGTGACAGCCGCCCGGAGGCCAAGAAGGGCCTGGATGCATTGGAGGATTTGGATAACTGATATGTGGATCGCGATTTTGATTGTCATCATCCTGCTGCTTCTGGCAGAGATATTTGCCCTGCTGACCATTTGCCGCCGGGGCCACTCTTACTGGGAACTCCTGCGCAAATACCGCTACGCCCACCGGGGCTATCACGGCAAGGACCTGGCTCCGGAGAACTCCCTCCCGGCCTATCGGGAGGCCATCCGCCGGGGCTTCGGCGTGGAGCTGGATGTCCATTTGATGAAGGATGGACGCCTGGCCGTTATTCATGATGCCAGCCTCCTGCGCACTGCCGGGGCAGACGTTCTGGTGGAGGATCTGACGGTCCAGGAGCTGAAGCAGTACCGCCTGGAGGGAACCAATGAGGAGATCCCTCTGCTGGAGGAGGTGCTGCCCCTGTTTGAGGAGAGCGGCCTGCCCCTGGTGGTGGAGCTGAAGGCGGAGCGGGGGGATCACGATGCCCTGGCTGCCGCTGCCTGCGCCATGCTGGATCGGTTTAAGGTGCTCTACTGCATTGAGTCCTTCGACCCCCGGTGCATCCGCTGGCTGAAGAAGAACCGCCCGGAGATCGTCCGTGGCCAGCTCAGCGAGAACTTTCTCCGCCACGGTGATGGCGGCGCTATGCCCAAAGCCCTCCTGTGGGCCCTGGGGAATCTGCTAACCAACTGCCTGGCCAAGCCCGATTTCATCGCCTACCGGTTTTCCGACCGGGACAACTTCTGCCTGCGCTGGTGCAGGTGGTTTTATAAGGTACAGGAGATCAACTGGACCATTACGACAAAAGAGGAGATGCGCGCGGCGGAGTCTGCGGGAAATTTGGTGATTTTCCAGGACTTCGACCCCCGCCTGTGAAGCTATGAGAGTGATTACCGGTTCTGCCCGGGGCAGACGACTGAAGGAGCTGGAGGGACTGGAGACCCGGCCTACCACCGGCAAGGTGAAGGAAGCCCTGTTTTCCGTCATCCAGTTTGATATTGAGGGACGGCGGGTGCTGGATCTGTTCGCCGGCACCGGCCAGCTGGGCATCGAGGCCCTGAGCCGTGGCGCGGACAGCGCCGTCTTTGTGGAGCGGCGCAAGGATGCCCTCCAGGTCATCCGGGAGAATCTGGAGCTCTGCGGGTTCGCCGAACGGGCCCGGGTGGTAAACGGCGACGCCATGAGCTACCTGAAGTCCGGGGAGAAGTTCGACCTGATCTTTCTGGATCCGCCCTATGCCTCCGGCCTTCTGGAGCAGGCTCTGGAGGAAATCGCAAGGTTTGACATTTGCCGCAGACATGGTATAATTGTGGCGGAAAGTGCGGCGGATAAGGCGCTGCCGGCCCTCAGCGGCCCCTATTCGATATACAGAGAGTATCGTTACGGCAAAATTAAACTCACTGTATACCATAGAAACGAGGATTGACCCCATGAAAATAGCCATCTATCCCGGCAGCTTTGACCCCATCACGCTGGGACATCTGGACATCATCCGCCGTGCCGCCCTGTGTTTTGACAAGGTTTTCGTGTGTGTGATGGATAACTGCGATAAAAAGTCTCACATGTTTCCGGCGGAAAAGCGGCTGGAGCTGCTGCGCCGCTCGGTAGCGGAGCTTCCCAATGTGGAGGCGGAGCTGTTCCGGGGCCTTCTGGCGGACTACGCCCGGGAGAAGGAGGCTCATGTCATTGTCAAGGGCTTGCGCAACGCTACCGACTTTGACCTGGAGTATCAGATGGCGGCCATCAACCGCGGCATCTGGAGCCAGCTGGAGACGGTGTTCCTGCCGGCCAGCATCGAATACCAGCACTTCAGCTCCACCATGGTGCGGGAGATGATTCGCTATGGGCAGCCCTTGGAAAAATATGTCCCTCTGGCCGTGGCGGAGGAACTGGAACGTCTGAAAAACAACTAATTCAAATCGGGGAGGATATGTCATGGAAGAAAAAGATCTGCAGCGCCTGCTGGATATGCTGTACGGTATGATCGATGAAGCCAAGAGCGCTCCCTTCAGCGCCGAAAAATGCACCATCAACCGGGACGAGGCACTGGATATTCTCACGGAGATCCGCAGCCGTATGCCCCTGGAGATCAAGAAGGCTCAGGAGCTGATCCGCGCCCGGGAGGAGTACATCACCTCGGCGAAAAAGGAAGTAGAGAAAATGCTGCGCCAGGCGGAGCTGGACGCCAAGACCATCGTCTCCGAGAGCGAGACGCTGCAGCGTGCCCGGATGAAGTCGGCGGAGATCATCCACCGTGCCGAGGAGCGCACGGGGGAGCTGTACCGGGTGGCAAACTCCTACACGGAGGATGCCCTGCGCCGCACGGAGGAGGCCATCCAGATGGCGCTGGACGAGGTGCGCCAGTCCCGTACCCGCTTCCGTGCCGCCTCCAATGAGCAGATGCAGCAGATCCGCAGCGGGTCTGCCCTGGCACAGCAGGCAGAGGAAACCGTGGAAACTGACAAAGAGTAACATAAAATTTTGTTAAAACGCACAAATCGACAGAGGGATTCTCTGGATGATTTCTTAACGGTCCGATATATCGTGTGATAAAAGAGCGCCGCACACAACATGTTGTGTGCGGCGCTCTTTTTGACGTTTCTGAACACAAAACAAATGTTCTATACGCGTGGAAAATCTTAAAGATCCAGCCTTTTTTGCAGGAAATATGTTCCAATTTAGGAAAAAAATATCCTTGCAATTGAACGGCCTATTTACTATACTGTAGCTATAGAGGTGGGGAAGAGTGGGGGAAGTGTCCACTTTTGTGGGGGACAATCCCACGATAGCCCACAAAACCAAGGAAGGAGGGAACAGCCGTGACAGGCCAGTATGCACACAATATTGATGCCAAGGGACGGCTGTTCATCCCCGCCCGCCTGCGGGAGGAGCTGGGCCAGACCTTCCATGTCACTATCGGACTGGACCACTGCCTCTCCATTTATTCCGACGAGAACTGGAACGTTTTGGTGGAGAAGATCCATGAAATGCCCTATAACAAGGCCAGGGGCCTGCGCGTCCTGTCCGCCAACGCCGTGGACTGCGAGCCTGATGCCCAGGGCCGCATCCTCATTCCCGCCAAGCTCCGGGAATATGCGGGCCTGCAAAAGGAAGTGGTGGTCATCGGCAGCTTTGACCGGGCCGAGATCTGGAACGCCGAGCGCTGGGCCCGTGAGGAAGCCATGGCCTTTGAGAGCGGCTCTCTGGAGCAGGCCATGGAGGAGCTGGGGCTGTAAGCTATGGGATTTGACCGCAACACTGCCTCCGATGAGGCCTTCGGCCACAAGCCGGTATTGCTGGACGAGTGCCTGGATGCACTGCATATCAGGCCCGACGGGATTTATGTGGACGGCACCCTGGGCCGGGCCGGCCACTCTCTGGAGATCGTAAAACGGCTCACCACCGGCCGCCTTTTCTGCCTGGACCGGGACGAGACGGCCATTGATGCCGCCAAGCTCCGCCTGGCGGACTACATGGACCGGGTGACCCTGGTGCACAGCAACTTCAGCCGCCTGGGCGATGTACTGGCGGAGCAGGGCGTCGCCGGCGTGGACGGGATGCTATTCGACCTGGGGGTTTCATCGCCTCAGCTGGACGAAGCCCGGCGCGGCTTTTCCTACATGCACGATGCTCCGCTGGACATGCGCATGGATCAGACGGCCGCGCTGACCGCCCGGGATGTGGTGAACGATTGGAGCTATGAGGATCTGCGCCGCATCCTCTTTGAATACGGCGAGGAGCGCTATGCCCCCGCCATTGCCAAGGCCATAGTAAAGCGCCGTCAGGAAAGCCCCATTGAGACCACCGGCCAGCTGGTGGACATCATCCGCGCCGCCATGCCTCCCGCCGCCCTGCGGGAAAAGCAGCACCCGGCCAAGCGTACCTTCCAGGCCATCCGCATCGCGGTGAATGACGAGCTGGGGGAGCTGCCGCCTATGCTCCAGGCGGCCTCACAGCTGCTGGCTCCCGGCGGCCGACTGGCAGTTATCAGCTTTCACTCCCTGGAAGACCGCATCATCAAGAAGACCCTGCAGGAGCTGGCCACCGGCTGCACCTGCCCACCCAATTTCCCCGTGTGCGTGTGCGGTAAGAAACCGAAAATGAAGCTGGTGACCCGCAAACCCATTGTGGCGGGCGCGGCAGAGCTTGTATATAATCCCCGGGCCCGCAGTGCCAAGCTGCGTGTGGCGGAGAAAATCTAAAAGCCTGTGAAAATTCCTTCGGAATTTTCCGGCGCGTTCAATACAAAAGAGAAAGGAAGAGGCGATCATGGCGCAGAAATATGACCGGCGCAGATACGGATATACGGACGGCTCCCTGGCCTATGACCTGGATGCCCTGGCCCGGGAGCGGGCACTGGACGATGCGGGGCGAATGGATGGGGATCGTCGGCAGGCTGCCGCGCCCAGGCGCCAGACCGCTGCGCGTCCTGCGGCAAAGCCGTCGCCTCTGATCCTGGCGTGCGCGGCGGTGCTGGCAGGCCTTGTGGTGGTGCTGCTCATGGGCTACGTGCGCCTGACGGAGGTGTCTGCGGACATCACGCAGATCAAGACGGAAATGGGCAAGCTGGAGGAGCAGCACGTGGCGCTGCTGACCCAGTACGAGAAAACCTTTGACCTGGCGACGGTGAAGCGCGTGGCCGAGGAGGTCGGCATGAGAAAGCCCACCGGCGGACAGATCGAGTATCTGGAGCTGCCCGCCGCAGACAGCGCGGTGGTGTATCGCTCTGATGCGGGCACGGCTCTGGAGAGCATCCTCACAGAGATTTCCGACGCGGCCAAGACCGTGGTGGAATATTTCCGGTGAGCCGGCCCATATAGTAGGGATACACTAAGGAGTAAGAAGGAGACTTCTTGCTCCTTCCTTTGGTATATAGTCAGGGAAAGGAGAGAACCATATGGCCCCGGACAGCGGTGAAATGAACCGAAAAAGTGAAAAAGTGCGCCGTGCCAACCGCATCATTCAGAACCGCACCATGATCGTCATGGTGATCCTGGGCGTGCTGGTGTTTGTGGCGCTGTTCTGCAAGCTCTTTTCCCTGCAGATCCTGCACCATGATGAGCTGGAGGCCAAGGCCCTGGATCAGCAGACCCGCAGCACGGAGGTCACGGCCACCCGCGGCACCATTTATGACCGCAACGGCAACATCATGGCCATTTCCGCCACGGCGGAGACGGTGTTCCTCTCCCCGCTGGAGCTGAACCGCGCTCTGAACGACAAGGAGGAGCCCGTGTCCTGGACCAAGGACAGCGTGGCCCAGAAGCTCTCGGAGATCCTGGAGATCAATAAGGAGAGCATCCTGAAAAAGATGGAGCGCACGGACTCCCAGTACGAGGTGCTCAAGCTCCGTGTGGAGGAGGATGTGGCCAATCAGATCCGTACCTATATCAATGATGAGGGCGTCGTGGGTGTGTATATGGCCACCGATGCCAAGCGCTACTACCCCTACGGGGCCCTTGCCTCCCAGATCATCGGCTTTGTGGGCACGGATAATTACGGTCTGTACGGGCTGGAGGCCCGCTGCAACAGCGTGTTGGACGGACAGACGGGCCTGGTGGTGTCCACCAAGGACCCGGCAGGCAACGACATGCTCTATGGCTACGAGCAATATTACAAGGCGGAAAACGGCAGCGACCTGGTGCTGACCCTGGATGCCACGGTGCAGTACTATGTAGAGAAGGCCCTGGGGGAAATGGTTCGGGCCACCAACGCCGCCAACGGCGCCACCGGCATCGTCATGGACGTGGAGACCGGCGCCATCCTGGCCATGGCCTCCAATCCCACCTATGACCTCAATGACCCCTCTGCGGTGTATGACACCGCCGACGCGGCAAAGGTGAAGGCCGGTTCACTGGATCTGTCGGCCGCTCAGCTGCGCCAGTGGCGCAACAAGGCCATCAACGATACCTATGAACCCGGCTCCACCTTCAAGGTGCTGACACTGTCGGCGGCTCTGGAGGAGGGGGTCATTGACACCGACACCACCATTGACTGCCCCGGCTATATCAAGGTGCTGGATGCCACCATTCACTGCAGCAGCCGCGGCGGCCACGGTCACCAAACGCTGAAGGAGACGGCAGGCAATTCCTGCAACCCCGCCTTTATCACCTACGGCCTGCGTCTGGGCACGGAGAAATTCTATCAGTATATGAAGGACTTCGGCCTGATGAACGGCAGCGGTATCGATCTGGACGGGGAGGCCGTGGGTATCTTTGCCCCCCTGGAATCGGCGTCTGAGCTGGATCTGGCCTGCTATGCCTTCGGCCAGAACTTCAATACAACGCCGGTGGCTCTCATCGCCGCCCAGGCAGCATGCATCAACGGCGGCTATCTCCATACGCCCTATGTAGTGGAGCGCGTGGTGGACAGCAGCGGCAATGTGCTCTCCAGCCATGATTCTACCCCAGTCCGCCAGGTCATCAGCGAGGAGACCTCCTCCATCGTGAGGGACTGCCTGGAGTATGTGGTGACCTCCGGCACCGGCAAAAACGGCCAGGTCAGCGGCTACCGCATCGGCGGCAAGACCGGCACGGCGGATAAGGGAAAGACCGGCGATGTGATCGTCTCCTTCATGTGCTTTGCCCCGGCGGACCATCCCAAGTATATCATGCTCCTGACGCTGGATAGCCCCGAGGGCGTGGCCTCCGGCGGCGGCACCGTGGCGCCCTACGCCAGCCAGATCATGTCGGAGATTTTGCCCTATCTGGGCGTGGAGCCGTCCTACTCGGCGGAGGAGCTGCTGGGCTCTGATACCACGGTGCCCTATGTTATCGGCATGACCGTGGCGGAGGCCGAGGCCAAGCTGAAGGAGCGCGGCTTCTCTATCAAGGTGGTGGGAGACGGCGATTCCGTCACCGACCAGACTCCGGAGGGCGGAACGGTGATCCCCGGCAAGTCCCGGGTGATCCTCTATGCGGGCGCTGAAAAGCCCACAACACTCTGCACAGTTCCCTCCCTGGTGGGTATGACCCCCAGCGAGGCCAATATAGCGGTGAGCAGCGCCGGACTTCTCCTGCGCTTCACCGGCACCACAGACAGCGGCTCGGACAGCATCCGGGTCATCAACCAGTCGGAAGCCGCCGGAGCGCAGGTGGAGGCGGGGACGGTGATCTCCGCCCAGCTCAGCGACAGCGGCGTAACGGATTAAAGCGTTCCGCCGGTGTTCCTTTCTGGGCCGGCCGGGGCTGGCTGCGGTGGAAAGGAGAGGGCCTGATGCGTCTGGGAGAGCTGCTTGCGGGGCTGGATGTCGCTGCACGAACGGTACCATTGGATACGGAGATCACGCACCTGTGTGTGGATTCCCGCCAAGTCCGGAAGGGAAGCCTGTTTGCAGCGGTGCCCGGCTCCCACTGCGACGGCGTCCTGTATGCAAAGCAGGCGGCGGACCGTGGGGCCGTGTGCATCCTGTGCCAGAGCCAACCACTGCCGCACCTGCCCTGCGTGGCGGTGCAGGATGTCCGGGCCGCGCTTGCGAAGGTGGCAGGCGCCTGGTATGGGCATCCCGCCCGGAAGCTGACGGTTCTGGGTGTCACCGGCACCAACGGAAAGACCACTGTTACCTATCTCCTGCGCCACATCCTCACCTCTGCGGGAGTGCCCACGGGCCTGATCGGCACGGTGCAGAACCTGATAGGGGAGCGGGCCCTTCCCGCCCGGCGTACCACGCCGGATGCCCTGGAGATACAGGGCCTTCTGGCGCAAATGGCGTGCAGCGGCTGCACCCACGCGGTGATGGAGGTGTCCTCTCACGGGCTGGATCAGCACCGGGTGGATGGCATCGACTTTGCCGTGGGCATTTTCACCAACCTGACGGAGGATCATCTGGACTATCACGGCACCATGGAGCGCTACTGCGCCGCCAAGGCAAAGCTGTTTCAGCATTGCCGCGCTGCAGTCTGCAACGCAGACGATCCCTGGACGCCCCGGCTGCTGAGAGGTGTGACCTGTCCGGTGACCCGCTATGGGCTTACAAAGCCCGCTGACCTGTGGGCAGAGAATCTCTGCCTGGAGGCTCGGAGCGTCCGCTTCACGGCCTGTTCGGCCCGGGAGCGCACGGGAGTATCTCTGGGTGTACCGGGACGGTTTACTGTTTATAATACACTGGGGGCTATGGCGGCCTGCGGCCACCTGGGCCTTTCCCAAAGGGCGTGCGCGGCGGCACTGGAGAGCTTCCCCGGGGTAAAGGGCCGCATGGAGGTAGTACCTGCGCCCGGAAAGCCCTATACCATTCTCATTGACTATGCCCATACGCCGGACGCCCTGGAAAACGTACTGAAAACAGTCCGCAGCTTTGCGGAAAAACGGGTCATCGCCGTCTTTGGCTGCGGCGGCGACCGGGAAAAGGAAAAACGCCCTGTCATGGGGCAAATCGCGGCGGAGCTGGCGGATCTGGCGGTCATCACCAGCGACAATCCCCGCCGGGAGGAGCCTATAGCCATCATCCGAGACATTCTGCCCGGCCTTTCCGGGGGAAAAGGGAAATGGGTGGTGGAGCCGGACCGCCGGGCCGCCATCGCCCTGGCGATGGCGGAGGCCGCGCCGGGGGATGTGATCGTCCTGTGCGGCAAAGGACACGAAACCTATCAGGAGATCGGCGACCGGATGCGTCCCATGGACGAGCGGGAGATCGTGCGATCCCTGCTGTAACGGTACAACAAAAGAGCCCCCTGGCGGGGCGGAAAAGAGGAGAGAAGATTATGGTCCTTCAAGTGATTTTATCCTGTGTCATCTGCTTTGCGATCACGGCGGCGGCCGGCAGGCTGCTGATCCCCGAGCTTGTAAAGCTCAAGGCCGGCCAGAGTATCAAGGAGATCGGCCCCACCTGGCACATGACCAAGCAGGGGACACCCACCATGGGCGGCCTTATGTTCATCATCGGCATCGGCGTGACGGTGCTGGCTGTGGGATGGAGAGGCATGGCAGCCGGCGATTTTACCCACATTTATGTATACCTTTTCTCCCTGGTTTTCGGCATTATAGGCTACATTGACGACTACCAGAAGGTGAAAAACCACCGCAATACGGGCCTCACAGCCATCCAGAAATTCGTATTGCAGCTGGCGGCGGCGGTGGCGTTTTTGTGCCTGCTGCGGGCGGAGGGTCATCTGAGCCCCAACCTGTATATTCCGTTTTTCAACACCTACGTTGTGCTCAACTGGGTGGTGTATATGATCCTGGCGGCCTTCATCATCGTGGGCACGGTGAACGCCGTGAACATCACCGATGGACTGGACGGCCTGTCCAGCAGCGTCACGGTGCCGGTGGCGGCGTTTTTTGCGGTGCTGGGCATTGTGTGGAAGGGGTTTCCGCAGCTGGGCATTTTCGGCGGCGCCATGGTGGGCGGTCTGCTGGCGTTTCTGCTGTATAACCACTATCCCGCCAAGGTTTTCATGGGCGACACAGGCTCCCTGTTCCTGGGCGGAGCTGTGGCGGCACTGGCCTTTGCCTATGACATGCCTCTGGTGCTGATTCCCGTGGGCATCGTGTATATCTGCGAGACCCTGTCGGATATTATTCAGGTGGGCTATTTCAAGCTCACCCACGGCAAACGCATTTTCAAAATGGCTCCGCTGCACCATCACTTTGAGATGTGCGGCTGGAAGGAGACCAAAATCGTGGCGGTGTTCACCGCCGTCAGCGTAATTTTCTGTGTTCTGGCCTATCTGGGCGTGATGGATCGATTTGCATTCTGAGCTTACCAAAATAGAGCAGAGGAAAGGAGGGGAGCGCCGTGGCGCAGATAGCAACAAAAAAACGCCTGTCGTTTACACATGGAAGGCCCCGGCGCACACCGCAGCAGCCGCCCCGCAGCGACGCGGCCAGCCGTCCGGCAGTGGGCGGACGGGTGGATACGCCGTTCCTGCTGCTGACCATCCTGCTGACGGTGATGGGCCTGGTGATGCTGTTTTCCGCCAGCTTTCCCTCCGCCAACTACGAGACCGGCGACCCGGCCTTTTACCTCAAGCGTCAGGGGCTCTTCGCCCTGCTGGGGCTTGTGGCCATGGTGGTCATGAGCCGCCTCAACTATCAGCGCCTGCGGGGCTTTGCCAAGATATTGCTGTATCTGTCGGTTTTCCTGCTGGCCCTGGTGCTGGTGCCCCATGTGGGCATCACGGAAAACGGCGCAACCCGCTGGCTGGGCAAGCAGGGCGTGCTGACCTTCCAGCCCTCGGAGATCGCCAAGCTGGCCATCATCGTGTACTTTGCCGACAGCATTTCCAAAAAGAAAAACCTCATGGGGACCTTCCGCTACGGCATCCGCCCGTATATCCTGATTCTGGCGGTGTTTGCGGGGCTGATGCTGCTGGAGCCGCATCTGTCCGGCACCATCCTCATCGTGGGCACCGGCGTGGTGCTGATGATGGTGGGCGGCATCGACAAGAGATGGGTCATCGGTGGCGTGGGCGCTGTGGCGGTGGTAGGTTTTTCCTATGTGAAGCTGGTGGAGGCCGGGGTCATTTCCTACGGCGCGGACCGCATCAATATGTGGAAGGATCCGTTCATCGACGCTCTGGGCGATGGCTACCAGCTGTGCCAGAGCCTCATTGCCATCGGCTCGGGCGGCCTGACCGGCGTGGGCCTGGGTAAGAGCCGACAGAAGTTCCTGTACATGCCGGAGGAGCACAACGACTTTATTTTCGCCGTGGTGTGCGAGGAGCTGGGGCTGATCGGCGCGGTGCTGGTGATGCTGGTGTTCGCGCTGCTGATCCTTCGGGGCTTCTGGATCGCCCTGCAGGCCAGGGATCGCTTCGGCGCGCTGCTGGTGGTGGGTATCATGACCCAGATCGGTTTGCAGACATTTCTGAACATCTCCGTGGTCACGGGCTTCATGCCCACCACGGGCATATCCCTGCCGTTTTTCAGCTATGGCGGCACGGCCCTGGCCCTGCAGCTGTTTGAAATGGGCATCGTGCTGGGCGTATCCCGGCAGATCCCGGCCCCCAGAGGAGGATAAGAGGAGGAAGCTATGAAGGTAATCTTTACCTGCGGCGGCACGGCGGGC
The DNA here is from genome assembly GCA_900550615.1 of uncultured Eubacteriales bacterium. Lineage (GTDB taxonomy): Bacteria > Bacillota > Clostridia > Oscillospirales > Oscillospiraceae > Vescimonas. Next base: position 15,459 of record URSX01000002.1, read on the forward strand.
CATGTGAACCCTGCCCTGGCGCTGGCGGGCTATATGCGCAGGAAGGATCCTGCGGTGGAAATTTTGTTTGTAGGTACCCCCGACGGCATGGAGCGGGGCCTTGTGGCCCAGGCGGGCTATGACTACCGAGGCATTGCGGTGGGCGGCTTTGAGCGGTCTATGAGTCCGGACAGTCTGCGCCACAACGCGAAGAGTGCCGCCCAGCTGCTGACCCTGCGCCATCGGGCCGGCGCAATCCTGCGGGAGTTCCCGGCGGATCTGGTGGTGGGCACCGGGGGCTACGCCAGCTATCCCATGGTGAAATACGCCGCCCTGCAGGGTATCCCCACAGCGGTGCACGAGTCCAATATGATCCCCGGCCTTACCACCCGGATGCTGGAAAAGCACGCCGGGCGGATCATGGTGGGCTTTGAGGAGTGCAGGGCGCTGTACAAGCACCCGGAGCGCATTGTAGTCACCGGTACGCCGGTGCGGGGCGATTTCTTCGACCTGACCCGGGAGGAGGCCAAGGCGGCGCTGGGTATCCCGGCGTCTCAGACGCTGGTGGTATCCTTCTGGGGCAGCCTGGGCGCCAGCACCATGAACCGCCAGATGCTGGACTTTTTCCGGCGGGAAAAGGAGGATGGCTTCCCCTTTTACCACATCCACGCCGCCGGCAGCGGCAGCTGGGAGTGGATGCAGCAGGAGCTGCAGCAGGCAGGCCTGACGGGTCAGAACCGCCTGGATGTGCGCCAGTATATCTACGACATGGCGGTGGTGATGCGGGCGGCGGATCTGGTGATCTGCCGGGCCGGGGCCTCCACCATCAGCGAGATCACGGCCCTGGCGGTGCCCACGGTCATCGTGCCGTCGCCGTATGTGGCCAACGACCATCAGGAGAAGAACGCCCGCATTCTGGCCCAGCACGGGGGCGCCTGCCTGATCCATGAGATGGAGTGCAGCGGCGAAAAGCTCTATCAGACCACACGGGACATTCTGGACAGCCCCACCCGGCGGGATTCTATGAGCCGGGGCATGGCAGAGCTGGGTATTCTGGACGCCACAGAGCGGATTTATAATACCGTAATGGAGCTGGTGAAGTAACCAACAGATTCCCCAAAGCATAGGATGGCGTACATTCTATGGAGGACGGGGGAGAAATATGAGCGTCATTTTGGTGGAGGGCGGCAGACAGCTCTCCGGCGCGGTGACGGTGCAGGGGGCGAAGAACAGCGTGCTGCCCATGCTGGCGGCCGCAGTGCTCTGCCCCGGCATTTGCCGCCTGAGAGGATGCCCCGCGCTCAGCGACGTGGACACAGCCGCGCGGATCATACGCCATCTGGGCGGTACCGTCCGCCGGGAGGGGGCCGATCTGGTGGTGGATGCCCGTGGCATCAGCCGGTGCGAGATCCCCCGGGAGCTGATGAGCCGGATGCGCTCGTCGGTGATGTTCCTGGGGGCGATTCTGGGGCGCTGCGGGGAAGCGGTGTGCTCCCAACCCGGGGGCTGCGACCTGGGGCCGCGGCCCATTGACCTGCATCTGCACGCCCTGAGAACGCTGGGCGCGGAGATCCGGGAGGAGGATGGCCGGCTCTATTGCCGGGGCGGCCATCTGCGTGGGGCGGAGATATTCCTGCGTACGCCCAGCGTGGGCGCTACGGAAAACGCCATGCTGGCGGCCTGCGCGGCGGAGGGGACCACGGTCATTTCCAATGCCGCCCGGGAGCCGGAGATCGTGGAGCTGCAGGACTTCCTGCGGGCTATGGGCGCCTGTGTCCGGGGGGCCGGCAGCGCCACCGTGACGGTGGAAGGGCGCAGAAGGCTCCACGGCTGCAGCCACAGGGTGCGGCCGGACCGTATCGTGGCGGCTACATACCTCTGCGCGGCGGCGGGAACCGGCGGCTGCGTTTACCTGCGCCGGGCGGACTACCGGCATCTGGCCGCCGTCCTGTGCGCGCTGGAGCGGAGCGGATGTGAAATTTGCAGCGACAGCTGCGGCATTATGCTGAAAAGCAGCGGGCATCTGCGGGCAGTGCCCCCGGTGCGCACCTCGCCCTATCCGGGCTTTCCTACGGACGGCCAGGCGGTGATGATGGCGGCGCTGCTGCGCAGCCGGGGCTCCACGGTGTTTACGGAGGACATTTTCACCGGCCGGTACCGCCATGTACCCCAGATGCAGAAGCTGGGCGCGCTCATCCGCACCCAGGGGCAGACAGCCATCGTCACCGGAACGGAGCGGCTGCACGGGGCGGCGGTGGAGGCCACGGACCTGCGGGGCGGCGCGGCACTGGTGGCGGCGGGCCTGCAGGCACAGGGCATCACCCGAGTGGAGCAGATCCACCACATTGAACGGGGATATGCCGACATAGTGGGAGACCTTGCGGGCTTGGGGGCATGCATATCCAGGACAGAATAAACGAAAGAGGAGGGGAAATATGGCTGCACGGAACAGACGCAGACGGAGAAAAAGAAAGGGGAGCTTTTCCTTTTTATATAAGCTGCTGATGTTTTTTGTCATCTGCGGCGCCATTGTGGCCGCTCTGGCTGTGTTTTTCAAGGTGGACACCATCGAGGTTACCGGCAACAGCCGCTATACCCAGCAGGAGATCGCCGACAGCGGCGGCATCCATGTGGGGGATAACCTGTTTCTTATCAATAAATTCAGCGCCGCCGAGGCCATCACCCGGAAGCTGCCCTATATCTCCAGCGTGCGCATCAGCCGGAAGCTGCCGGATACCCTGTGCATCGCCGTGGAGGAAAACGGCGTTCTGTGCGCCATAGAGGGCACGGGCGGCGACTGGCTGCTGAGCAGCACCGGCAAGGTGGTGGAGCAGGGTGCCGCCGGGGAGGATGTGACGCGCATCACCGGCCTGACGGCCGTGGAGCCGGAGGTGGGAAAGCCCCTGCAGGTGCCCGCCGAACAGACGGAGGCCAGAGACAGTCTTCTGCGGCTCCTGCAGGCCCTGGGAAGCAAGAACGCCTTGAGCCGATGCAGCCAGATCCATCTGGAGGACAGCCAGCAGATCACCCTGCGCTTTGACGGGCGGTTTGACGTGCTCATGGCCTGGGACGCGGATTTTGACTACAAATTGGAGTGTCTGCTGGCTGTGGTGGACACAAAGCTGGAGGCAAACGAGAAGGGAACCATCGATCTCAAACGCAAGGAGATCCGATTTATCCCCGGGTAAACTTTTCGGGGAAATTGTTCGGGAATACTTGACCGAAATCAGAAACTGTAATAGAATAGTAGTGGTATAGCAGCAGCAAAACCATTCATTGAACGGATGATAAAACTGCCATCTCACACAATCTGCAGCAGGAGGAAAAGACATGGCATTTGCAATGGATACAGGAGTGGAAAATGTTGTCAGCATCAAGGTCATCGGTGTTGGCGGCGGTGGAAATAACGTGGTCAACCGCATGGTCAACGACGGCATCAAGGGCGTTGACTTTGTGGCCGTGAATACGGATAAGCAGGCGCTGAATTCTTCTGCGGCAAGCTATAAGATCCAGATCGGCGAGAAGCTCACCGGCGGCAAGGGTGCGGGCTCGAATCCCGAGGTGGGCCGCAAGGCCGCCGAGGAGAGCCGCAACCAGCTGGCCAAGGCGCTGGAGGAGACGGACATGGTGTTCGTCACCGCCGGTATGGGCGGCGGCACCGGCACCGGCGCGGCACCCGTGGTGGCGGAGGCCGCCAAGGAGCAGGGCATCCTCACTGTGGGCGTGGTGACAAAGCCCTTCGCTTTTGAGGGCCGCAAGCGCATGACCCAGGCTGAGCAGGGCATTGAGGAGCTCCGGAGCAAGGTGGACTCTCTGGTCATCATCCCCAACGAGCGGCTGAAGTACGCTACCGATCAGAAGATTACCTTCGCCAACGCCTTTGAGATCGCGGACGACGTGCTGCGCCAGGCGGTGGTGAGTATCTCCGACCTGATCCGGGATACAGGATTCATCAACCTGGACTTTGCCGACGTCACCGCTGTGATGAAGGACGCGGGTCTTGCCCATATGGGCGTGGGCCGCGCCGCCGGCAAGGGCAAGGCGGAGGAGGCGGCTCGCATGGCCATCTCCAGCCCCCTGCTGGAGACCAGTATCAAGGGCGCCAAGGGCGTGCTGATCAACGTCACCGGCTCCATGGACATCGGACTGGAGGAAGTGGAGCAGGCGGCCACGCTGGTGCAGGAGGCGGTGCATCCTGATGCGCTGACCATCTTCGGCGCCACCTTCGACGAAAATCTGGACGACGAGATCCGCGTCACCGTCATCGCCACTGGCTTTGCCGAGCCGGACGAGGTAGCCCAGATCTCCGAGCCTGTGGCGGCCAAGGCAGTTGAGGCAAAGCCTGCCGCAGAGGAGCCGGTGGCCGACTCGGAGGAGGAAGCGGAGCAGCTGCGCAAGGAAGAGACACAGTTTGACGACATCCTCAAGATTTTTGAAAGAAATTAAATAATTCCGAAACTACAAAGAGACTGGCAGTATCTGCCAGCCTCTTTTTTAATGAAGTCCACCCGGCAGGGCGGTGAAATGAAATACTGCGTTGCGGATTGAGATGTACCTGCGGCACGTGAAATCGCCGCGGCGGGGGCGAATATTATTTCGATAAATGCAGTGTGACAGATTTTACCATTTGCGGTGAAAATAAGCTCACCATGCAGAGCATATTAGTACTGTACATAGGCGATCTCGTCTTTTGTTAGAGTCCAAGTCGTTCCATCCATATACTCCACATCGACGGAGACGATTTCAGGGTGGTCGATGGGGGCATCATAGTATTTTCCCCAGTATACTGAACTGTCGCTCTGGCCGCCGCCGGGCGCTATGGGGCCTGTGTCCCGGCAGTATTCTATCCTGTCTATCCGCCAGGTGCTGATAGGATCGCCGACGGCATTATGAAATGTAACGCCAAAGTCGAAATATTTGATGGTTTTATCTGATTTGTTGGTGTAGTTGATATGCAGCTCATAGCCGCCCGCAGAATCCGGGCCGGAGACCCAGCACTTTGATATGCGGAGCTTGCTTTGGGCGGCCTTTGTGTCGGGGTAGTTATTGATGACCTGTTGGGCATAATCTTTTGCCTCGGCCCATTCTGCGTTATTGAAGGCGCGCTTAGCTTCCTGCAAGGCCTTGGTGGCTTCGCTTGCGCAGGCCGTCAGCTGCGTCGCCATGAGGAGCGCAAATAATAAGCATATAAACTTTTTCATAACGGATCTCCTTATTCCTTAGATGTGAAGCCAAAGTCCTCTATGGTCACGCCGGTTCCAGAGAGCTTCAGCATATTGGATGCCGAGCAGGCAAAGAGCTTTTTTGCTTATGCCGGAAAAACCCGGAAGGTTTTCCGGCACATATAAAACGACCGACCCTCACAGGGTCGGTCGTTTTTTTGCGGAGGCCCGGGTGACGGGCGGACGCACAATATGGAGTGGGGGCGGGCCGATGTGGGCATCGGCCCCTACGAACTGTGGCAAGAAGTGCGGCAGGGCGGGCGACCGCGAGGGTCGCCCCTACGGAGGGTTACAAGCGGTGCGGTGCAAGCCCGGGTGGCGGGGTAAAAGCTTATCGGCTGCGATGAACACCAACATTCCCCGTCGGCTTGGCCGGCGGGGAATGTTGGTGTATCACTTTTTCATGACGCAGACTGTAACAGCGCCGTTGGGGTACATCGTGATTAGGGATCGCTTTCCGTTTATGGTGGTATTCAGGGAAATATGATCCACCAGGTCCTCCAAATGGGTGGCATGGTACCGCGCTGTGATCTCCTCAAAGGTATCGTACTTTTCGTCGGGAATGTACCCGTCGTCATTCTCAAAAATAATGGTTATATTGGTGTAAACATGATCCGGGTAATATTCCTTGAGAAAAGCCTGCATTTTTGAAACCCGATCGAGACTTTCGACCTTGTAACAATAGTCGCGAAGGATGTCATCTTCATAAATCAATTTTGGCTCCATTGTGTCTTCCTTCCCCCGTGCGGTTCTCGTCCATTGGCAGCTTACGGTATTATTTTCTCATGCGAGGTCATTTTTGTCAATCTTTGCAGGAAAAACAGCGTAAGGAGGGGCGGGGTAGACCCCCGCCCCTACGGATATTTGGGAGAGTTTACGGTGGCGGTCAGCGGGTCTGTCCACTGCCGCGGATGATGTATTTATAGGTGCTCAGCTCGTCCAGTCCCATGGGGCCCCGGGCGTGGAGCTTTTGGGTGGAGATGCCCATTTCGCAGCCCAGACCGAATTCGCCGCCGTCGGTGAAGCGGGTGGAGACATTGACATAGACGGCGGCGCTGTCCGTCTCGTCCACGAAGCGCTGGGCGTTTTCGGCGTTTTCCGTGACGATGGCCTCGCTGTGGCCGGTGGAGTGCTGCAGGATATGAGCGATGGCGGCATCTACGCTGTCCACCACGGCCACAGCCAGGATATAATCCAGAAACTCCGTGTCAAAATCCCGGTCGGAGGCGGGGGTGCCGGGGATGATCTGGGCTGCCGCCGGGTCCAGGCGCAGCTCCACGGGGATCTGGCCCGCCGCCAGGCGCTCATCTACCAGGGCTTTTTTCAGCATGGGCAGGAACTGTTCCGCCACGGCCCGGTGCACCAGGCAGACCTCCTCGGCATTGCAGACGGAGGGACGGCTGGTTTTGGCGTTTACGATGATTTTTATGGCTTTGTCCAGGTCGGCGAACTCGTCCACGTACACATGGCAGATGCCGGTACCCGTCTCGATGCAGGGAACGGTGGCGTTTTCCACACAGGCACGGATGAGGCCCGCGCCGCCCCGGGGAATCAGCAGATCCACCAGCCCCTTGGCCTGCATCAACTGACGGGCGCTGTCGTGGCTGGTGTCCTCCAGAATATTGAGAATATCCGGGTTTCCGCCTACAGCGGAGATACCCTCCTTCAGAGCGGCGGTGATAGCCCGGGCACTGCCGATGGCCTCCCGACCGCTGCGCAGGACGCAGACATTGCCGCTCTTAATGGCCAGAGCCGCAGCATCGGAGGTGACATTGGGGCGGCTCTCGTAGATGATGGCCACCAGGCCCAGAGGCACTTGCTTTTTATAGATGGTCAGGCCGTTAGGGCGCTTCACTTCGCTGAGGATGCGGCCCGTGTGGTCGGGCAGCTGGGCCACGGCGCATATACCGTCGGCCATGGAGGCGATGCGGCCTTTATCCAGCCGCAGCCGGTCCAGCATCACATCGGAAATTTTGTTTCGGGCGGCTTCCACATCCTGGGCGTTTACGCGGAGGATATCCTCTGTGTGCTGCCGAAGGCTTTGGGCCATAGACAGGAGCAGGCGGTTTTTCTCCTCCGCCGTCAGGGTGTGCAGGCTGGGCCGGGCGGCGCGGGTGCGGCGGATGATCTCCATAGTCGTCATGGCGTCAGACCTTCTTCCTTAAAAATCTTGTCCCCACAGCTTTGTCCTGGGCAATGTCGTAGAGCAGCTCAGGCTTGCTGCCGTTGGCAATGACCATTTCGCAGCCTGCCTCGGTGGCGATGACAGCGGCGTTGAGCTTGGTGACCATGCCGCCGGAGCCCAGGGCGGAGCCGGTGCCACCGGCCAGGGCGTAGACACGGTCATCCACGTTTCCCACAGTGTGGATGATTTGTGCGTCTGGGTTTTGGTGGGGGTCGCTGTCATAGAGACCGTCAATGTCCGACAGCAGCACCAGCAGGTCTGCGCCGATGGACGCGGCTACGATAGCAGACAGGGTGTCGTTTTCGCCGATGGTGTTCTCCACGCCGATCTCGTCCGTGGCCACGGCATCGTTTTCATTGATGACCGGCAGTGCGCCCAACTCCAGCAGACGGGTGAGAGTGTTGCGGACATTTTGGCTGCGCTGGCCGTTTTTGATATCCTCCCCGGTGAGCAGAAGCTGCGCCACCGTGTGATTATATTCTCCGAAGAGCTTGTCGTAGGTGTAGATCAGCTCACACTGCCCAACGGCGGCGGCAGCCTGCTTGCCGGGCATGTCCGCCGGGCGGCCCGGCAGATTCAGCTTGCCGACGCCCATACCGATGGCGCCGGAGGAGACGAGAATGATCTCGTGGCCTGCGTTCTTCAGGTCGCTGAGTACCTTGCACAGCTTTTCGATGCGCTGAATATTCAGCCGGCCTGTGGCGTGGGTCAGGGTGGATGTGCCTACTTTTACGGTGATCCTCATGGTGTGAAACCTCTTTCCAATGGGGTAAATATACGAGATACATTATACCGTGTATTTTCCAGAAAAGCAATAACTCCCCGGGGGACGGAGGCGGAGGGCGTGCCGGTTTTTTTGAATAAAATTCAAATTTATGCGGGTGCTTAACAATAATGAAAGCACAGAGACTGTCGATAAGGCGGTAAGATAGCAATAACGGTAAGGAAGGGCGTGTGAGGGAAACCTAAGAAGGGTGTCCCTCGCCATTGAAATCAGCAGTTTTTGAAACCTTGAAAAAATTTCAAAAACTCAGGCAGCGGGGCGAAAAGACTTTTTCGGCACACTGCTGCAGAAAATTGCGTCACATTCTCCTATAATTGCCGCTCATTTTTTCATTTTCCCGGCACAAAGTAAACCATGTCGTCGACGACAAAAAATGAAAAAGTGAGGGGTGGCTGCATGTATGAAACCAGGAGCAAATCCCTTTGGCGGCGCGTGGTGGCTCTCTGCGCGGCGGCTGTGCTGGCGCTTACAGCCTGCGTGCAGGGCGCATACGCCCAGGAGAAGACCGTGATCCCGCTGGGCCAGGCGGTGGGGATCAAGCTATTTGCCGACGGCGTGCTGGTGGTGGATGTGTCGGCTCTGGAGGGCGTGGGCGGCAAGAGTCCCGCCCAGATGGCGGGTATCCAGGAGGGCGACCTGCTGCTGACCTTCAATGACAAGAAGATCGAGTCCACGGAGCACCTGCAGCAGCTGCTGCAGGAAAACGGAGACCGGACGGCATCCCTGACCTTCCGGCGGGGGCAGGAGAATAAAACCGCCGAGATCACGCCCGTTTGTACGGCAGATGGCGCTGTGCGGCTGGGCGCGTGGATCCGGGATAGCATGGCCGGCATCGGCACCATGACCTATTATGACCCGGAGAGCGGCAGCTTCGGCGCCCTGGGCCACGGTATCACGGATGTGGACACCGCCCAGCTCATGAGCCTGGGCTCCGGCTCCATTATGGAGACCACCGTGAAGGCGGTGAAAAAGGGCGAGAAGGGCGACCCTGGCGAGCTTAAGGGCGATTTTTCCGTGCAGCGGGATGTGGGCACGGTGACGGTGAACAGTGACGGCGGCATATTCGGCACCGTGTCCGACAGCAGCTTTCCCGCCCCGGGCGAGCCTGTGGCCGTGGCCTCCCCGGAGGAGGTGACCACCGGGCGAGCCGTGATCCGCTCCACCATCTCCGGCGAGGAGATCCGGGAGTATGAGGCGGAGATCGTCAAGGTATGCCGGGATGAGGATACCACCCGCAACCTGCTGCTGCGCATCACGGATCCGGAGCTGCTGCAGGCCACCGGCGGCATCGTCCAGGGGATGTGAGTGTGTTATAATTGGGACAACACAGGAAAAGCTTGATTTCAAGCGGGTTTCCGGTGCTTGTCCATATTTTCATTGACCACGAAAATAGGACCACATTCTGCGCAAATGTGACGGACAAAAATGCTGTGAACTCTCTGGTCGGGAGTTTTTTCAGCCGTTAACAGCTAACTCAAGCAGAAAGGAGTCATATTCAATTTAATCGCCATTTGGCGACTGCCACACTAAGACCGATGGGATATAAACTGCCTATCGGTCTTTTTATATTTTGAGAGGATGGAGAAGGTCAATTATGAAAAAACAAGGTGTACTGATTTATGATGATGTGATCGGTCGGATGGACATTCGCTTCGGGCCACTGGATCACTATACCGGCATTCCGCGCGACGAAGTCCGCAAAGCGATTTTGGCACAAATGGGAGTACCTGAGAATGCTTCGCTCCCGCGGCAGAAAATTCTGCCGAAAGCGGATGTAATAAGCGCTCTTACCGGTCTGACGGTTCTGGCCGTCCCGGGTGTGAATAAAAGCACTTTTACCATAATCGAAACTCTATTTGTTAAATGATGAATAGGTGGGAATAAAGAAAGGCCGTGCCGAGCCGTGAAAACGATGGGATTATGATGCGATACTGGAGTGTGGGCAAACGCAGAGGCACGGAGTTGCCGGGCCATATTTCAGGCGGAAAGGGCGGATGAGTTGTCTTTATTACACTATAGTAACGGCAGAAAAGCAAAGAGACCGAATCTGTTGCGGTGTGTCAGGGGGAGTCGGTCAGAATGATTTTATAAATGAACACATTCCTCTTAAAGGGCGCTGCCGACCTTAGCCTTTTGGCTGACAAGCCAGGCGGTCATATCCCGTAAGGTCTCCTCAATCGGGCGCGGCCGATAGGCGAACCTCTCCGTTGCGGCAGCATGGGTAAACCGTCCGTTTGAACCAAGAACGGCAATAGAATATGGGGTGAAGAAAAGCGGCTTTTTTTCTTTCAGGCAACGGCGTTCAAAGAACGGAGCCGCAAGCCCTGCGATTTTTAACGGCAAACATATGGGGCGGTATATCCGCTTGGCAGCCTTTCCGACGATCTGCAGCATCCTGCGGATGGTGATGTAATGTCCGGACAGAATGTAACCCTTGCCCTGCTCGCCGCTTTCCGCGCAAGCCATGATCCCTTTTGCCACATCCCGTACATCTACAAAGTCATACCCGCCGCGCACGGCAAAGGGCAGTTTCCCGGTGAGAAAGGACTTTGCCATTGATGTAAAGCTTCCGCCGATCACATCACCGGGGCCGATGATCCCGGAGGGAAAAACAATGCTGACGTTAAGCCCTTGCCGTGCTGCACGAAAGACCATTTCCGTTGCAGCTGCTTTGCTTTTGGCATAATCGCCGTCTACAAGTCCCGGAGAAAACTCGCAATCCTCTGTAATGACGCAATTCTTCGGTTTTTCCGGTATGGCGTGTACAGAGCTGACATAGATCATCTTTCCTATGTGATGCTCCAAGCATTGCCGGACGACCTTACAGGTGCCGCCTATATTGACCTGATAGAGCTTTGAGCCGGATCTGGAGGCGACGGAGATGATGCCGGCACAGTGGATCACGCAGGTGTTGTTATCCGTGTCCGCAAAGAACTGCTCAAGCGAGTCATCATCGCATATATCGCCGATGACCGTACGGACCTTTTCCGGGAGCAAAGCCACATAAGGGTCATCGTGCAGCACCAATGCGTCTACCCGTACATTGCGGCGCACCAGTTCCTCAACGATTGCCCGACCGAGAAAACCGGTGGCGCCGGTGATCAAATATCTGGTATACATAGAGAAAACCTCCTTTGGATAACCGCACAGGTGTTGACTATCTTTCACGAGTATAGTATACTGGATATAAACTATAAAAACAATCGGCACTCACGGTCTAACTGAAAGAAAAACAACATCTTTCTCGCAAGTGTTGCCTAACTTTGTGAACTTTTTTCGGAGGAAATTTGAATGGAAAAAATAGATGCCAGAAAACGCTATACACAGATGGTGCTTAAGCAGTCTTTACTGAAGCTGCTGAAAGAAAAACCGGTCAACAAGATCACCGTAAAAGAGGTGTGCGAGCTGTCACAGCTGAACCGGGCGACCTTCTACGCACATTACAGCGATTGCTTTGCATTGCTGGAGAGCATCGAGAACGAGCTTATCGGGGCGTTTGAACGGTCCCTTCGTTACGTAAACTCATTTGATGTTACGGCTCTTATCGAAGCTATTTACGATATGATCGATCAGAATCGGGAGGCCTGCAGTGCTTTGATTATCGGAAATACAAGCTCAACGGTCCTCGAGCGAATGATCGCGCTCGCAAAGAAAGACAGTATCGCTTACTGGCAAAAGGAACTGCCTATGGCCCGGGATGCGGAGCTTGAAATGATGTATACCCATCTGTCCAACGGCATGATGCATGTTGTCGTGGAGGATTACGAGCGGTATAGCAAAGAGGAGATCATTCGCTTTGTCAGCCGGGTGGTGAAGAACAGCCTTTCGCTGCTCAAAAAGCCCGCAGAGGCTTTTGCGTAACGCGAAGAAGGATCGGAGAGAGGAATAGCTATCATGAAAGAAAACAGAAAACTGTTAAGAGAAGTCCTAAACGATATCCGCCGTGATATGACGGATGAAGAGGTATTGGATCTGCTGGCGGACAGCAAGGTCTCGGTGCAGCCCGAAGGCGGAAAGGAAAAGTATACGCTGGGACAGCGTGCGGCGGATTCCATTGCAAAATTTGCCGGAAGCTGGGCATTTATTTTTTCCTTCAGCGGAGTTCTGATCCTGTGGATGGTCGTGAATGTTCTGCTGGCAGCCGGGGCGTTTGATCCGTATCCGTTTATCCTGCTGAATCTGGTCCTGTCTTGCGTGGCGGCCATCCAGGCACCGCTTATTATGATGAGTCAGAACCGTCAGGAGGAAAAGGATCGCCGCCGCGCCGAAAATGATTATAAAGTCAACCTGAAGACCGAGATCATGATTGAGGATCTGTACGATAAGGTAAACGCCATTCTCGCCAAGCAGTCGGCGCTTGAACGGCAGATCCGGGAAGATCGCAAAGAAGAGGCGGAAGCGGACATATGATATAAGGCGAGGGCTATCCGCCCTCGCCTTTTCGGAAATATGTGTTATTGGCTCTGTGTCGGGTGATCGATACGCATCAGCCCTTACTGTTTGCAATGGCCTGGTCGATCAGCTTTTGCAGCGTCTCAGCCTGTTTCTTGGCGGTTATCGCACCGACGATCGGTTCGCCTACGATGTTGCCGTTCTTGTCAACAACATAGGTCGTGGGATATGAGTACAGTCCGGAGGTGAATTTCCCGGCTTCGCTTTTTGCGTCGAACCAAATGTTTTGGTAGGATACGCCCTTCTTTGCCAGAATATCCTTTGCATCGCTTATCGCCGCCTTATCCCCGTCAAGAGTGAACGAGTTGATTCCGACTACCGCGCCGCCTTTTTCGGCAAGCTGTTTGTTTAGCGCTTCCAGGTCAGCAAGCTCACCCACGCAGGGATTGCAGGTGGTAAACCAGAAATTTACTACGGTAACGGTGTTTCCCGCGAACAGTGTGCTGCTCTTCACTTCGTTTCCGTCAAGATCCTTACCGTCAAAGGCGGGGAATTTCATCGGATCCCCTTTTTCTGTCGGTTTGCCGTTCTCTGCCGGAACGCTCATATCGCCGTCGGATGGCTTTTTTCCGCAGCCGGGAAACTTTTGCTCAAGAACCGTCAGCTTTTTTTCAATCTCACGGATCTGTTCGGCGCCCTCGTTAAGCAGCTTCAGCTCATCCGCCTTGAACTGATCCTTGGCGCCGTCAATCGTCTTCAGAAGGAAATCTCCGTAGTTTCCGCCGTCCTCGATCATCGCTTTATTGGCAGAGAGAAACACCTTCTCCCAAAGAGCACTGTTTTTGGAAAGAATGGCGTTTTCCTGCTCCATCAGTTTTTGATGAAGCGCGGTTGCTTCGTCCTTCGTGCCGGGTTCCGTTGCCATAAGAGATGCAATTTCAGACTTTTTGTTTCCGTCATCTTTCTTGTTGTCCTTGCTTGTGCCGCAGGCAGCAAGGCTGAATATCAGCAGGAAGACGGTCAATGCGGTTAAAATTTTTGCTGTTTTCATTGTGTTTACTCCTTTTCTGTATCAGATATTTGTTTTGCTGATTCCGCCCTTTCGGCGGGACAATCACTTTCTTTTCCCTTGCCGAAGCCGTAGCGGAAGCTTATAGCCTTGGTGGGGCAGGCACGGATACACATGCCGCAGCGGATGCATTCGGTGTGGTCGGGGGCTTTGGTTACATCCACATCCATTTTGCATGCCTTTGCACATTTTCCGCAGGAAACGCATTTGTGTTTATCAACTTTCATTCCGAAAAGCGATACCTTGTTCAGCAGCGCATAAAATGCGCCCAGCGGACACAGCCACTTGCAGAACGGGCGGTAGAAAAACACACTCAGCAGGATTACCGCGACCAGAATGCCGAGCTTCCACGAAAAGAGCGTACCGAGTGCGGCGCGTATGCCGGAATTGACGGCGGCGAGAGGTATCGCTCCCTCAAGTACTCCTTGCGGACAAAGGTATTTGCAGAAAAACGGATCACCCATACCGACATCGTTTGTGATAAGCATTGGCATCAAAACCACCATAAAAAGCAGAACGGCATATTTTATGTAGGTCAGCGGCTTCAGCTTTTTGGTGGAGATCTTTTTGGTCGGAATCTTGTGCAGCAGCTCCTGAAACCATCCGAAGGGACACAGAAAACCGCAGATGAAGCGGCCGAGCAGCACACCGAGCAAAATGAGAAATCCTGTGATGTAGTAGGAAAAGCTGAATTTCGACGATCCCACCACTGCCTGAAACGAGCCGATCGGACAGGCCCCCGATGCCGCCGGGCAGGAATAACAATTGAGCCCCGGTACACAGACAGCCTTTCCTTTCCCTTGATAAATTCCGCCCTTCAAGAAATTGGGCAGATGAAGGTTGGTCAGCAGTGTTGCTCCTGCTTGGAACAGTCCACGAAAGTGTGAGAGAAACTGCGATACGCAGCCTTTTTTCTTCTTCGCATTTTTGTTATCCAATTCCCACACACTCCAAACACAGCCGTATTGCCTTGCTCAGCACGGTCTCTGCCTCTCCTCGCCATGCTCCGTAAAACAGCATCGCAGCACCGCAGATAAGCAGCGCAACCTGAAATGCGGCTTTTTTCGATCGAATCAATTCGGTCACCCCTTTCTTTTGTGCTCCCATTGTAGCAAAGAGGATATAAAATCCCTGTTAAAAACGAAAACTTAACAAAAATCTTATTTCCGTGTGGTATAATTAAGTCGAAAAATTGGAGAAACAACGTAAGGAGATTTCCTATGCATATTTTGGTGGTTGAAGATGAACGCGCGTTATGTGAGACGATCGTTCGCAGTCTCAGACGGCTCGCTTACAGCGTGGATTTTTGCTATGACGGAAACAAAGCAATCGAACTGCTCGGTGTGGAGCGATACGATCTTGCTTTACTGGATCTAAATCTGCCGGGGGCGGATGGGATGACGGTGCTCAGAACGCTGCGTCAAACCGACAGAGATACAAAGGTGCTGATTCTTTCGGCACGCAGTGAGGTCGCTGACAAGGTGGAGGGGCTGGATGCCGGAGCCAATGATTATTTGGCAAAGCCTTTTCATTTAGAGGAGTTGGAAGCAAGGATACGCAGTCTTACCCGTCGTCAGTTTACACAGAATGATGTGGTTCTTATCTGCGGTGAGCTATCCTTTGACACTAAGACCCGTATCGCCGCCGCTGGCGGACAGGAGCTGTCACTTACCCGAAAAGAAATCGGGATACTTGAATACCTGCTGCTCAATCAGGGGCGACCCGTCAGTCAGGAAGAGCTACTTGACCATGTGTGGGACAACAGCGTGGATACTTTCAGCAATTCGATTCGGGTACATATTTCCGCATTGCGGAAGAAGCTGCGTGCCGCACTTGGTTTCGACCCTGTCCGCAACCGAATCGGGGAAGGGTATGTTATGGAGGAAGAGAAATTGTGAAAAAGCTGTCCTTGCAATGGCGGATCACCATAATGACGGTACTTCTTATCGGAGCAACCTGTGTTTTTATGAATGTTCTGATCGGATATTCCGGCAGGCATTATATGGATTCCATAGGCTCTTATATTACGGGCTACGGGGATACGGACAGGGGAGAACCTGAGTATTTTGATCCCGAGCAAAAGAAGCTCGACGAGGAATTGACCATTGTTGTACACGGGGCGCAGGAATCATTTATCACCACTAACTGGTATATCACGGCAGCAGTTACGACCCTCGGCGGTGTGCTTGCGTACTTTTTAAGCGGACACGCGCTGAAGCCTCTGCGCACTTTTGCTTCTCAAGTGGAAAAGGTTCAGCTGAACAATCTGACAGATATGAAGATCAGCGAAGACGTTCTGCCGGAGTTCCGGCAGTTCAGCCGGTCGTTCAATCAGATGCTTGAACGTCTTGACGAAGGCTTTACCGCGCAGCGGCAGTTTACGGGGAATGCCGCTCATGAGCTGCGCACGCCGCTTTCGCTGATGCAGGCACAGCTTGAACTGTTTTCCGCAGAGCATCCCGAGGTATTGCCGGAAACGGCGGATTTTCTGCGCCTGCTGCGCGAGCAGACCGAACGTATGACGCAAATGACGAAGACGCTGCTTGAAATGAGTGAGCTCAAGACGGTGCCCTGCACTGACCGTATTGAATTAGCTCCTATGGCTGAGGAGATCCTTGCCGACCTTGCTCCGCTTGCGGATAGAAACGGCATAATCCTTGAAAGTGAAGGCGACGGAGTTATGATCGGCAGTGACACACTGATTTATCGTATGCTCTTTAATCTGACCGAAAATTCTATACGCTACAATCGCCCGAACGGGATGGTGCGTATTATGATTACCGATGAAAAAAATCGGTTAGTCATTCGTGTCACAGATACCGGCTGCGGCATACCGGAGAAATACAGAGAAAGCATTTTTCAACCCTTTTTCAGGGTGGATAAATCCAGAAGCAGAGAAAACGGCGGCGTGGGATTGGGACTTTCGTTGGTGTGGGAGATCGTCGCACTGCACGGCGGTGAGATCCGGGTCGAGGAAAGCTCGGAAAGGGGGACGACTATCGCGGTGAAGCTCCCGACGGATATGAAAACAAAGTAGCGGAGGCTATTGATGAAAATAGTGACCGTTATCGGCATACACGACTTTTGATTCTTACAGCTTTGTGACAATCTTCAAGCGTTTTTGCGGTGAATGTACTGCTTCGTTTTGCTATACTTTTGTTGCGGGAAGGAAAACCGCAAATAAAATCAAAGGAGTACTTACCATGAAAAGCAAGAAAACCGTATTTGCCGCAGTTCTCGCTCTCGTACTTGCGCTGAGTATTGTTACTGTTTCTGCAACTGCTGCTTCGGCAAATGTGAAGAAGCCGGGAGAACCCGTGAATGATCCATGCATGGCCGCTGCAGAGGTTTCCGGCGAATGTGTCGGACAGCCGCTTGAAGGCTTTGTTAAAAATCTGAGTTTTCTGAGCGAACAGGAGAAATCGGCTCTGCTTGCAGACCTTGCCGAGATCGAAAAGTATGAGAATCAGATCAACGAACTCTACTCCCGCATGACCGACGAAAACGCAGAGCGGCCCTACGCAGAAATCGACACCCTTGATGAAAAACTCGCGGCGGTTCTCGAAAGAAACTCAGAGCTTTGGGAGCGCGTCAACGATGAGTATGATGAAAAAATCGCAGCAAACGAGCCGGATATGGCTTTTGTACTGAGCGATAACGACCTTGCGGTCTGCGAAAAGATCAAATAAACCACACGCACAGAGCCGTGTCCGGACGGCACGGCTCTGTATCGGTTTGGGGGGGCAGCATGAAACGGCTTATCTATATTGCGGAGGATGAAAAAAATATTAGAGAAACCCTTCGGAGGTTCCTTGAGAATGACGGGTATGAGGTGTGTGCTTTTGAAACGGGTGACGCACTTTTAGGCGCGTTTTTTAAAAGACGCTCCGATCTTGTTATTTTGGATATCATGATGCCCGGGACCGATGGACTTACCTGTTGCCGCCTCATCCGTGAAAAGGACAACGTTCCGATCATTCTTCTGACGGCAAAGGATACCGAATACGACTACGTCAACGGTATTATGCAAGGCGGTGACGACTATCTGACCAAGCCGTTTCGCCCGACGGTCCTCCTGATGCGCGTTAGATCTCTTCTTCGCCGTGTGGAGATGGAGCGAGGCGGGGATCCGACGGACAGGGATATCACCGTCGGAGATCTGCGCTTTTCGGGTGATGAGAAGCAGCTTTTCTGCAGAGAAAAGCCCCTTGCGCTTTCCCCGAACGAGATGAAGATGCTCCTCTTTCTGATGCGTGGCGAGGGCAAGGCCTTTTCGCGCGATGAGCTGCTCACCCACATCTGGGGATACAATGGCGAGGTGGAGACCAGAGTGACCGATGAAACGCTGCGCCGCATACGCAGCAAGCTCTCCTCGGCAGACAGCAGGGTGCAGATCGAGACGGTCTGGGGCTACGGCTATCGCCTGCGATCGGACGGAGGCGGGAAATGAGGCATATCAGAAGAAAGATCACCGTATCCGTCCTCGGCACGATGCTGTTTGTTTTTGCGGTGCTGCTTGCCACCGTTAATATCTTTATCCCGGAATATCTCACATCAGAGGCGCAGAAGGCGATACTTTTGGAGGACGAGCGTAAGGACCAGATCCCGTTTGCCGAAACGACGGACGATGGGGAGGAGCATTTTCTTGCATCCAGCGTCCGGTATCTTGAAGTCGAAGAGGGTCTTACAGCGTCGGAACACCTTTCAAAAGCCGAATATCAGTTAAGGGAATACTGCCGGAAGGAAAAGCCGGCCGCTGATGGATTCCATACACTGAAAACCGGCGGCAGCCGGTTTGTTTTCCGCATATCACAGGTCGAAGCCGATGAATATGAGGATGCATATTCGTACATTCTGTATGTGGATATCGGAGCAGTTATGCAGTATTCGGCTTGTCTGAATGCCGTTTTTTTCGCGGTGCTGGCGGTGCTCAGCGTGCTGGTCTGTCTCTTTGGCTGGAAGCTCGGCGGCTATGTTGAAAAGGCGCACGAATCCCAGAAATGGTTTTTCCAGAATGTGTCGCACGAGCTGAAAACGCCGATGATGGCTGTTCAGGGCTGCGCGGAGGGCATCCACACCGGGGTTTTGGATCCTGTAGAAGCATCCGGGGTGATCCTGGAAGAGACGGAGCAGATGTCCGATTTGGTAGAAGAACTGCTTGTGCTCTCCCGATTGGAGTCGGGGCAAGCCAATGCCGTGTTCCATTGGATGGATGTCCGAGAGGTTTTATATGACTGCCTGCGCAGCACGGAACGACTGGCGATGCAGAGAAAACTGTGCATCACCCCGTGCTTTGACGAAGATCCTGTTTTGGTGAACTGCGATGAGGTTCAGCTCTGCCGTGCGTTTACCAATATCATCACCAACGCAATGCGGTATGCAAAAGAGGAAATACAGATCGAATGTAAGGCAGACAGAGGGAAAGCCATCGTGCGTTTCCGTGACGATGGAGATGGCATTGCGCCGGAGCTTTTGCCGCACATTTTCGACCGTTTTTTCAGCACCCGTAAGGACGGGACCGGGATCGGGCTTTCCCTTGCGAAAGAGATCGTGTCTCTGCATAAGGGAACGATACGCGCCGCAAACGACGGAGGTGCGATGTTCGAGATCAGCCTTCCGCTGAAGTAAACAACGGGGTCGGCTGATTTTCTTAAATAACAAATTTTAAAGCGAAAGGAAACTATACCATGAAAAAGATCATTGCAATTGCACTTGCTGCCGTTATGGCTCTCTCACTTGCAGCCTGCGCGAAGCAGAACGGCGAAAACGGGACGACCACGCCTTCTGGTGCCGCAAAAGGGCAGGACAAAGGTGCTTTGGAGATCCTGGAAAAGGTCTGGAGCAAGTATTCGGCTGACGAAAAATTTTCCGCAACAGGCGGTTCCGAAAAGCAGATGAAGGAAGATATGCCCGGCAAATTCGATGTTTCCGATGCAGAAGCCCTTGACTCTGAGCTTGGCTTCCCGAAGGCGAACGCTTCCGAGATCGACGATGCCGCATCGCTTATGCATATGCTTAATCAGAACAACTTTTCCTGCGGTGTATACCATGTTAAAAACTCCGGAAACGTCGAAGCGCTTGCAGGTAAAATAAAAGAGAACATTCTTGCACGCCAATGGCTGTGCGGATTTCCCGAAAAGCTCGTTATCCTGACCGTCGGCGATTATATCGTTTCCGTGTTTGGCGCCGGTGAACTGACAGACACCTTTGTCTCAAAGCTGTCGGCTGAATACAGTTCGGCAAAACAGCTTTTCGATGTGCCTATCGCATAAGACAGAGCCATGCTGTTTTCAAGTATAACGTTCCTGTACTGCTTCCTGCCGTGCGTTCTGCTCGTGTATTTCGTTGTTCCCGACCGTGTGAAGAATACCGTTCTCCTTCTTGCGAGCCTGTTATTCTACGGTTGGGGAGAGCCGAAATATCTCGTTTTTATGCTTGCGGCGGTAACGCAGTCGTACGTTGCCGCGCTTCTCGTTGAACGCTTTCGCGGGACAAAAATTGCCAAGCTGGCGGTTGCCGTTTCGGTGGTCGCCAGTCTCGGCCTGCTTGTATACTGCAAATATGCGGACTTTTTTATCGGAAATTTCAATGCGGTAACAGGTCTTTCCATCCCGCTTCTGAAGGTGGCTCTGCCGGTAGGTATCAGTTTTTATACATTCCAGATCCTGAGCTATGTCATAGATGTTTATCGCGGCGATGTGCCGGCACAGCGCAATTTTATCGATCTTGCGATGTATGTGGCGATGTTCCCGCAACTGATAGCCGGTCCCATTGTCCGCTATTCAGACATTGCCGGAAGCCTAAAAAACAGGAAAACAACGCTTGCCGACGCGTCGGAGGGGATTACGCGCTTTTCTATCGGTCTTGCAAAGAAGATACTTCTTGCAAATTCGGCGGCACTTCTCGTATCCGAATGCAAGGCGTACGGTGAGAAAACCGTGCTGTTTTATTGGCTGTACGCCGCAGCATATATGCTGCACATCTATTTTGATTTTTCCGGGTATTCCGATATGGCGATAGGACTGGGGCGCATTTTCGGATTTCGTTTTTGCGAAAACTTCAACTACCCGTATATTTCAGCAAGCATTACGGAGTTTTGGCGCCGTTGGCATATTTCTCTCGGCAGTTGGTTTCGCGACTACCTTTATATTCCTCTCGGCGGAAACCGTGTAAAGCCTATACGGCACATTTTTAACATTCTTGTCGTCTGGGCAGCTACCGGCTTTTGGCACGGAGCTTCGTGGAATTTCATTCTATGGGGGCTGCTATATGCGCTGCTCTTACTGTTTGAAAAATATATTCTGCACCCAAAAAGACGGCATGCCGTGGTTATGCACATCTACACGATGCTGTTTGTCGTGCTCGGTTTCGTACTGTTCGATTCGGCAAGTATTGCCGACGCATTTATGAGCTTTAAGTCCCTGTTCGGGCTTGCCGGAATCCCCGCCGCGAACACGGCGTCGCTTTATTATCTGAAAAGTAATCTCGTACTGCTTATTATAGCTGCGCTCGGCGCAACCCCCCTGCCCAAACGGATTTATGAGAAAATCGGAGGGACGGCGGGCGGAAGCAGGGTTCTTACCGTTTTAACGCCGATAGCGACGGTCGCTTCGATTGCCGTATGCACGGCGTATCTGATCGACGGTTCGTTCAATCCGTTCGTTTATTTCCGGTTCTGACTTGCAGATTCAAACCTTTCCCCGGAGGAGTATTATGAAGAAAGCCCAACAAATACTTACATTGGTTTTGTCACTTGGTTTCATTGCGGTTTTTGCTGCTTTGTTTTGGATTTTGCCCGATGCCGATGAATCGACAGTCGAAAGACGGCATCTTGCGAAAAGCCCTGCGCTGTCCGTTTCGTCGGTTGCAAGCGGCAGCTTTATGAACGACTTTGAAAACTATATGCTCGACCAGTTTCCGCTGCGGGACGGCTTTCGAACACTCAAAGCAGCCGCAAATGCAAAGGTGTTTATGCAAAAGGATAACAACGGACTTTATTCCGTCGGAGAGCACCTCTCAAAGCTGGATTTTCCGACGGATTTCGACTCGGTCAATCGTGCCGCACAGCGTTTTCGGTATATATATGACGCTTACCTGAAAAGTCCCGGAGTAAAAACATATTTGTCGGTGATACCTGATAAAAATGTTTTTATCGCATCGCAAAACGGCTATCCCGACAAGGATTACAAGGCTCTTGTCGAACGCCTCAGAAACGGATTTCCGGAGGCAAAGTATATTGATATTTCAGGTCTTCTGTCGGCGGATGATTTCTATTACACCGATCCACACTGGCGCCAGGAAAGAATACTGAAGGTTGCCGACGAAATTGCGGACAAACTGGGTGCGGAGCGGATAGGACAGTGTGAAAAGCATGACGCGGGCGTTTCTTTTTACGGCGTCTATTACGGTCAGGCAGCCCTTCCACACGCACCGGAGAGATTATTCTATCTTGATAACGCCGTGATACGAGGCCTTAAAGTGTATAATGCCGAAACATCGTCGGACATTCCTGTTTATGACCTCAGCGCTGCCGCAGGCAGAGATCCTTATGAAATGTTCCTCGGCGGCGCACGCTCAATCATCAGAATCAAAAATCTGAATGCCGCGAAGGAAGGTCGGCTCATCGTTTTCCGGGATTCGTTCGGCAGCAGTATAGCACCGCTTCTTACAGCGGGCTATTCCGAAATAACGCTTGTCGATATCCGCTATATCTCGCCCTCCTCTCTCGGAAAACTGATTGACTTCACGAAAGCGGACGATGCGCTGTTCCTTTATTCCGCGTCGGTCATCAACAACAGCGAGACGATAAAATAATTCGGAACTGCATTTATGACGGCGGAAAGCGCCTGAGCTACATAATTCCTATTTGTATGGCTGCTTGGATGAGGATCTGAAGCAGTACATTCTCATGCATATTGTGCTTAACATCTCAAAATTTAAGATTTGAGGCGAATGCCGGTTTCGGGATATCTGAAGCCGGCATTTTTTGAATTTTTTGTCGGCGAGTGTATGGAACGAAAAAACTGTCCGTATTTACTTGTGTAAGGCACCCCCCGTGCTTACCTGTACCTTGAAAATTGAATAGTCCGGAACCGGCACATTCCAGCTTCGTCGAGCGCCTATCCGTCTGATCGGCAGTCAGAACCATGAGTAATAATAGGCAGGTAGCTCCTGCATTTCGCCATGAAGCGCAGCTGGGACAATGATACGCCCGTAACTCGCGGCCCGGCCACAATGAAGGCGGGAAGATGAAATTTCTGTGGACCTGTTCGCTGCAGACGCCGGTGGACGTTAAAATCTCAATAGTTGAATAGGAAAGGCTAAAATGGCAATAATTACTTACGAAAGAAAGGAGTAGACAGATGAATGAGTTTGCGGATTCCAATGCGAAACGTTCTTCACTCAGAGAGATAAAGAATGTGGTAATAGACACTTCAATTCCTCGCAAGGAGAGAATACAGGACTATGTTGCTCAAATCGGCAATCCGTACCGCTATTTAGACGATGGCATTGTGGTGGAAATCGGTTATACAGATACTGAAATAAGCCTGCAAGATCGGCTTTTAGCTTACGCAAACAGTATGGATCGCACATCAGGAAAGTTGTGGTAGTGTATGTGTTCTCATTGACAAATGCGCGGTTTCAATGCATAATCAATATGGTCAATGAGGGTGGACGGTCATCCATCCGGGCAGGCACCGGAAACAAATTTCCTGAGATATTTAGGAGGTTTGTTATGGCGCTTTATTTCGACAAGCAAATGACGCTCGATTTAGAAGAATATGATGCAATTGCATACTACCGTCTATCAAAGGATGATGGTGCAAAGCACGAAAGTGACAGCATTGCGAATCAGCGCAAGTTGGTGCGGGCGTATCTTCAGAAACACCCCAATATTCACTTAATCGAGGAAGCTCAGGACGATGGTTATACCGGGACGAACTACGACCGCCCCGGGTTTCGTCATGTGCTGGATGCGATACAATCAAAAAGAGCAAACTGCGTTATTGTTAAAGATCTCTCCAGACTTGGAAGAGAGTATATTGAAACGGGAAAGTATCTTGAGATGATTTTCCCGTCTTTTGGTGTACGTTTTATTGCCATCAATGATGATGTAGACAGCGAAAACAGCCGTGCCGGCGACGATATTATTATTCCGGTAAAAAATATAATGAATGAGGCCTATTGCCGCGAGTTATCAAAGAAACTGCGAAGGCAGTTTCAGATTCAGCGCGGCAATGGCGAGTTTTTAGGTGCCTTTGCCAACTATGGGTATTGTAAATCTCCTGATGATAAGCATAAGCTTGTCGTGGACGATTATGCAGCCGAGGTTGTCAGGGGCATTTTTTCATTGAAGTTTCAAGGATATAATCAGCAGGCAATTGCAGACTTTCTGAACAACGAAAAGGTTCTTTCGCCGGCGGACTATAAAATGAGTCAGGGACTGAAGTACAGAACAGGCTTCAAAAGTTCTTCCAAATCGTACTGGTCTGCCGTGACGGTTAGCAGGATACTGACAAACCCCATTTACATTGGGAAACTGGTTCAAGGCAAACGTGGAACGCCGAATTATAAAATCAAAACCATGCGGATGCGCGAAGAAAAGGATTGGGTAGTCGTGGAGAATAACCATGACCCGATCATTGATCCTCTGACTTTCATGATTGTGCAGCGTATGCTGGAACGGGATACTCGGACAGCACCTCAAAACGATATCGTATATCCGCTGTCCGGTATGGTGTTCTGTGCTGATTGTAAGGCTTCTATGCTGCGCAGGACAGTAAGACGCGGAAACAAAACATTCAGCTATTATGTTTGCTCGGCCAACAAAAGAGGAAACGGCTGCAGCAGCCATAGCTTTGAACAAAGCAAATTGGAACGGACCGTTTTACGGGCAATTATCAAACAGATTGAGATTATTTTAGATACCGATGAGTTGCTGAACGCAATGGGAAAAAGCAAAATTGAAAATGCCCATATTAAGCGCTTGGATTTGGCGATTGCTCAGAAAAACAGCGAACTCGACCGGTACCGTGATTTCCGCATGAAATTATATGAGGCCCTCAACGACGATTTAATCGATCGGGATGAATATGAGAAAATGCGGAGCAAATATGCTGGGATGATTGAGGAAACTGAGGGTGTAATCCGACAGTTATCTGCCGACAGAGAGAAATCGCTGACAAATACCACTCCACGGGATTGGATGGCATCTATTGCAAAATTCAAAGGCATTACAGAGCTTTCAAGAGAGGTTGTTATTACCCTTGTTGATAAAGTCTATGTTTATGAGGATAAGCATATCCGAATTGATTTTAATTTCAGGAATGAACTGGCTTATTATAAGGAAATTCTTCAGCAGAAGGAGGTGAGTTGAGATGGCACGAAAAAGCCGGGCAAATAACGTTCTGATAGTGTCTGACGCAAAAAATATGATGTGGAATGCCGGTCTTTACGGTCGTCATTCTGTAGTGGATGGTGATGACCCGGAACAAAATTCGATTGGAAACCAAAAGAAAATCGGCAATCATTTTCTTTCGACCAGGGCAGACATTGTACTTGTTGACACATATTCGGACAATGGCTATACGGGAATGAATTTTGAACGCCCTGACTTTAAGAGAATGCTTGAGGATATAAAATCCGGCAGGATCAACTGCGTCATTGTGAAGGATGTTTCCAGATTGGGACGCCATTTTGTAATGACGAGCAATTTGGTTGAACGCATATTCCCGGAAATGGGAGTACGGCTGATTTGTATTAACGATGGTTATGACAGCTCCGCACCGGATGCAGATTCGTCGGCCTTGACGCTTCCACTGAAAATGGTGATGAACGACTACTATGTCAAGGACATCTCCCAAAAAATCCGCTCGTCTATACACGCAAAAATGGACAGTGGTGAATACCTGCCTTCTGCAGGCAGCATTCCATACGGATACATCAGAGATCCGAAAAACAATACATTTAAGGTCGACGAGGAGACAGCCCCGATTGTTTTACGGATTTTTCAAATGCGGGCTGACAGGGTCAGCATTAACGGTATATGTCGAGAATTGAATTTGGAGGGGATTCCATGCCCCGGAAAAATTCGTTATGAGCGCGGTGTGACCAGGGCGGGAAAGTATAAGGGTGCATTGTGGATACGAGGCACTGTGCGCAAAATCACGCAAGATGCAGTGTATATCGGCTGTCGTATTCATGGCAAGGTAATGCGGAGCAAAGTTGGCCTCGATAAAAAACGGCGTCCCAAGGAAGAATGGAAAATCATTGAGAATGCACACCCGGCACTTGTGTCTAAAGAATTATTTGATCAGGTTCAGAAAGTAAACTTTGAGGAGCTTGAAAAGCGAAGACATTATGGTCAGCGGAACAGTGCAGAAGAAGATTACAGAGATTTGTTTCGGGGATTGGTTTATTGTGCCGATTGTCACAGCCTCATGTCAGCAGGCAAAGGCTGCGCACGAGTAGGTGCGGATACTCCGAGCCGCATTTTTTATGATTGCAATACCTATCGGTATTCTGAGCACACACGCTGTACAAGCCACTATGTTAGGCAGGAACAAATCTATGCTGTGGTCAAGGATGCAATTAATCAGCAAATAAAGGTGGCTGTGGATATTGAGCAGCTTGTTGTAAGTATCAAGAATTCACCGAAAACAAAGCAGGTCTTTACTGAAGCGACAGAAAACTCTGAGAGTATCTCTGCGAAGCGGCAAAAAGTAGAGAATCGAATGGAACGCCTTCTTACTGATTTAACCGAGCGGATTATTGACCGGAATGAGTATGAGTATATGAAGGCAAAGTATTCTCAGCAGTTGAAGGACCTATTGGAGGCGGAAGAAGAGGCAGCCGCAAGAAAGAATGCCGTGCAGAAAAAATTATCTGTTACGCAGGAGTGGATATGTAATATGAAGGAGTATCAATCTCTGCCGACTCTTACGCCGGAAATTCTGAAACTGCTTATAAAGGAGATTCAGGTTCATAGTAACCGGAGTATCACCATTGTTTTCAATTTCAGTGATCCGTATAGGTCGATTTCTGAACTGCAGAACTGTGTGGAGAAGGTGCGTCAGGTTGGATGAGCTAATGGATATTTCGTATGTGAGATTATCAAAAGAAGACGGCGATGTCGAAGACGGCAGCATAGATGAAAGCTGCAGCATTCAATCGCAGCGTACATGCATCAAACAGTATCTGCGCAGCAACGGGTTCTCAGTTGATCGTCTTTTGGAAATCGTAGATGACGGCTACAGCGGAACAACGATGAACCGTCCCGGAATGAATCGACTGATAAAGTTGGTCGAATCCGGGAAAGTGCGGACGATCATCGTGCGTGATCTTTCTCGATTTGCTCGTAACTATTTGGAAGCCGGACATTATCTTGAATTTATTTTTCCGGTTTACAATGTTCGATTCATATCCATAAACGATCAGTTTGACAGCATGGAGCTGGGAGAATCGACCGGCGGGCTTGAACTGGCAATACGCAACTTGATCAACCAAATGTACTCCAAAGACATTTCAAGGAGAATTAAAAGTGCTGTTGATCTGAAAAAGCTGAGCGGTGAGTTTGTTTACGGGACGGCTCCTTACGGCTATAAAAAAGGTGACGTGCGCAATACGATTGTGATTGACGAGCCGGCTGCGCAGGTAGTCAGACAGATATTTGAATGGGCCGCAGCAGGGATTACCGTAACCAATATCGCGCAGAGGCTAAATACAGCATCAATACCGACGCCATCCGTTTACCTTGCCGATATTAGGGGGAAATATAAGACTCGCTCCTCATGGAGCTATGAATCGGTTCGGAATATATTGTTCAATCGCATTTACACTGGGGATACCGTGCCGTTTAAGTCACATGTTGTACGTGTCGGCAGCAATCATGTAAAGCAGGTACCGCCAGAACTACAGCAGGTAATCCCCAACACGCATGAGGCGATTATCAGTCGGGAACAGTATTATCGGGCGTTAACCGTCATAAAATCGGTAAAAAAGGGTCGAGGCATACGATCAGATAATCCCTTCACTTCATTGCTCATATGCGGCTGCTGCGGAAACCGATTAAGCAAAGGAAAAGAAAAAAACAAGACCTGGCTGTGCTCTATGCACCGTTATAATCCCAAGACGGATTGTAAAAGCGTGCGTATAGATAACAATCAACTTGAACAGATTGTTTTACGAGCTATCTCAATGCAGTGCCGCCTATTGGATGCGAAGGTACAATCCATCAAAAGAGAGAGTTGCTCCGCAAAATCCAGCGATCAGATCCTTCGGAATGAATGTCAATCTTTATACAGGCAAATAGACCGAATCCAAGACGATAAGATGACTCTCTACGAGAGATACGCTTGTGGGAATATTACAAAAGAAGTATATGTCTCGGAAAAGGACACACTGTCCGCAAAAGAGGAAGAACTAAAAGTACAGTATGGTATGGCTGAGCAGAAGCAGGCATTGCTGAAAGAAAAAATCCGCATGAGTGCCGACCGAATTTCGGCTGCCGAAAAGGTTACCCCGTATCAGAGCCTAACAAAATTGACACCGGAGCTTGCAAAGGAACTCATCAAAAGGATTATTGTTCGACCGGACAAAAGCATTCGCATTGAATGGAATTTCTCGGACGAACTTTCCGGATTGGTAGAATTCCCCGAAATCTGTTTTGAAAAGCAAGCCATATAAAAAATATTTCAAAAAATTGTTGTCCCTATCTTGACACAACCATGAGCGGCAGTCCCATCCTGCAAAACGGTAAGCTGGTGGGCGCTGTGACCCATGTGATGATCAATGATCCCGCCCAGGGCTACGGCATTTTTGCCGAGAATATGCTGGTGCGGGCCGGATAAGAGGGGGAGAGTCTATGCGATCGATCTTGATACGGGACACCACCAGGCAGGAGCGCGAGCAGATCGTCCGGCAGGGTTTAGCCGCCTGTGGCGGCAGCTGTGAGGGCTGCAATGGCTGTGACAATCTGGGCGGCGGTCGGGTGGATGCCATCTATCAGCCGTATATCGACGGGGAAAAGGAATTGGCCCAGATCAACGCCGAGTACCGGCGGGGACTGGTGCGGTAAAACAGGGAAGAGGAGCCCCCGGTGACGGGGGCTTTTCTTCGTTGACAGAAATGACACCGTAGGGTACAATGATACCATCGCTTGACAAGGGCAGCCCTTGTCAAGCGATGGCAAAAAACCGTGAAGGAGCAAAACCGATGATACAGGGTGAGGAAAGAAAGTATAAAAAGGGACAGATCATCCTCAAGGAGAAGAGCTTTGAGCTGGCCATTTATGATGTAATGCTGGGCCGTGTGGGCGTGTATATGAACTACGGCACGCCGGAGGAGCGCCTGGTGGTGGAGATCGAGGCCGGTGACTTCCTCAATGTCATCAGCTTTCTGGAGACCCGGCCCCGCAACACCACGGCGGTGGCCCTGGAGAAAACGGTGGTCAAGGTCATTACCCATGACAATTTCAGCACGTTTTTCCAGGAGAACCCGGCCAAGATCATGAGCCTGCTGGAGCATATGTCTGCCCGGATGCGGGCACTGCAGTTGGCCTACATCCGGGCCTGCCATGCTCTGGAGAAGTATGCCGATACCGACAAGATCAAGCAGGACAACGGCGACTGGTACGCCGAGCATAGCCATACATACCAGTTCTGGGCGAACATGTTCTTCGGCAGCCAGGAGCACCACAAGAACTGAAGCGCCGGCGGGGAAAGGAGCACGGTTATGGACGGATTTTACGAGATGGTGCAGCAGTCCGCGGCATATATTCTGGAGCGCAGCGGCCTGCGGCCTGAGTGCGGCGTGATCCTGGGCAGCGGTCTGGGAAGCCTTGTGGAGCAGATGACGGAGCAAACGGTCATCCCCTACGCGGATATCCCGCATTTTCCCCGCTCCACGGTGGCCGGCCATGCCGGAAATCTGGTGCTGGGCAGCCTGGCGGGGAGGCCGGTGGCGGCGCTGCAGGGGCGCTTTCACTACTATGAGGGCTTTTCCATGCGGGAGGTGGCGTATCCTGTGTATGTGCTGCGGAGGCTGGGCGTCAGGACCCTCATCGTGACCAATGCCTGCGGGGGCATCAACCTTAGCCTCCGGCCCGGGGATCTGATGCTCCTGACGGACTATATCAATCTGCTGGGGGATAACCCCCTGATAGGGGCCAACGACGAGCGGTTCGGCGTACGCTTCCCGGATATGACGGAGGCATATGCTCCGGCTCTGCGGGAGTTGGCCAGGTCTGCGGCGGAGCAGTTGAATATTCCGTGCAAGGAGGGGGTTTACGCCCTTTTCTCCGGCCCCTGCTATGAGACGGCGGCAGAGATCCGGGCTTATCGCGCCCTGGGGGCGGATGCCGTGGGTATGTCCACCGTTCCGGAGACCATCGCTGCCAACTATCTGGGCATGCAGGTGCTGGGAATTGCCTGCATTACCAATATGGCTACGGGCATCGCCCGGGAAAAGCACACCCACGAGGAGGTGCTGGCTGTTGCTGACCGCAGCAGTGAGCAGCTGTGCCGCCTGGTGCGCGGGGTCATAGAAAGGCTGTGAGCTTCAAAAATAGCCGCCCACCGGGCGGCTATTTCAGCGTGTCGAAAAAGTCTTTTCGCCCCGCTGCCTAAGTTTTCGAAACTTTGAAAAGTTTCAAAAACTACTGATTTCAATGGTGAGGGACACCCTTCTTGGGTTTCCCTCACACACCCTTCCTTACCGTTATCGCAAATATACCACTTTATCGACAGCCTCAGGAGGCGGTTTCCGCCTCCTATCCTAAGAAAATCACTTGCTGTAGACCTCGGGCTTCAGCACGCCGATGTAGGGCATGTTGCGGTACTGCTGGCAGTAGTCCAGGCCGAAGCCCACCACGAATTCATCCGGCACCTCAAAGCCCGCCAGGTCGGGGGTGATGGGCTTTTCCCGGCGGGAGGGCTTATCCAGCAGGGTCACGAGGGTGATGGAGCTTGCGCCCTTGGCCTTCAGATACCCCTCCAGGAAATACAGGGTGTTGCCGGAGTCCAGAATGTCCTCCACCACGATGATGTCGCGGCCGGTGATGTCTCGCTGCAGATCCCGGGTGATCTCCACCACGCCGGAGCTCTTGGTGGCGTTTTTGTAGGAGGAGACGCTGATGAACTCCACCTCACTCTTGAGCTGGGTGGCCCGCACCAGGTCCGCCATGAATACGAAGCAGCCGTTGAGCACGCCCACGAACATGGGGTTCCGATCCTTAAACCGGTCAAAGAGCTGGTCGCCCATCTCCTGAATGCGCGCGCGGATCTGCTCCTCGGACAGCAGCACCTTTAAAATGTCCTGATTCAAGTTGCTTTTAGCCATTGCTATATCCTCCTGCAATTTCTCTTTTGATCTGAATTGTTATCATCTCGCCGCCGGTCTCCCGGGGCAGAAATTCCTCGTCTGCACCCATCGGCCACATGGCCGCCAGCTTCCCGCCGACATAAAAGGCCGGCAGCCGGTCCCGCTCCTCGGGGGCAATGCCCCGGTCGCTGCACAGGCGCTTGACGCTGCGCCGGCCCCGGCTTCCCGCCAGGTGCAGCCCGTCCCCGGGCCTGCACGGGCCCACGGTGAGCCCGCCGGGTATCTTATCTGCGTCCAGCACCAGCGCGCTCTCCGCCGCCGGACGCTTTGATTTTTCTAATATAATGGTGTATCCGCCCCACCGGGTCACGCCCGGCAAGAGGGCCGCGCCCTCCGGAGCTTTCTCCTCTATCTGCAGGGAAAAGGTCTCACCCCGGTACACAGCCACCACGCCGCCGGGCAGATACAGAAGCCCTCCCGGCCCGTGGAGCAGCCGCTCCATGGCCTCGTAGTGTACCGCGCCGTAGTCCTTTCGCCCCACGGGCATGCGCTCCGTCAGCATCCGCATTGCCCGCAGCCGCAGGGCGTAGGGGAGCTTCAACAGCGCCTGTCGCTCCATCTCCGTGCCCGTATCGGGCAGCAGCGCGCCCACCTGCTCCTGCCAGCACTCCTCCTCTCGCCGGAGGATCCGCGCCGTGCGGCAGATGCTCTCCTCCGCGCCGGGATAGAGCTCCCGCAGAAGCGGCATGATGGTCAGCCGCAGACGGTTGCGGGTCATGGTGGTGTCCCGGTTTGTCTCGTCGTCTATGTGGGAGATGTTGTTTTCCGCCAGGTATGCCTCGATCTCCTGCCGGGATGTCTCCAGCAGCGGGCGGATGATGTTTCCCCGCACCGGCGGGATGCCCGCCAGCCCCTCCGCTCCTGCGCCCCGCAGGAGGTTCAGCAGCACCGTTTCCGCCTGGTCGGCGGCGTGGTGGGCTGTGGCGATGCGGTCTGAGCCGGTGAGCTTTGCCGCCCGGGCAAAGGTCTCGTAGCGCAGGGTGCGCCCGGCCTCCTCAATGCTCACGCCCCATTCCTCCGCCTTCCGGGGCACGCTGACGCGCTCCGTCACGCAGGGGATCCGCCGCTCCCGGCAGAAATTCTGCACGAAGAATACGTCCCGCTGGGCGGTGTCCCGCTGGCCGTGGTCCATGTGCACGGCGGCCACGGTGAAATTCTCCCGCTGTCCCAGCTGCCACAGGTAGTGCAGCAGGCACATGGAGTCCCGTCCGCCGCTGACGGCGCACAGGATCCGTCCCCCCGCCGGGGGCAGCATATGGTGCTGCGTCATAAACGGCATCAGATCCATAGCCGTCACTGCTCCTCGTAGCGGTTTTCCAGCGTGCTGAAGGCGGTGTAATCCGGCATCCAGCGCAGCTCTACCTTGCCGGTCTCACCGTGGCGGTTTTTAGCCACGATGCACTCGGCAATGTTCCTCTTTTCAGAGTCTTCATTATAATAGTCGTCCCTGTACAGGAACATGACGATGTCCGCGTCCTGCTCAATGGCGCCGGACTCGCGCAGATCCGACAGCATAGGGCGCTTATCCTCCCGCTTTTCGTTGGCACGGGACAGCTGCGACAGGCACAGCACCGGCACCTGCAGCTCCTTGGCCATGATCTTCAGCATCCGGGAGATGTCCGCCACCGCCTGCTGGCGGTTTTCGCCGCTGTAGCCCTTGCCCCCGGCGGAGGTCATTAGCTGCAGATAATCGATGACCACCAGGCCCAGATTGTCCAGTCGGCGGCACTTGGAGTTCATGTCCGCCACGGTGAGCAGGGGGTTGTCGTCGATGCGGATATCGGTCTTGCTCAGAGCCGACGCCGCCAGGGCGATCTTCTCCCAGTCGCTCTCCCGGAGGTTGCCGGTGGAAAGGCGGGTGTTCTCAATGAGTCCCTCGTTGGCCAGAAGCCTTGTCACCAGCTGCTCCTTGGACATTTCCAGGGAGAAGATGGCCACGGTCTTGCCGGAGGACTTGGCCGCCGACAGGGCCACGTTCAGCGCCATACTGGTCTTGCCCATGCCGGGCCGGGCCGCCAGAAGCAGCAGATCCGACTTATTCAGGCCGTTGATCTTCCGGTCCACGGCGGATAGACCCGTGGAAAGACCCGGCGGCTCCGTGCCGCCCATGAGTCGGCCCAGCTGCTCCATCACGTCCTTCAGCACGGCACCTACAGGTGTCATCTCCTGGCTGCCCCGGCCCTGGCGGATGGCATAGATCTTCTGCTCCGCCGCCGTCAGCAGGTCCCCGGCGCTGCCCACACCCTCCTGCACCATGCCCGCGATGTCCCCCGCCGCCTTGGCCATGGCCCGCAGCAGGGCCTTGTCCCGGATGATGTCGGCATACTCCATCACGTTGGCGGAGGTGGGGGTTACCTCCATCAGCTGCAGCAGGTAGGCCCGGGTCTCCTCCCGGTATACGCCCGCCTTCTCCATCTCCCGGGCCACGGTCACGCCGTCAATGGGCTGCGAGTAGATGAACATGGAGTAGATCGTCTCGAAGATCTCCCGGTTCTGCTGCAGATAAAAGTCCTGGGGCTGCAGCTTGCCCATCACGTCCTTGACGCAGTCGGCATCAATGAGCATGGAGCCCAGCACCGCCTGCTCCGCCTCCGGGGAGTGGGGCATGGCGCGGCCCAGCAGTTCATCCATGTGGGAAACCTCCTTTCCGAACGGTTTTCTTGCTTACTTTTCCTCCGTGACGATGACATACACCGTCCCGCTGATCTCAAAGCCCAGCTTGGCCTTGACCTGGTAGCTGCCGAAGCTCTTAATGGGCTCGTCCAGCACCAGCTTCTTGCTGTCGATCTCCAGGCCGTGCTGCTCCTTCAGCGCGGCGGCGATCTCCCGGCCGGTCACGGCGCCGAAGAGCTTGCCGCCCTCGCCACCCTTGGATGCAACCTTCACCTGCAGGCCCTTGAGCTTCTCGGCGATCTCCGTGGCGGCCGCCTTGGCCTCGGCGTCCGCCTTGGCCTTGGCCTTTTCCTGCAGACGCATGGTGTTCATAGCGTCTGCCGTGGCCAGCACCGCCAGCCCCTTGGGCAGGAGAAAGTTCCGGGCATAGCCCTCGGCCACCTCGATCATCTGGCCCTTTTTGCCCTTGCCCCGCACGTCTGCTTTCAAAATCACTTTCATTTGCTTGTTCCTCCTTGATTGGGTTTATCGTAATACTTGTCAATGGCTTCCTTCAGCTTCCGCCGCACGTCCTCCACCGTCACGTCGGGCAGCTGGCCCCCTGCGCTGGTGGAGTTTCCGCCGCCGCCCAGGGCCTCCACGATGACCTGCACGTTCACCTCGCCCAGAGAGCGGGCGGAGATGTACACGCCGTCGTCCTTGGGATAGAACACGAAGGATGCCTGTACGCCGCTGAGGGTCAGCAGCTCGTCGGCGGCCTTGGCGGCAGTCACCCGCTCGCAGGTTTCGTTGATGGCAGCCACGGCCAGATCCTCCCGGTACAGAACCGCCTGCCGGATGATGGCGTAGCGGGCGATCATGGACTCCAGATCGCTCTGGAACATCCGCTGCACGTCCTGAGTGTCCGCCCCGGCGCGGCGCAGGTACGCCGCCGCCTCAAAGGTGCGACCGCCGGTGCGGTTGGTAAAGTTCTTGGTGTCCAGCACGATGCCCGCCAGCAGGGCCTCGGCCTCCGTCTTCAGCAGGTCGCCGGGCTCCAGCAGGTACTGCAGCAGCTCCGTCACCAGTTCGCTGGCGGAGGAGGCGTAGGGCTCGTGGTAGTTCAGGGCCATCTTCTCAATGTAGCTGCTGCCCCGGCGGTGGTGGTCGATGACCGCCACCCGGTTGCAGCTCTCCAGCAGCGGCTCGGACTCCACGCTGGCGGGTCGGTTGGTGTCCACCACCACCAGGAGCGTATCCGGCTGCACCCGCAGAAAGGCTTCGTTGCCGCCGATGAATACGTCCTTGTATTCCGGCAGCTGGCGGATCTTGCGCAGCATGGGGCCCACGGAGTTGTTCTCCGTGTCCAGGACGATCCGCGCCGTTTTGCCCCGCTTGCGTGCCACCGCGCATATGCCGGCGGCCGCGCCCAGGGTATCCATGTCGGCGTACTGGTGGCCCATGATGTATACATGCTCCGTGTCGTCCATCAGGTCACCCAGGGCGTTGGCCATGACCCGGGATTTGACCTTGGTGCGTTTCTCCGTGGCCTTGGCCCGGCCGCCGTAGAATTCGAAGTTCATCCGGTCCTTCACCACCGCCTGGTCGCCGCCCCGACTCAGGGCCATTTCCAGCGCGAGACTGGCGTTTTTCATCAGGGCGTCATAGCTTCCGGCCTCCCGGCCCACGCCGATGGATATGGTGGCGCATACGCCCTCGGCCGCCTGCACCGTGCGCACCTCGTCCAGAATGGAGAAGCGTCCCTCGGCAAGGGCCTCGTACCGCTGCTCCGTGAACACCATCAGGTAGCGGTCCCGGTCGTATTTCATCATCAGTACGCCGTCGCCCCGCCACTGGTCCATTTTCTCTTCCACAGCGGCCCGCACCGCCGAGCGTTTACCCTCGGGACAGGCGCTCATCAGGTCCTCATAGTTGTCGATCATCACAATGGCTACCACTGGGCGGGTCTGGGCCAAGGTGGCGCGCATGTGCTCCAGATCGGTCACATCCATCCAGTAGGTGGTGGCCAGCACCCCCAGGCGTCCGTCATTCTCGGGCTTGGACAGGCACCCGAATATGCGGTAGCGCCGTCCGTTCCAGTCGTAGAGCCCCGGGTATTCGGGCTTCCCCTCCAGCAGCCAGTGTGTCTCGAAATTCGGCACCACCTGGCCCACTCTGGACTCGAAAATATCCTGCCCCACGTCCGGCAGCTCCATGAACAGGTCGTTGGCCCAGAGCACATCGTCGCTGCCGGGGTTGAAGACCATCATCGGCATCGGGGCGAAGAGCATATTGCTGCTTTTCGCCGTGTCCGCTCCGCCGGAGATCCGCTCCACATACTGGCGCATCTGCTGCTGCATGACCTTGCTGCGGCGCCGGCTGACATACCACACCAGCAGCGCCGCCACCGCCTCGCCGGCGGCCAGCACCGGCGATACCTTCGCCGTGACGGCCGCAAACAGGAGCAGCAGCAGGATATAAAGCACTGTGTTGGTCCGCAGAAGCTTGCGGATCTTCTCATTCATAGTCTGCCCTCCCTTGGTATATGCAGATAATAACCCAATTTATCAATTGTACATTATATCATATCGAACCATGGCATACAAGCGTTTCTTTGCCTGGCTGGCATTTTTCCCGGCGGGGCACCGGGAAAATAGGCGGTTGCAATTCTGATTTTTTGTGCTATACTACCTTCCGACAGGTTTCCACACCCTGTCCAAGCGCCCCTTTGGGCGTTCGTTCGGCTTCCGGCCGTTCTCTAAACAAAAAATGGGAGGAACCATACTATGAAAAAATTGACCCTTCGCCACATTACCACTGCCGCCGCCGTGGGAGCGGTTTACGCCGTGCTGTCCATATTCGGCTCAGTCTTCGGCATCACCTTCGGCACGGTCCAGTGCCGCTTTTCCGAGGCGCTGTGCGTCTTGCCCTTCTTTTTCCCGGAGACGGTGTGGGGCCTGTTCGTGGGCTGCCTGCTGACCAATCTCCTCAGCCCCTACGGCCTGGTGGATATCATCGTGGGCTCGCTGACCA
Organism: uncultured Eubacteriales bacterium; assembly: GCA_900550615.1. GTDB lineage: Bacteria > Bacillota > Clostridia > Oscillospirales > Oscillospiraceae > Vescimonas. The sequence goes on from URSX01000002.1 coordinate 52,094, forward strand.
CGCTCCTGGCGGCGTTTCTCACCTCCCGGTGCAAAAAAAAGTGGCTGGCGCCCCTGCCGCCGGTGCTGTGCAACGGGATTTTTGTGGGGGGGATGCTGGCCTGGGAGCAGGTGGGCTTCACCGATGCCTTTGCCGTGACCTTTGCCCTCAATGGAGCGTCTATTGCGGCCGGTGAGCTTATGGCCTGCTATGGCCTGGGCGCGCTGCTGATGTGGCAGCTGCCCCGGATCGCCTTTTTCAGGAACCGGATGGCGTGATTTGCCCTGTATTATATAAAATTGTGTGGAAAAAATCTTGACTTTTGGCAAAAAGCATGTATAATAATAAGGCTTGCATTATGCGGGCAAATCCTTGCTCTCACAGAAAGTGAGGGCCATAAGACCAGAAGGAGGTGCAAAAGTATGGCTAAAATTTCTGCCAACTATGAGGTCGTTTACATCATCGACCCTGCACAGGGTGAGGAGGCTATTGCCGCCACTGTGGCAAAGTTCCAGACTCTGGCTGAGCAGAACGGTTCCGACGTAGTCGTGGACGAGTGGGGCAAGCGCCGTCTTGCTTACGCGATCGACTATAAGACCGAGGGTTACTATGTGCTGATGAGCTTCACCAGCGCTCCCGAGTTCCCCAAGGAGCTGGATCGTATCCTGGGCATTACCGAGGGCATTATGCGTTCCATGATCGTCTGCAAGGACGAGTAAGGGAGGCACAAAAATGCTGAACAAGATCTTCATTATGGGACGGCTGACCCGCGATCCGGAGCTGCGCAGAACGGCCAACTCCACCCCCGTCACCAGTTTTTCTCTGGCGGTGGATCGGGATTACAAGTCCCAAAGCGGCGAAAAGAGCACGGATTTCATCGATGTGGTCGCTTGGCGCAGCACCGCTGAGTTCGTGGCCAAATACTTCACCAAGGGCCGCATGGCCATTGTGGAGGGCCGTTTGCAGATCCGGGACTGGAAGGACAAGGATGGCAACAATCGCCGCAGCGCGGAAGTGGTGGCCGACAATGTGTATTTCGGCGACTCCAAGCGCGACGGCGCCCCCAGCGGCGACTATGCCGCTCCCATGGGCGGTTATGCTGCGCCTGTGGGCGGATATACCGCTCCTGTGAATACTGCCTCCAGCTTTTCCGAGATCGATGACGAGGACGGCGACCTGCCGTTCTGATCTGTACCCCCGGGGTACACCAATTCTATAAAGGAGGAATTTTTCCATGGCTATGGAACGCGAAAATAGAGCGCCCCGCGGCAACGGCCGCAAGCGCCGCAAGGTCTGCCAGTTCTGCGTGGACAAGTGCGAGCACATCGATTATAAGGACGCTGCCAAGCTGCGCCGCTTCATCAGCGAGCGCTCCAAGATCCTGCCCCGCCGCACCACCGGCACCTGCGCTATGCATCAGCGTCAGCTGACGATGGCCATCAAGCGGGCCCGCCAGATCGCCCTGCTGCCCTTCGTCACCGAATAAGGCAGAAATATATGCAGAATCAAACAGACGCAGCCCTGAGGCTGCGTCTGTTTTTTTGATGGATGGCGGTGAGGATAAAAAACCTCCTAAAAAACAATACCGTTGCACAAAAAGGGGCAACAAAAAGAGTTTTTACGCTGCATATGAGGGGTGAAAGTCCCCAAAAGATGTGGTAAGATAAGGAGGAGAACAGAGAGCCGGGGAGGACGAAATGAACGACAAAAATGCTTTTCACTATATTACGGATGATCCCATTACGCTGGAGCTGACAGGCTGCGGCTCTGTGGGTGAGGTACATGAGCGCATAAAAAGGACTTTCGGTTTCCCGGAATACTACGGAGAGAACTGGGATGCCATGTGGGACTGTATAGATTTCCTTTTCGATCAGCGGGAGATCGTGATCCGGGGATTTCAGACGATGCCCAAGGATGTGCGGGAATACTGCCGGCCTATGCTGGAAATTTTTGAAGATTTGCATGAGAAGAATCCGAAAATCACATATCGGATGGAGTAAATCCGCCAGAATAGGCCAACAGACGCAGCCGTGAGGCTGCGTCTGTTTTTTCATGGAAACGGGTTGACAAATGGGCGTGGGCGGTATAATGGATATAGGAAGGGCGCTGCAGCAAGCGGTTAGCCCTTTTTGTTCAAGCTTCTATGTTTAAGAAACCGTCACTTGTCGGAGTGGCGGTTTCTTTTTTGCTGTGGGGTCAGGAGAGGCCCGGGGCGTCGGGGACGCCGCCCCCTACGGGTGCATTATTGATGGTGCGGTGGGGCGGACAGAGGCGTCCATCCCTACGGAAGTGTATCTTGCGGTGTGTAGGGGAGGGGCTCTCTTGCCCACCGTCGTGCCAACCGACTGGCGGACACTGTTATGCCCGCCAACCGGGGCACTTCCTCGAAACCGGCTCGCTTCATCCGCCACTGGCGGCGCTTCGCCG
>URSX01000003.1 GCA_900550615.1 uncultured Eubacteriales bacterium
TGGGATGGATTCCTTCCTTCATTGCTCTGGTTCACCCCTTTCCGGTACACATGTCCTTTAAACTCCAAAGGCAAATGTCATCTTAGCACAAGTGACGCTAAAATGCAAGCATTTTTTGAAAAAATGTGCAAAATACAGGTATGATCCGTTTCCATCAGGCTACACCGGAGTGGATGTTGCAGAGGAGGAAGACGAAATAGCCGGAGGCTGTGTATTGCACCGTCTTCCCGGTGGAGGCATCCGTGCCGGTGAGGGTCACGTTGGCAACCAAGCGGTAGTTGGTCAGCAGGTCGTAGGGCTGGTCCTCACGGGAGTTCTGCAGGAGCTTCTCCACGGCGGACAAGTCCACCGCCAGCTCATAAGCGCCCCGGGCCGTTCCGTCGGCATCGATGGTAAGAGCCGAGGAGCCGCTGACCGGCGCATCTGCAGTAGAGACGGAGACGAAGGAGTCCGCAGCCGACAGAAGATCCTCCTCGGTATAGCCATGCTTTCTGGCGGCTTCATCATACGTCTTCTTCACCACGGAGAAGTCCACGGAGGCCCGGCTGTTCTTTACACCCTGGGCCAGAACGGCGCTGAAATCAGCGGTCAGGTCAAAGGTGATCTTTCCGTCATCGGTCGTCTCATGGAGGTCGCCGAAGTTGATAGCCAGGCGCTTACGATCCTTGGGGACAATGGCCAGCTTCACGGGAGAGACCTCCGCAGCGGTGATGGAATCGGTGCTGTCACTGACTCTGACTCCGTCGGAATAGTGCTCCTCATTACCGGAGAGATAGAACTGATCCTGCACCGTAAACTTGGCATCCTTGGGGAAGCTGCGGACAAACTCCAGAGGAGAGGCAGCAGAGAAATCGAAGGAGATGGTGAAGGAATCAGAGTACACATTCTGGCTGTCCACCTTGCTGATGGTGTCCCCTACGGAATACTTCACGGAGGAGGTGGACTGCACGACTGTTGTAGTCTGCAGCACGGTACCGTCTGCTGCGGTCAGCCTGACCACTGTTCCGGCGGGGAACTGCACCGCAGCACCGCTGCTGTCCACGATGGTGAAGACGTGGGTGCCGTACAGGGCACGGCGCTTCATGGCGGCGATATACTCGGGCCGGAAGGTCTCAGAAATACCCACATCCGTCTTCAGGGCCGTATCGGCGGTGTTGGAGAAGGTCTGGGAGGTGCTGGTGAAGGCTATATTCCCCGTGGGCGGCGCCCAAACAGAGATGGCACAATACTCCTCGTCCCGCTCGACAATGATGTTCCGGTCATTATCCTTCACCTTGGCACAGAGGTTGAACTGCTTCTGCTCCGTGTCCGTTTCCGGGGGAATCACGGCCATGAGGTACCGCTCCACATAGGGATAGTTCTTCTCGTCGGCATTCAGGCGTCCCCCGGGGGTCAGGTCCACGATCTCCTCCAGCAGCTTCTCCCGGAAGGCCACATCCTCACCACGGCGGAAGCTGCTCAGGTCGATCTGGGCCGTGGACTGGCCCTCCACCTGGCCGTAATAGCTCTTATAGCCGGAGGCGGTGGGACTGTTCAGGTCGATGAGCACGAATTTCGTGCCCGCGGCGAACTTGCCGCCCTCCTGGGTCCCGCTGCCCAGCGTTTGGGAGAAGACATACTTGCCGAAGTTGTAGCCCTCGATATTCTCGGCCACATCGTTGTAGGCATACTCCATGTAGAAGGTGAACTTGCTGCCGGCATTGATATCCAGATGGAAGTGCTTATCCTGCCCCGACATGGTGTACGAGGAGTTATTCAGGAAGGGACTGAGCTGGTACTGCTCGCCCTCCAGAGGGGAGATATTGGACTTATACTGGAGGATCTGGGGGTAATAGACCACCAGATTCATGGAGTAGGTATGGGCACCGGCGGTATCCGCAAGGGTGAGAGTCAGGACGGTGAGGGTCTTGTGGTCCGAGCGCAGGTCATCGTATTTCCCGGCGGTGAAGCGGCCGTTTTCATACCGGACACTGCCGTCCCCCGTGCCGTTTTCCGCCAGGGTGAGCGTGCCATCGGAGTTAAGCGTATAGCGGTCCGCCTGGAGCGACTGCACCTGGAAGGCACCGGACATGCTGCCGTAGCCGCCGTTTGTGATGAGGTTCAGAAGGCCGCTCACGGTCAGATTCGTCCGGCCGGTGATATGGAAAACGGGCAGGTCGGCATTCTTCTCGATCCCCGGGGCGAAGTGGGAGAGCTTGTACAGCTCTGTGCTGTCCTGGCTGAGGGTGTTGTCAGACCAGGTTTTGCTGGCTCCGGAGCGCAGCTTCTCATTGAGGTAGTCAGGGGTGAAAACCGCGCCCTGGCTGGTCAGGGGATCGCCGTTGAGGATCTCCGCCAGGCCGTCAGGGGTCACGCCGTGATCCTCCAGGGCCTGCTTGGGGGTATAGGCGGGGTCCTGCGCATACTTCTCCTCGTACAGCGAGGGAGTGCCATACCCGGCGAAGACGATGCGGCCCTTGTTTCCGGTGACGATGGAGGGATACTGGTCGTCCTCACTGCTGAGGGCCAGGACATTCACCGTGCCGGAGTTCCGGTAGGCCACAAGGCCGGCCTTGTCCTGGCTTTCACCGGAGGTGCCTTTCAGCTCCGACATGCCGGAGGCGCTCAGGATCTGGGGGAAGGTCTTCAGGCTGCCGGAATAGCCCACATCGTTGCCCTTCATCAGAATATCGTAGCCGTTGAGGATACTGCCGCTATCAACAATGGCAGCCAAGGCACCGGCATTGCGGGCGGCGTTTTTCGCCTGACGGATGGTGTTGTCCGCCAGGTACAGGCCGTCGATGGTGGTGGTGTTCTGCACCTTGCTGACGGCTCCGGCGGCGGAATCGCTGCCAATGACCTGCAGGTAATTGCCGGAAATTCTGATGTTGCTGAAGGTCGCTGAGGTGCTGTTGCAGCGGTTGGCTATGCCGGCCACCTCCATGGCGGCGATGACGCAGCCGGTCAGCTCTGCATCCGTCATGGTCACAGCATTGCCGCCATTTCCAAAATTGCCAAAAAAGCCGCTGGCCCAAGCCTTTTGACTCTTATTGGAAAGAATATAGAGAAGAGCCGAGTCCCCGCTGCCCGCTACCTTAACGTGGTTGGCCGTGATGGGATTTCTTCCGTTATCCCAGGGGAGCAGGCCCGCAGCGCAGGCGCGGCCAAGGATACAGAGGGGGGAGTTTGTGGCCTGAATGGTCACATCAGTGAAGGTGTAGGCCGCTCCGTCAGGGCCATTGCCCACCATGCCGCCGCCGTTCTGATAGCCCAAAATGACCGTGGCAGAGGTATCAGAGGTGATCTTGCAGGCAGTGAATGTGTTTGTCTTAGCAGCTGCTCCAAGAAAGCCGCCGGCATTGCCAGAAGCGAAGGCAGTATTGCTGCTGAGTGCATAAGCCATGGCATTTTTCACACCCGGCGCAGAAACACCGGCCATTTCTACGGAGGAGGCGGTATATTCCGTGGGGTATTTTCCGGCATCATTCCACTTACTCGTGGAGAGCACCACGGTGCTGTCCAGTGTGCAGTTGGTGAACGAGGCAGAGTTGGCGCTGGAGCCAATGAAGCCGCCGGCATGGCTATTGCTGCTGCCGGAATAGGGGGCGCTGGTCTCAAACACGATGCTGGAACGGGCAATAACGGAATCAGAAATCTCAATTTTACCGTTACGCTGATTGCTACCGTAGACGACAACGGCACCAACCAGACCGCCGGCAGAAGCATTGTAATTAGGATTCGACTTATCTACAATCTGCGAACTTCTGGTGCGGATGGAGGAAACCGAAACCGACACGCCGGAGAGCTTTGTGGCAGTCTCCACACGGAGGAAGCCGTACACAGCGCCGGTGCTCTGCCGGCCCAGCAGGTTAAGGCCCGTGATCTTGCAGTTCTTCACGGCGGAGTTGTTCGTGTTATCCTTTTCACTGGCCACAAGGCCCGCCGCCCAACCCGGAGAATGGACGGAGAGATTCTCCACCGCTACATCGGTGAACTCCGCATTTGCCGCATAGCCCACAAAGCCCGCCAGGCAGAACAGGGGCTGGCCATTGTTCTTGGTCTCGATCTCCCGGCCGGTGGCCGCATCCATCACGGAAAGGGATAGATTGCCAGATACTTTCAGGCCGTTGTAGGTGATTTTGTTGCCGTTACCAGAGTTTTCGATGACAAAGGCCAGATTGTACACGCTGTCCTGCTCATAGGCATCGGAGACATAATACTGCTTCAGATCCACGGCAAGGGTCACGGTGGAAAGCGGGGCATTGGAGGTATCCTTCCGCCCCTTTACCACGGCGAATGTGAAGCATTCTCCCCCGGAATAGGGGCTGCCCAGGCCACGGAAGGCATTGGGATAGGCGCGCATGTCGTAGTTTTCCCCGGTCAGATTCAGCGTGAGCTTTTCACCTTTCAGGTTCCGGCCGGCGGCAACGCCAAAGTAAGCGTTAAAAATGGAGTTTCCGCCGCCGGACAGATCATCCTCGTAGCGCCCGGAACGGAGATCACCGTCGGTCTTGACCTGGGACAGGTTCTCGGTTCCGACCTTGGAATAGTCCCCGTGGCGGGAGAGAGCCCCCTGGCCATAGGAGATCTGCTTTGCATCATACCCCAGTGCGCCGCCGCTGACGCCAAAGCCCAGCATGAACAGATCGTCCGAATCCGCCAGGGTAATGGTATTGCTGGAGAAGGGGGTCTGGGCCGCCGTCTTCGTGATGTGGGGGATGGAGAAATTCTTATCCGTGTTCTGATAGGCCTTATCTGCCCCGGCATCGTCGGACAGGACGTAACCGGAGAGAACCTTGCCCACATAGGGATTATAGTAATAGTACGCGGCGAAATCATCCACATTCACACCGGTATCCGGCAGATCACGCACCGTGACGCCGCCGCCGGTGACCAGGCCCACATAGCCGCCGAAGACGGAGGTCTTGTGGCCGGGAGCCACCTGCCTCACCGTGACGGAGACGTTATCCAGCACATTGTCGCCGCCGATGACCCAGCTGATGACGCCGCCGAAGTGGGAGACCTCTGTTTTTGCGGTGGCGGCAAAGGCGCGGCTGGTGGCGCTGGTATAGGAGGACGAGGAAAGAGACAGGGCGCCATACTGGAACTCCAGCCCATACACCCCGCAGCCGTTGGCCGCGTTGATGAAGCCATAGCCCACCTTATCAATATCCGTCCTACCGGGCATGGTGATCACCGTTTTCGCGCCGGACGAGCCGCCGGTGATGACCCCGTGGAAGGGATAATTGGCATTGCCGATGCCGATGAAATCATCCGGCAGGGTGACGGAATTGACGATCTTGAAGTAGGCCCCCCGGAGATATTCACGGAGTTTGGAGGCGGAAAGCGTCAGGTTGCCGCTTTTCAGGGTGGCGGTGGAATCGCCCGCGTATTCGTCGCAGGTGGTATAGTCCAGGGTCTTATCGGTCTTGGTATGGGGATACTTAATCTGATAGCCCACGGGGAACATCTTATCCATGGTCACCAGCTCCGCAAGCTCCACCAGCTGCTTTTCACTGCTGATGATATAGGGATGCTCATAGGTGCCCCAGCCATCGTCAAAATTCACACTCTTCTGGTTGACGCGGAGGCCGACGCCGCCGGTCATGGTGTTTTTCACATAGACCAGATAGCCGGTGAGGAACGCCTCGTTTTTATCGCCGGTCTTGCTGCCGGAGGTGGGATCCACCAGGATACCCTGGTCATAATACTCATACTGCTTGTTGTTGGTGGAGATCTCCTGGCCATAGGTAACGGCGTTTTTATGGCTGGTACCGTCCCAGTCCTCCGCCAATTTAAAGTTATAGACAAAGGAGCCTGTACCGGCGGTGCAGTTGATCTCACGGAACAGGGTCGCCGAAGTGAAAATGGACTTACCGTCCTCGCTGGCGAAAACAATATCCGAGAAGGTCACGCTGATGTACTCGGAGTTGACCTGAGCGCCATTTTCCGTCCAGGTCATGCCGCCGCTGCCGATGAGAGAGCCGGCCACCGGCCTGTTGGTGCCGGTATACGCGGTGATCTTGCTGACATCATGGTAGCTGGCCGGGGTATACTGGGACACGGAGGTAAAGCTGCAGTTGACATTGGTGCCGATGCGGTTGAGGAGCAGGGGCGTATCCGTGCGGCCGGTGATGGAGAGGCCGTCAAAGAAGACCTTCTCCACGGTGGCCGTTACCACCGCGTTGACCGTCGTGTTCCGCAGGCCCTCCACCTTGCCGCAGAGGAACGCGCCGGAGCTATCCCCCACCGGGGACAAAGCACCCGCCAGGGTAACATTCTTGAAGCTGAGGGTGATATTGGCGCTATCGGTGGTCACATCGGAGAAAACGCCGCTTTGCAGGCCCGCAAACTGGCCGCCGGTGAGGGACACCGTCCGGCCGAAGGTCAGAGTCCGACCGCTGAAGTCGAAGGAAACAGCCTCCTTCTTGGTGGGATAGAAGGAATAACCCGTCAGATCCACGTCCTTAGTCGCGCCGGTGATGTTCTGGATCTCCGTGGGGAAGCTCTCCGCCTTTACATAGTCCGGCAGGCCGCCGGTCTTTGTTCTTGCGTCCCAGCCCTGGATATAGTCATAGACATTCCAGTAAATCAGGTCGGCGGGCGAGGACACCGTGGCGCTGGGCGTATGCTTGTCGCCATGGGTCCGATCCAGGCGGGCGATGTTGAAGTAATAGCGGGTAAGGGCATTGCTGTGGGCATTCATCAACTCTGGCCAGCCGCCGGAGGAAGGAATCTGCCCAATCTGCGCGCCGGAGGTCTCCACGGTGACAAGGCCGCCGTTGGCCGCCACACCGATGGAGGCGGAGGCGGAGACGTTCCGGCCTGCGAAGAGATCAAAATTCGCAGGAATGTTCTTCATGTTCTCAGGGGCGCAGCCGATCACCACAAAGGCTGTGGTCCCGTCGCCCAGAATGGCACCCTTGAAGGCGCCGCCGGAGGTGAACTTTGCTCCGTCCACGGAGAAGTGCTCGTTGGCTGTCAGCTTGCCGTTGAGCTTATACAGCAGGCCGCCTACAGATCCGCTGCCGCTGCTGACGGTGCCCTGCCAGGCACCATCCAGCACCAGGCGGCACTTATCGAAGGTGTGGCCGATGAGACCGCCGGCGTCAGTTGTGGATTTAGCGGAAACGGAGGCTTCGGCGGTGGCGGATGTGCCCGTCAGGTCCACATCCACATAGTTAGAGCACTCCAGAATGGCAATGCAGCCGCCCACATAGGCGTTGGGCCGGGACTGCTCCTGGGTCACGACAGCGCTGATGATGTTGTTCGTAAGGTCAACCTTCTGGTCAACCTTCTGGGCCTTACCCACCATGCCGCCCAGGTATACCTCATTGATATTATAGCTCCCGTTCTCGTGGCGGATGGAGGCCGCTGTCGTGCTCCCGGTGATCCGGAGCGTCGCATTCTGCGTACTGCCGATGAAGCCGCCCACATAGACGCTCCTCTGAGAGGATCCGGCTCCCTGGGCCAGGGTGATTTGCAGCTTTGTGGTACAGTTGGTGAGCGTAACTTCTCTACTGGCATGGCTCGACACACCGCCCAGGAAAAAGCCTGAGGGGGCGTTGGCATAGTGCTTCACCTCTCCGGCCACGGTGAGGCTCTCCACCTTAGCTCCGGATACGGAAGAAAACGCGCCCATGAAGTACCGGGTGTTCACGCCGTCATTCAGGATGCCTATGTTCTCATTAGTCAGGCCGTCAGCGGAACGAATACTCTCGCCAATGGCAAGGGTCAGCGTATGGCTGCCGCCGACAATTGTGCCCGTGAAGATGGTTTTTATGTCCAGGGCGCAGGTAAACTGCTCCACACCGGAGCCGCGGAGGTCAACATCTCCGGTCAGGGAGATATTTGCGTTGAGGAGGTTGTTGAGGAGGTTTGTGTAATTGTTTTTACTGATACCATCCACACCGATGAACGCGCCATGGGTCTGTAGGGTCAGGGCCAGCTTGGCGGCATCCTCGGCCGAAGCGAGGGTGATGGCACCGCCGGTAAAGGTCAGAGGCTCCGGCACGGTCACCTGATAGGTGGTGCTGTCAAACGAGAGAATGCCCAGACGATCATTGCGCAGGATTTGGCCGTAATTGCCCACGTCGTTGCCCGTCACCGTGCCGGTGCGGGCGAAGGAGAACCCGGTATCCGCAAAGAGCAGAGAATCCGACTGGGTGCGCACGATGTGCTTGGAGCGGTTAGAGCTGTCCTTCAGTGCACCGGAAAGGCGCACCACCGTGCCGGTGTTGACGGTGGAAACGAGGACGGACTCCTGATTGGTATTCTGATAGGTCACCGCTGCCACATCCACCACGGCCCCGGCGGCGGCCACGCCCACCAGATCCGCCATATTGGCGGCAGACTTCTGCATGGTATTGGTCAGGTTGAGCCGGTCCGCCTTCAGGCGGGCGTTCTGATCCACGGTGCCCACGGCGCCGCCCAGATTGCCGGAAAAGTTGTTGTTTTGGAAGGTATTCGTCAGCGCCATGGCGTCGGCTTTCCCACCGACGGTCACGGGGGAAGAACCCGTGATCTTGCCGATGACACCGCCGATGTCGCCCGTTCTGACGCTGCCAAAGGTAAACGCGGACGCCCCGTCTACGGAGAGGGTGACGTCGACATTCGCTGTAAGAAGGCCGAAATAGCCGCCCACCGTGTGGGACGCGGAAGCATCATCCGTGCCCGTAAAGGTCGCACCGGTGACGGTCACATGATCGAACACCGTGCTGTCAGCCGGTTGGAAGCTGCCGATGAAGCCGCCCATCACCGGGGCGCTGCCCTGAGCGGTAAAGGTGCCGCCTGACACAGTGCAGGTTCCGGCGGCGGTAATGGTCCCCTGGGAAAGGCCCGCCACACCGCCAATGATCCGGCCCGTGGCATTCACCGCCGTCAGGGACGCATCCGATGCAAAGGTCACAGAGGCACCGGCCTCATTGCGGCCCACGATGCCACCGGCATAGTCTCCGGAAGCTGTAATGGCAGATACATTTACAGAACCTTTAAATTCAGCAACTTTTTTGTTACAACCCACAAGTCCGGCGGCAAAATCGTCCCCGGAGGCGGTGGCGGAGCCGTGAAGCGCCACGTCCCTGTTCACGGTGAGGGTGCCCTTGTTCTCCCCCGCCAGCAGACCGGCATGGCCGGAGGCGGTGGAAACAGTAAGGTCAATATCCGCCGGAAGGGTCACGGCGATGGCGGCGTCACTGTCGATGGCAGCGAACAGGCCAGCCGCATCGCCGGAGGTGGTGTTCAGCTCATACTGCTCGCCGGAGACAAAGCTCCGGGTCAGATCCAGCTGGCAGCTGCCGGAACCGGTCACCCGGGCGGCCACAAGACCCGCAGAGCGATCCGTGTGGACGACGCCCTTATTAACGGTAGTCTCCCCGGAGCTGTCCGTGGTCTTTCTGGCAAAGCTGAAGCCGCTGATATTCAGCTCGGCGCTGTCCGGCTCGATGGTGATGGTATCGCAGAGGGAAAATGCCCCGTCCTCCTGGGCAACCAGCTTTTTCCCGGCGGCATCGGACTGAACGGAACCCTTGGAGGAGAGGTTGTTGAACAGAACCTTCCAGTCTGTCATTTTCAGGGCCGTATCGTCCGTGGCATTCAGCATGGAGATGGTGCCCCGGAAGGGATGCTGGGCATTGCCGATGCCGAAAAAGCTCTTGGAGAGCACCACCTTCTGGTTTTCATCATAGGTAACGGAGAGCTCGATCTCTCCGCGGGTGGCAATATTAAATGTATAGCCGTCGAGGCTGTCCGTCTGGGACACCCGGGCCAGGGTGACAAAGCCCTCGGGTCCGGCCACCAGATAGGTCTGGCCGCTCTGGAGGGTGATGCCGCTGCCCTCTGCGCACAGCTGGTCTATGGAGAGGCCGTAGCCGGAGGGGATCTCCAGAGCAAATGCCTTGCTCCGCCCCGTCAGCAGCAGGAGCAGAACCGCCGCCAAGGCCGCAGCAATGGACAAAACGGCGAAAAAGGAGGGTTCCACCGCTCTGCTGACCTGTTTGATTCTTTTTCCTTTTTTCATTTGCACTCACCTATTGCTACGTTATTTTCCAAGGCTTCAGGACGCCGCATCCTGGATCTGCTTCACCGTGACGAAGCCCTTCAGCTGCGCCCAGGTCACGGGGTTGGCGGTATCCGCCCAGGGGTTATCCGCCCCCGTCTGCGGGTCCTGCACCCGCAGGAAGGTCAGGCGCGTATAGCCGTCCTCCGTCAGGGGAAGCAGGATATAGTCCTTGCCGGAGGCGGCATCATGCTGCACATCGACACCCGCCGGCAGAGCGTTATACTGGGTCATCAGGGCCAGGTTGGCAGGGTCCCACTCCACACGCAGGAAGCCCTTTTTGCTCTCTTCCAGCCGGCCGGACATGGTGACCTCATAGGGAAAGGCCGCGTAATCCTCGATATCGTCGCCGTCACTGTAGACAAAGCGCCCCACTGCCGTGAAGCCCTCGTCGCTGGTGGGGACAATGCAGCCGCCCAGCCGCTTCTGCTGCATATAGGCAGGGGTGGTGGGGATCACATAAAGATTCAGCCGGGGATAGTCGGAGAGGTCGGCATCGGAGTGGAAGCGGACCGTCATCACGCTCTTGGAGGCGACGCCGCCGGGCAGCGGGATCCCGGTGAAAACCGGGGTGTCGGCTGCGGTGGAAGCCACCTTTTCCTCCTGGTCGCCGATGGTCAGATAGTATTCCTGGCCGTCTGCGGGGGTCTTATCCAGCCAGGCATAGACGGAAAACTCCATGGAAAAGGCGTTGTATTCGCCGGTGGAGAGATCGTAGTTGAAAAGATTGATGACCTTCCCGGAGGAGAAATAGAAGGTGCTCCTGGGCACCTCCTCCCGGTCGGAGACAGAGGCCAGCACATCGCTGGTGAAGCAGTTCCGCCGATTGACGAAAACGTCCTTGAAGTTGCCCTTGCCATAGTAGGCGGCATACCCCAGCACGATGGAAAGCACCAGCATGACCAGCGCGCACAGGGCCGCCGGCAGGGGCCTGCGTTTTCTGGTTTTCATGTGGTCTTATCACTCCCTCCTGTGCCGCCCTTGGTGACGATGTAGACGGCATCCGTCTCCTTCTCCAGCTCCGCCTCGGTGATGTCCGACTTCCAGGTGACGCGCAGGACATAGAACCGGTAGGCCTCCGTGTCGTTGAGGGTAGAGATGATATCCATACCTACGGCGTCGGGCTTTGTAAACTTGCCGCTGTACAGCTTGTGGATGCCGCGGTTCAGATTAGCTGCCAGATGGGTCTGGTCGGTGCTGCCGCTGTTGCTGTAGGTCACGCGGGAGGGCCGATTGCCCTCCGCCTGGATATTCTCCACAAAGTTGAAAAAGCACTGGGTATTCTCCAGCAGGCGCTCCTGATAGTCCATGCCGTCTACCCGTGCGGCGGTGATATTGGTCACGGGGAACAGGTCGATGACCATGCCGATATTCTCCGTATATATGACGCCCACGTTATAATCCTCCACCACGCCCTTATAGGCGGGGGCTACGCAGAACAGCGCGTAATAGGGCTCGTTGATCTGCAGGCCGTCCAGATTGAAGGAGGTCATCTCCTCCAGCTGATCGTCCCGGATGTAGATGATGGGAGGCATGATCACCTCCAGGTCGCTGGTGCGGGTCATCTTATTGAGGACGAGCCAGGCATAGCCCGAAAGGCTCAGGGTGCACACCAGCACCACCAGCAGCACAAAGCGCCGGGCAAGCCCCTTGGGCCGGGATGTCATTCTTTTTCCCATGGCGCATCAAACCTCCTGCACATAGACATCGAAGCAAATCCTCTTGAGAGTGGAGCCGAAGACAAAGTCCGCCTCGTTATAGCCGGTGCTGGACTGCCGGTAGACGCCCCCGCTCTGGGTGAACATCTTGCCCAGGTTGTCCTCCCGCTCATAGTAGGCCCTGATGGCCGCCTGATCCTCAGAGGCCAGCTTGCTCCAGCCGCCGTCGAAAATGTACCTGTAAAACGGAACCCAGACCCAATAGATGGTGACGCTCTGCTCATGATCCGCCGCGTCCACCTGCATGGGCTTGTCGGGGCTGATCCAGCCGGAATAGACGCCGTCAGCGCTCTTATCCCGGAACATCATGATGTGGGAATTGGCAAATTTCAGCGCAAGAGCCTTATTCTCCTCCGTGGCATCCAGGTGGTAGCCCTTATTGTCCGCAAAGCAATCGTTTATGACCTCCGGACGGCAGATAAAGGAATAGGTGCTGCGGTCGGGCTTATATACATAAAAGGTAAAGCTGCCTGAGGCACCGGGGCTGATATTCTCCCCGCTGTCATTGGTCAGGCTGGAGGGATCCAGGGCCAGCTCAAGGCGCGTCATGCCGCTCTCCGGCTGGGCAACACCGACATCCTCCCCTCCGGACACCTTTCTGATCTGCAGGTTGCCCTTGGCCGACACGCCCATACCGGTGGCCGAAGCGTCCAGACTGTCGGCAAACCAGCCGAAGCCTATGGTGGCCGCGATCACCGCAAACACCACCAGCATAGCCGCAATCAGCAGGCTCAGCAGCGCCGAGGTCGTTTTTGACATGAAATATTCCCCCTTCCCGGCAAAATTAACGGGTTATTAATCCCCCAAAAATACAAAACGCCGCAATATCCAAAAATATTGCAGCGTGGCTGACTTCACAAAAAAGTCCCATTAGCTTTGCGTCACCGCCTCACGACGGTTTTGCCCATAGTATTCAGTTCTGAATGCCTGCACAAGACCCGCGCAGACACCTCACATACTTTATATATAAAATACCACAGAATCTGCCGTCTGTCAACATTTTCCTCACTTTTCCTGACACCTGTTCAGCGAATATTCCCCGATGTGTTACAGTCATTTCCCGGGCAGGCAGCCGAAATGCAGCAGCGCCTCCAGCACACCGCCGCCCACGGACAGAGCCTTATCCGACGCTTGCAGGCAGTGATCGGGCTTGCAGCGGGGATCAATATCCCCGCATTTCATGCCCTCCGGCACGGTCAGCCCCCCCTGAAGAAGGCCGCGCAGGCAGCCATCGATGGTGCAGAGCATGGGCACGCCGTTGACGACCGCCGCCACCTCCCCCTGCTTCACCAGCTGGCCGATCTCCATCTTCGGTTCAAACACACCGTCCGCCGGGGCCCGGAGCACCCGCTCGGCGCCATAGCCGCCAATGACGCCAGGAACGCCGGAATTGGGGATAGGCGTTCCGCTGTACAGCACCCGGCCCAGAGTGTGGCCGCGCATGGTCTCCACGGCGGCATGGCAGTCCACCCCGGCGGTGAAGCCGGGCCCGACGCCGATGACCACAGGAGCATCGCCCAGGGCAGTGCCCAGATTGCGCTTGGCCAGGATAGCATCCACCAGAGCGGCCGGATGAAGCTGCGGCAGCAGAGCGCAGGACGGGTCGGCCAGCACGGCAACAGCCCCGTCGGCGGCGATGGTCTGCGCCTCCTGTGCCGAATGGGCCCAAACAGCTGTCACATCCTCCACCTGCATCCGGCCCAGGCGGATGGCCTCGGAAAAGCAGACCGTGCGGCGGATGGAGGTGGGCTGGGGCAGATCTGTCATGACCACCTGAAAGCCCGAGCGGACCAGGCGGAGGGCTATCCCTGTCGCAATATCTCCCGCTCCACGGATCAAAACTGCCATATGGCTTCCCCCGCCTTTCCCGACCCTCTCCGGAGGATCATATTGTGGATATTTTACCTCTTTTGGCGGCAGGTGTCAACTGGACACGGGGCGCTGATTGGGGTATACTGGCAAAAAAGGAGGGATCGGGATGGAGCTGTATCCCCTGTTGGGCATTGAAAAAGGCGTGACGGCCATCATCGGCAGCGGCGGAAAATCCACCTTGCTGCACACCCTGGCCATGGAACTGCCGGGGCGGGTGCTGTTGTGTACCAGCACCCATTTCAGAGCCTATGACGATCTGCCCTTGGCAGTCAACCCTACGGCAGAGGGCCTGCGGCGGCTGTTTGTGAGTCACAAAGCGATCTGCGCGGGCAAAAAAAATGAGCAGGGAAAGCTGCGCGACTGTGGGCTGCCCTATGAGCTGCTGGCAAGTGTGGCAGACTATGTGCTGGTGGAGGCGGACGGCTCCCGGCAGCTACCCCTGAAGGCCCACGCAGCGCATGAGCCGGTGGTCCCCCCCTGCAGCCGGCAGGTCATATGCGTGGTGGGTATGTCCGGTCTGCACCGCCCGGTGCGGGAAGCCGTACACCGGCCGGAGCTATTCTGCCCGCTGGCCGGGTGCAATCCGGAAGACGAGGTAACGGCGGAATTGGTGGCCCGGGGCCTGCTCCGGGAGGGGTTGGCGGACACGGTTTTTCTGAATCAGGCGGAAAGCGATTCCGTTTTAAAGGATGCTGCCGTGATAGCTTCCCGGCTGAAATTGGAAGGACTGCGCGTGGTATGCGGCAGCCAGAGGCAACAGCAATACAAGGTGCTTTGACAGGAAACAGCCTCCGCGGGATTTCTCCCGCGGAGGCTGTTTTTGTATGCTTTCAAGTAGAGGTCTATTTAATCGTCCAGTTCTCTCTCGCCCTTCAGCACGGTGCCGGTGGAGGCGTTGATCTCATAGTTGTACTCATAGTTTCCGGCCTTGAACTCGATCTCGTAGACTCTCACGCCGTCCTCCGTGTCCAGCTGGCACTCATACTCCCGGATGGCGGTGGCGCTGACGCCTGCATGCTTCAGCGCTGCCGTTTTGGCCTTGGCTTCGCCGATGACGCCGGCAGAGGGCTTGGTATCCGTAGACGATGCGGGCTTGGACGCGGCATCGTCATCCGTCTCCTTTTCGCCCTTCAGCACCGCGCCGGTGGAGGCGTTGATCTCGTAGTCGTACTCATAGCCGCCTGCCTTGAACTCGACCTCGTAGACCATGACACCGTCGGAGGTGTCCATCTCGATCTCCAGCTCCGTCAGAGCAGATGCGGAAACGCCCGCCTTGCTCACGGCAATCTCCTTGGCCTTATCCTGGCCGATATACGCCTTGGCGCTGGCCGTTCCGGTGCTCTCCACCCGGCTGGAGCCGGTGGCATTCGCCCGCAGCAGGTTCAGTTCGTTGATGGTCAGGGGGGCCAGTTCCTCAAAGGTATGGAGGGGCTTTTCGGCGATGATGTCCCGGATCAGCTGGGCCTTGCCGACGGTGATGCCGTTTTTATCCGCAAGCTGCCGCAGGTCATTATCCTCTACAACGGTCTGGCTCAGCACTGCGCCGGAGAAGGTCTCCGTCTGCAGCAGCTTGCTGACCTCGGCGGACAGGCGCTCCTGCAGGGCCGCGCCCCGGGCGGTATCCTCGTTGTCCACGCTGATGAGAATGGAATTGGCCAGCTCATTGAGGTATCCGCTTTTCAGCATGGAGCCGATCATTGCGTTCACAGCTACATCCACATCGCTGCCGGAAAGATCCATGTCTCCCACGATGACCTTGCCGTCCTCGTTCAGCGGATTAACCTCCAGCACCCGTTCCTTTTTGTTCACGCGAATCTCCACGCTGGGGTTGACATCCAGGGAGACGGTGGCATCCACGGTGTGATTGACCCGATAGCTGTGCAGGCCAAAGCCGCCGCCCAAAATCAGGCACAGGCACGCCGCAAGTCCGGCCAGCCGAAGGGCCCAGGTTTTGTTCTTCTTATGATTCAATGTCATCTTTTGCACACTGCCTTTCTGTGTTCCGCAATCGGAAAGAACAGCGTCCAGCACGTCCGGGGCCGCATGGGTATAGGCCTGCCGGATCTTTTCGTTGAGCTCACGCTCTGTCATGGCTGCATCCTCCTATTGCAAGTGTTGCCTCAGCCGCTTGACGGCCCGGTGATATTTTGAAAGAACAGTAGCCAGAGGCATCTGTAACAGCTCGGCGATCTCCCGGTGCTTGAACCCGGAAAGCGCGTGCAGCGTCACGATCTGCCGCTCCTGGTCGGAAAGCTGCTCCATGCAGGCCCGGAGAATGCTCCTGTCCTCCATGGTGACCTCCTCTTTGCCGGCAAGAAAAGGCTCCCAGTTTTCCGGCGCAATGTCCGCCTGTTTCCCCTGCGTCCGCATATGCTGCAGGCACAGGTTTCTGGTGATCGTCAGCAGCCACGCCAGGGGCTTCCCCTGAGAGCGATAGCCTGCTGCATTGTTCCAGACAGCTACATAGCAGTCGTGCAGCACGTCCTCTGCGTCATGGGTGTTCTTCAAAATAGAAAGGGCAAAACCATATACGGACGCCTGCGTACTCCGGTACAGCTGCTCCAGTGCGTTTCGATCCGCTGAGGCAATCTGCCGGAGCTGAGTATCCAATTCTGCGTCCGCTGTCTCACAGCGAACCGCTGTATTTGAGGCAAACCGCAACATTGTCTCACACCTTTCACTCTATTAATGCACGGACACCGGGTTTTATTGCAGCCTGGGGAAAATTTTTTCAAAATTTTCCTCCAGGATATCAGAGGAAGACTATGCTATATAAAAAAGCCGCCGGCCTACCGCCGGCGGTTTTCGGATCGCTCCGTTGCTTACAGCTTCTCTCTGACCTTGGCGGCCTTGCCGACGCGGTCACGCAGATAGTACAGCTTGGCACGGCGGACAAAGCCGCTGCGCACGGTCTCGATCTTCTCGATGGAGGGGGAGTACACGGGGAAAACCTTCTCCACACCCACGCCGTAGGACAGGCGACGGACAGTGATGGTCTCCTCGATGCCGCCGTGCTTCTTGGCAATGACGGTGCCCTCGAAGACCTGGATACGCTCACGGGAGCCTTCCTTGACCTTGACGTGTACCTTGACAGTATCGCCGACTTTTACCTGGGGCTTTTCAGCCTGCAGCTGCTTCTCGTTGAGAGCCTTGATGAGATCCATGGATATTTCCTCCTAATAATATAGGTGTTCATGCCGCCATTTTGCGGCGCTCTCCTTACTTTTGGAGCGCCGACGACAGAGGACCGCCCTTTTTACGCCAATATAGAATACCACACTTAGGTGCGAGGTGCAAGTATTTTTTTCGCTTTCAGCGGAAAATATTTCCCTGCGCGTCCAGCAGCTCCAGCCGGCGGACCCGGGTAAAGTCTGGCGTAAGCTCCGGCAGATACCGCTCAATGGCCTTTTCCAGCAGCTGAGGGTTCAGGCCCGGATTCTGGGCCTGGACAAGCACGTCGCCCACCAGGGCCCTCTCCCCTGCCTGCCAGTCCGTCCGCAGGATCATGGGGGCAATGTCCACATCCGCCATGTCCTTGCGCTTGGTGCGCTTCTGGATGATGAGTTCCTCCCTGCCGAACAGCTCCTGCAGCTTTTCGGCGGCATCTCCCGGCACGCCGTTATCGTATTCCAGGGTGACCTCCGCCTGGAGGGCGGCCAGCTCCCGCACCGGGCGTCTGGCCTCGTAGCAGTCCAGCACATGCAGGCCCTCGGGCATGCCGCCGTTGAGCTTCTCTGCGATGCCGCTGCCGTCCGTGTCCTGGGTCACCTCAAAATCCAGCAGCTCGCACCGGCTGCTCTGGCCTACGGGCAGAGGCAGGACGATGGAAATGATGGGATGGGGATGGTAGCCGTTGCTGTGCTTGATCTCCAGCTCCGTCCGGGGAAAGGCCCGCTGCACCGTGCGCAGCAGATCCAGATGGGAAATATAGGCCGCAGGGCCTTCCTTCATAAAAAGCAATCTCAGCTTAGACATGGCAAGTCCCTCCCACCATGTGATTGGCACCGCAGGCGTTGCAGCGAGTGCGGCAGTCCGGCGTGGTGACGCCTTCCCTGGCGCGCTGCAGCTCCCGCCAGAGATATTCCTCCGTAACGCCGCTGGAGATCATGCTCCAGGGCATGATCTCGTCCTTTTCCCGGCGGCGGTTGGCATAAAAATGGGGGTCCAGGCCACATTCCTCGAAGGCCTCCAGCCAGCGGTCCAGGGAGAAATACTCCTCCCAGGCATCCAGCTTTGCCCCCTTGCGCCACGCAGTCTCCAGGACTTTACACATTCTTCGGTCGCCCCGGGCCAGCACAGCCTCCAGAAAGCTGGTGTCGGAGTCGTGCCAGTTATAGGTGACGGTCTTGGTGGTAATGGCCTCCCGCAGGAGCTTCACCCGGCGCTCATACTCCTCCTTGGAAATCTGCGGCTCCCACTGGAAAGCCGTGTGGGGCTTGGGCACAAACCAGGAGGTGGACACAGTGATGCGCACGCCCCGCTGCTTATTGGAGGCGCTCTCCCGCCAGGCGTGCATGACCCGGGCGGCCAGGTCGGCAATGCCCAGCACATCCTCGTCTGTCTCCGTGGGCAGGCCCAGCATGAAATACAGCTTCACAGCATTGTAGCCCCCGGCAAAGGCCGTGCGGCAGGAGGCCAGCAGGTCCTCTTGGGTGACATTCTTATTGATGACATCCCGCAGCCGCTGGGTGCCCGCCTCCGGGGCAAAGGTCAGACCGGACTTGCGACCCTTAGCCAGCCGCTGCATGAGGCTCATGGAGAAATTATCCGCCCGCAGGCTGGGCAGCGACAGATTCACATGACGCTGGCTGCAAAAGCTCTCCAGATCATCGCACAGCTCCGTCAGGTGGGGATAGTCGCTGGTGCTGAGGGAGGAGAGGGTCACCTCCTGATAGCCGGAGTCGTTGCAGGCCTCCACACCGTAGCGCATGCACAGCTCCTCACTGCGGTTGCGCACCGGACGGTACACATACCCCGCCTGGCAGAACCGGCAGCCCCGGATGCAGCCCCGGAACAGCTCCAGGGTCACCCGATCCTGGACGATCTCTGTGGAGGGAACGATGGTTTTGGCGGGGTAGTAGGACTTGTCCATATCCTCCACGATGCGCTTGCGCACCACCTGAGGCGCGCCGTCCCGGGCCGTGATGGACTGCACGGTGCCGTCCTCGTTATATGCAACGTCATACAGGCTGGGCACATACAGGCCCGGCACCTGGGCCGCCCGGCGCAGAAACTCCGCCTTGGTCCAGCCCTCGCGCCTGGCCCGGCGGTGCAGCTCGATGAGCTCCACCGTCACATCCTCCCCCTCGCCCAGACTGACGATATCCACAAAGTCGGCAATGGGCTCAGCGTTATACATAGCCGTGCCGCCGGCAATGACCAGCGGCGTAAGGCCCGGCCGATCCGCACTATGCAAGGGGATGTCCGCCAGATCCAGCATATTGAGTATGGTGGTGAAGGCCATCTCATAGCCCACCGAAAAGGCCACGATCTCAAAATCCGTGATCGGGTCGCCGCTCTCCAGCGCGAAAAGCGGCATATGGGCCCGGCGCATCTCCTCCTCCATATCGCCCCAGGGGGCGAACACCCGCTGGCACCAGACGCCTTCCATATTGTTCATCACGCCGTATAAGATCCGCATGCCCAGATTGGACATGCCGATCTCATAGGTATCCGGGAAGCAAAATGCGACCCGTGTATCCACTTCGCGGGGGTCCTTTTTCACCGCATTATACTCCCCGCCGGTGTAGCGGGCGGGCTTTTGCACCCGGGATAAAATGCGCTCTAATTTCTTATCCAATGTTCAATAATCTCCCAGTTTATATAAGTACTTATATTTTACCCCCTATCGCTCCGATTGGCAAGCATAAATTCCCGCGCCGTGCAGCAGACCACCCCCACCACGCCCACCAGCAGGAAGCCTGAGCGGTGCCGCAGCCAGAGAAGCATGCCTAAAACCGTCAGGGCCAGAAGCACCGTCAGCGTCACCATGCGGCAGACCTTATCCGCCAGAAAAGGGTCCGTGAGCCAGGCGATCCCGATCCACAGCAGACGGCCACCATCCAGCGCCGAGAGGGGAAGAAGATTGAATGCGCCCAGGATCAGCTGCGCCCCGGCAAATATATACAGCTCTTCCCACCGCGCCCCGGCCACGCTCAGAAGCCACGACAGCGTTACATTCACCAGCGGCCCTGCCAGAACACACAGACTCTCCCGGCCATAGGACAAAAGCTCCCGTCGGCGGATGCGCATTTGCGCCCCGAAGGCGGAGACAGACAGGCTCTCCAGCCGTCCGCCGCACAGCCGCAGCGCCGCATAATGACCCAGCTCATGGCACACCGCCGCCGCCAGAATAGCTGCCAGACAGATGACCGGCGCGGCCAAGGCAAATATGGCCAGCAGCAGCACGGCCGTGGGAGATATGCGGACCCGCAGGCCGGTATTACAGCGCATAGTAGATCGGATTCAGGTAGATCTGCTCCCAGTGCAGCTCAAAATGCAGGTGCGGCCCTGTGGCCACACCTGTCTGGCCCACCTGAGCCAGCACATCCCCGCACCGAACGGTTTGTCCTGCGGTAGCGGTAACGCATTTGCAGTGGGCATAGAGAGTACTGAAGCCGTCGGGGTGATTCACCGTCACATAATTGCCCAGTTCGCTGCTCTGGGCCACCACGCCCACGGTCCCGCCGGCAAAGGCGCGGATATCCGTCCCCTCCTGGGCACCGATATCCACGCCGTAATGAAAGCGATTCTCCCCGGCAATGGGATGGACTCTGTAGCCAAAGCCGGAGGTCACGCCCCCCTGCAGGGGCGGGGCATAGGCAAAGCCCAGCACCCTCTGGCAAAGCTCCGTCTGCGCGGGAAGATTCTCCGCCGTATACAGCCCGGAAAATACATCCGCCGCCGTTTTGGACGGAGAGGCCGCCTCCTCCGGCTTCTTCTCGCCGAATACTGCCACATAGGCATCCTCCAGCGTATCCCGGATGCCGCCCTCCTTGGAAAAGGCCTTTCCCACAGCGGAAAATGCCTCGGCAAAATCCGTGCTCTCGCTCATGAGGCCCAGGAGTTTATCCCGGTATGCGCCGGCCAGATCCGGCATCAGCAACTTTACCGCTATCACCAGGATCAGCAGAACTCCGCTGACCGTCAGGCGCACCAGACGACGCCGCTCGCGCCTGGACATGGATTTTTCCGGCTGTCGGCGCGTCCGGTCGGCCCGGCCCCGCTGTCTTTGATTCTCCGTCACAAGCCCGCCCCCTTTCTGGCAAACTATATGCGCAGTCCGCGCCAAATAGCCCTCTTGGGAACGGGCAAAATGCCAAATGTTTCCTATACTTTTTAGTGATTCATCCAAAAATGCCGGATCCCTCGGCAAAACAGGGCTTTTCGCCAATTCATTTGTTTACTTCCGTAAAGAAATGTGGTTAAATAGAAGAAGCGAGCATCTGTGGACCGGTTCCGCAGCTTGCACAAAATGAAAATGGAAATGGAAAAGAATTTGAGGAGGAATTATTATGGTACAGTTTGCAACCAGAATGAATCTGCTGAAAGGTTCGGAAATCCGTGAGCTGCTGAAGCTTACTGCGCAGCCCGATATCATCTCCTTTGCCGGCGGTATGCCCGCACCGGAGCTGTTCCCCGTTGAGCAGATGATGGAGGCCTCCATGGCCGTCCTCAAGGAGAACGGCCGCGTTGCCCTGCAGTATTCCACCACCGAGGGTTTCCCCCGTCTGCGTGAGCAGATCGCTGAGCGTATGCTGGCCAAAAACAATATTCACACCGACGCCGACCACATCCTGATCACCTCCGGCTCTCAGGAGGGTCTGGATTTTTCCGCCCGCGTGTTCCTGAATCCCGGCGATGTGGTGCTGCTGGAGAGCCCCTCTTATCTGGGCGCTGTGAACGCTTTCAAAGCCTGCGAGCCCAAGTTTGTGGAAGTGCCCACCGATGACGGCGGCATGATCATGGAGGAGCTGGAGAATATCCTGGCTACCACCGAGCGTGTGAAGATGATCTATGTCATCCCTGATTTCCAGAACCCCACCGGCCGTACCTGGGATCTGGAGCGCCGGCACAAGTTCATGGACATCGTGAACAAGTACGAGATCCCCGTGGTGGAGGATAACCCCTACGGTGAGCTGCGCTTTGAGGGCGAGTTCCTGCCCGCGCTGAAGAGCCTGGACACCAAGGGCCTGGTTATCTATCTGGGCACCTTCTCCAAGATCCTGGCTCCCGGCTACCGTCTGGGTTGGGTCTGCGCCGACGATGAGATTCTGGCGAAGTACAACTTCATGAAGCAGGCCGCTTCCCTCCAGGCTTCCACCATCGGCCAGATGGAGACCTCCAAGTGGATCGACATGTTCGACCTGGATAAGCACGTTGACACCATCCGCGAGTGCTACAAAAAGCGCCGGGCCGTGATGCTGGAGACCCTGGCCAAGGAGCTGCCCGAGCCCTGCACCTTCACCCGTCCCGAGGGCGGCCTGTTCGCCTGGGTGGTGCTGCCGGAGTACATGGACGCCAAGGAGCTGCAGATGAAGTGCCTGGAAAAGAAGGTCGCTTTCGTGCCCGGCGGTTCCTTCTTCCCCAACGGCGGCCACGAGAACACTCTGCGCCTGAACTACTCCTGCATGCCTGAGGAGAAGATCATTCAGGGTATCACCGCACTGTGCCAGACCATCCGCGAGAATCTGCGCTGATTGCCCACAAACTACATCATATAAAAAGGCACCGGCCTGGGCTTCCCAGGCCGGTGCCTTTTGCATTTTGGATTTCAGGAACGGATTGCCACACCAGTCTGCGGACTGGTTCGCAATGACAATTTAATATACAAAAAGCGGAGACCCATTCAGGACCTCCGCTTTTGCATGAAATCAGATTTTACCCAAGGCCTTCAGAACCTTCTCCGGGGTCAGGGGCCAGCTGCGGATCCACACGCCGCAGGCATCGTGGATGGCGATGCCGATGGCAGGGGCCGCGCCGTTGCAGGCGATCTCGGAAATGGATTTGGCGCCGTAGGGGCCGAACTTATCGTCCACATCGATGAGGACAGATTTGAAATCGTCCGGGGCCTCATCGATCATGGGTGCGCCATAGTCGGTGAGGTTGTCATTGATGCACTTGCCGTTCTTGTCCAGCTTCATATCCTCATACAGGGAATGGCCGATGGACTTCATCACCGCGCCATACATCTGGCACAGGGCGATCTCGGGGTTAATGGGCGTACCGGCATCCTGAAGGGCATAGAACTTCTGCACCTTGATCTCGCCGGTCTTCACATTCACCGCCACCTGGGCAAAGTGCGCGCCGTAGGGCACGGAGGAGGCCGTGGTGACGAAGCTGCCGTGGGCAATGGGCTGGCCCCGTCCGCCGCCGCTGGTGGCGGTATGCACCAGCTCATAGTAAGAGAGGGTAGCACCGGTGGTCTTGGAGTACACATCGCCGGGGGCCCGGACATCCAGGTCCTCCTCCTTCTCCTCCATTTGCAGGGCGGCTTCCTTCAGAATCAGTCCCTTCAGCTTCTGGGTAGCAACCAAGGACGCATTGCCGCTGAAGAAGGTGCCGGAGGAGGCGTAAGCGCCGGTATCAAAGGCGCAGGAATCCGTGTCGCCGGAGACCACGGTGATGCGGTCCATAGGAAGCTTCAGCACCTCCGCCACGATCTTGGCGGAGATGGTATCCAGGCCCGTGCCCAAGTCGGCACCACCGCTGTTGAGGATGACGGTGCCGTCTGTCTCCAGCTTAGCGATGGCCTCGGCGTGGTCCAGACCCGGCAGGCCGGAGCCCTGCATGATCATGGCAAAGCCCTTGCCGATTCTCCAATCGGGGTCGTCGGACACTTCCTTCTTGCCCCAATCGATCATGTCGCAGCCCTGCTTTATAGCCTCGTCCAGTCCGCAGGAGCCCACAGGCACCACAGCACCCTCGCGGCCCTCACCCAGGCCCTTGAGGATCTCCAGCATATAGCCCTCTTCCACGTGGTTTTTCTCCACCATGGTGCGATAGTCGATGCCCAGCTTGTCGGCCAGCTCCGCCATGGCCATCATGATGCCGTAAGTGCCCTTGGGCGTGCCGTAGCCCTGGTAGGCCCCGGCAGGGGGCGTATTGGTGTAGTACACCTTCAGGTCATAGGCCATGTTGTCCACCTTAAACAGGGGCATGGTCTTGGAGCAGCTGTTCATAGGCACCGTCAGGCAGTGATTGCCATAGGGGCCGGTGTTGGCGCAGACCTCCATAAACAGGGCGGTGATGGTGCCGTCCTTCTTGCCGCCCATCTTTACATGGACGCGCATGGGGTGGCGGGTGGAGTTGGCATAGAACTCCTCGGCCCGGGTGTTGCGGTAATACACGGGCTTCTTGGTGATCCAGGCGGCGTAGCCGGTGAGCTCCTCTACCAGGATGTCCTGCTTGGAGCCGTAGCCGCCGCCCACGCGCTCCTTAATCACATGGATCTTATTCTCGGGAATGCCGCAGACCCAGCTGACGATGCGGCGCACATGGTATGGCACCTGGGTAGCGCAGTTGAGGACCAGGCGGCCGCTCTCCACATGGGCGTAGCACACATGGGGCTCCAAGGGGGTATGCTGAATTTGGCTGGTCTGATAGGTCTGCTCCACGATGGCATCCGCCTCGGCAAAGCCCTTCTCCATGTCGCCGATGCCGCCCTTGTTGGACGCGGCGATGTTCTTATGAATGTCGGCGTGCAGGGGGAACTGATAGACCACCTTCCCCTCCCGAGGATCGCCCTGGAGCTTGTTATACTCCTCCAGGTCGTCGGGCGCTCCGGCGTTATACTGCACGGGGCCGTTGTGGACCAACGGCGCGCCCGGGGCCATAGCCTCCTCCACAGTGAACACGGCCTCCGTAGGTTCGTACTCTACCTTAATGAGAGAGGCGGCCTTGTCGGCGATTTCCGGTGTCCGGGCCACGATGCCCGCCACACGGTCGCCCACATGGCGAACCTTCCGGTTAAACAGACGGCGGTCATGGGGGGACGGCTCGGGAGTGCCCTGTCCGGCCTGCATATAGTACACGTCCGGGCAGTTTTCCGCCGTGATGATGGCGGCCACGCCGTCCAGCTTCTCCGCCTCGCTGGTGTCGATGGACTTAATATAGGCGCTGGCAAAGGGACTGCGCAGCACATGGAGGCACCAGGCGTTGGCCGGGACCTTATCCTCCACGAACACCGGCTCACCGGAGACCAAGGCCGCGCCGTCGATCTTCCCGGCGGGCTTGCCGATGATGTCCAGCTGAGGGCGGAAGGACGGGGCGATCTCGGTCTTGAACTCGCCTTCATCCCGCAGCTCACAGGCCAGCTTCACAGCCAGGTAATAGTGCTCGTAGCCCGCATCACGGATGAAAATACTGGTGAGCACATCCTTAATTTGCTGGCGCGTGGGGTTGGGGTGCTTTTCCAGCAGCCAGGTCAAAATCAAAGCCGCCGCCGGGGCGTTATAGGCGCTCTGGACGATGCCCGCGGCCACCATGGCCTTCTGCACATAGTTCAGCTCGCCCTTCACCAGCAGAGACTCGGCCGTTTTAATGTCGGCGCCCTCCGCCTGGTAGAGCAGGATAAAATTGGAATACTTCAGTTGGCCGTTAAAAATAATGGTATCGGATCCGGCAAAGCCCTCGGCATCGTCGCTGTCCCGGACAGAGTAGCAGCCGGTATGGTACAGCACATCCCGGAGGCGGGCCGTGGGCTCGCCATGGAGGGTAATATTCTCACCGTTGAGTCTGCATTTTACTTCCATTTGCCTTACCTCCCCAGTGTAAATACGATCTTCGCCAGGTACTTCTTATATTCGGCGCTGCCGGAAATGTCGTCAGTGAACTCCATAGAATCCGCCAGATCCGGCGTGGTGCCATAGGCTAAGTCGCTGCCGGAGACGCTGAGGGCATAAATACCCCCGGACACCGCCGCAATCACAGCCGCGTGGCTGGATGTGGTGTTGGTGAAGCGCTTGACCCAACCGGTGCGGTCCGCGTCCAGCACCACATACTCGATGAGACGCATGCACTTGCTCTGCAGATACTCGCCGATGGGCTTCATCTCCTCGCCGTGGGGCGTGATGGACTGGAGCACCGCGTCCGCCGCCGTCAGGGCCGCGGCCAGGTAGCTATCCCGGCGGCGCAGGCCGATGTTGCCGCCCACGGTAGCGCTGTTGCGCTTGGTAAACGACGCGCAAAAGTGGGCGGCTTCCTTGATAAATTCCGGCACCAGGTCGCTGCCGATGACCTGGTTAAAGGTGCAGCGGGCGCCGATATAGAGCTTGCCGTCCCGGACGAAAATGTCGTCCAGGCCCAGAGCGTTGATATCAATGAGATCCTTTCCCTGGGCGCTGCCGTTCA
This sequence comes from uncultured Eubacteriales bacterium, assembly GCA_900550615.1. GTDB lineage: Bacteria > Bacillota > Clostridia > Oscillospirales > Oscillospiraceae > Vescimonas. The sequence goes on from URSX01000003.1 coordinate 25,978, forward strand.
GTCGCAGGTCGTCGGTGCCGCCGGCCAGATACACGGCGGTATCAGCATTCTGCTTGCGCAGCGTCACGGCCTCCAGCGGGGTTGTGGGATGATAGATCATGTTCATTCCTCCTGCTTATTCTACCCGGCCTTCCGGATGACCGGCCACCAGGGAATCGATGAAATACTCCAGCATACGCCGGGTGGCGTTGCGGCGGTACTCCGGCATGGCGTGGGGCGCGATGACATCGCTGCACCAGGCATCCAGGAATGTGCCCTTTAGCTCCGGCAGTTCCTCAACCTTGTGGCCGATGAGCAGGCTCTCCACCGCGCGGCTGCGCTCCACCTTGGGGCCGGCGGCACCGGAGGAAGCCCGGAAATCCACCACCACGCCGTCCTGAATGTTGGCAGCGGCGGAAAGGGTCAGCTTGGAGATGGCGTTGGAGCGGCGCATGCCGATCTTGCGGAAGAAAATGTGGGTGAACTTATGGGGCGGGATGACCACCTTGGTGATGAGTTCGTCGTCACGGATAGCGGTGACCTTGGTCTTGATGATAAAATCATCCACCTTCATGCGGCGCTCACCGTCCACGCTCTGGAGCACCACCTCCGCGTCCAGCAGAATCAGCGGCTGGGGCATATCGCCCTTGGGGGAGGCGTTGCCGATGTTGCCGCCGATGGTGGCGCTGTTGCGCAGGGCGATGGCCCCCATGCGGGAGGCAGCATCCTTCAGCAGCGGATGGGTCACGGGGGAGGTATGAATTTCCCAGGAGGTAGACAGAGCACCGATCTCCACGGTGCCGTCGGCCAGCTGGCGGATGCCCTTCAGCTCCGGTAGGTTGGAGATGATGAGGATGGGCTTCTTAAAGCCCGGCACGATGCCCGCGCCGCGGCTGTTGGCCACCATCAAGTCGGAGCCGCCCGCCAGAGGCTGGGCCCCGGTGTCCTTGCGAATTTGCAGGGCCTCAGCCAGAGTCTGGGGCATGTAGCATTTTACTTCTTCCATAATGCAGCTCCTTTCTGGGCGGCCAGGTGGATGGACTCCACGATCAGGTCATAGCCGGTGCAGCGGCAGAGGTTGCCGCTGATGCCCAGGCGAATTTCATCCTCCGTGGGGTTGGGATTCTCATTGAGCAGCACATAAGTGGCCATGACCATGCCTGGAATGCAGAAGCCACACTGGACGGCACCGCCCTCGGCATAGGCATCGATGATGCACTTGCCCTTTTCCGTGTCGCGGATGCCCTCGATGGTCAGCAGCTCCGCCCCCTGAATGGAGCCCACAGGGATGATGCAGGGGGTCACCAGCTTGCCGTTTTTGATGATGGAGCAGGCACCGCATTCGCCCTCGCCGCAGCCCTCCTTGCTGCCGGTGAGACCGTAGTCCTCCCGCAGCACATCCAGCAGCCGCCGCAGGGGGTTGCCGGTGTAGACCATGGGCTGGCCGTTCAGGGTAAATCGAACATCATTGTACATTCTTCAGCGCCTCCTCAATGTCTTCAACAGGGATGGGAATGGAAGTAAATTTACAGTTCAGAGCCCGCTCCACCGCGTCCACGTAGGCCGCCGAAGCGCCGTTGAACACCAGCTCGCCCATGCCCTTAGCGCCATAGGGGCCCCAGGGATAGGGATTTTCCTGGATGTGGTAGAACTGCTTGGGGAAGTCCATAGATGTGGGGATCACATAGTCGGACATGCTCTTCTGCTTGAAATAGCCCTTCTTATTCTCCAGCTTTTCCATGGAGCCGTAGCCCAGGGACTGCAGGATGCCGCCATTGATCTGGCCGTGGACGATGAGCTCGTCGATGGCCTTGCCGATCTCATGGGAGGACCACACACCCAAGGTCTTGACCTCGTTAGTGAGCTTGTCCACCTCCACTTCCACTATAACCGCGCCCCAGCCGTAGCCCAGGTACGCATCGCCCCGGAAGGTAGCCTGATCCCAGGGATAGCCCTCGGGATGCTCATACTCCACCTCGGTGGAGAAATCGCCCTCGTCCCAGCGCGCCTTCATCTCCAGTGCGGCCCGCTCCACCAGACGGCCAACGACCATCGTAGACCGGGAAGCGGCGGTGGGGCCGGAGTCCACCACCTTGGAGGTATCGGGATTCTTATACTCGATATTGTCCATGGAAATTCCCAGGGTGGAGGCGCAGATCTTACGCAGAGTGGTGCGGAAACCCTGACCCATCTCCGTGGAGCCCACAAAAATCTCCACCTTATCGCCGGTCTTGGTCAGCCGGGCGTGGGCCTTGATGATGGCCTGCTCGCCGTTGCCGGTGAAAGCGCCGCCGTGGTTATAAAGCGCCACGCCGATGCCCCGTCCGCAGCCGGGCTTATATTCCTTGATCTTGTTCCAGTAGTCGGATTCCTTGGTGATGACATCGATCATCTCCGGCAGTTTCACATCCTCGATGATGTGGCCGTTGGTGGTGGTCTCGTCACCCTTCTTGGCCAGATACCGCATCTTGAACGCCAGGGGGTCTACGCCCAAATGGTGGGCCAGGTGGGTCAGATGGGTCTCGAAGCAGAACAGGGTCTGAGGCGCTCCGAACCCGCGGAAGGCGCAGGTGGGGAAGGTGTTGGTACCGATACCCTCACCCTTGAGATATGTATTGGGAATGGTATACACGCCGTTGGCATGGAACACGCCGCGCTGCAGCACCACGAAGGAAGAGGAGAGGTAGGCGCCGCAGTTGTAGTAGATATGGCCCTCGGTGCCGATAATCTCGCCGTTTTTCACGGCGGTCTTATAGATGCACTTAGAGGGGTGGCGCTTCACGCTGAACTGGGTGTCCTCCTCCCGGTCGAACACCATCTTAATGGGCTTGCGAATGATATTTTCCGCAACAAGCAGCGCGCCACAGAGCACATCCGGGAAGTGCTCCTTGCCGCCGAAAGCGCCGCCGGTGGTGCACTGACGGATGATGATGTCGTCATAGGGAATGTCCAGCAGGCCGGCGATGGACTTGCGGATGTAAAACGGGCACTGGGCGGAGGCATAGAATACGAACTTCCCATCCTCATAGTCGGCGATGGCGCTGTTGGTCTCCAGGTGGACATGCTCCTGATAGGGGGTGGTCAGAGTCTCCTCGAAAATTTCGTCCGCCTCAGCGAAAACCTCCTCCATGGGCCTGCCCTTCTGGCAGAACAGCTCGCACATGACATTGCTGCCCTTCTCCGGGAACATGGGGCCGCCTACACAGCTGATGCCATCGTCAATGGTCACGGCGGGAGTCTGCTCGGTATAGTCGATCTTGATCTGATCCCGCAAATCCTTCAAGGTTGCCCGGTCGGGGCCCACCACAATGCCGATGGTCTCGCCCACATACAGCACATAATCCTCGGCAAAGCAACGCCAGTCCTTCAGGATCATCCACAGCTCGTTCTTCCCCTGGGCGGGAATATCCTTGGCGGAGATGAAATAGTAGCCCTCCGGGAACTCCGGCAGGTGGATGGCGTCAATGGTGCCTCTGGGGACCGTGGAGCGGACCATGTAGGCGTACTGCATATCCGGCAGGGTCATGTCGCAGACATAGGTTGCCTCGCCCCGGGCTTTTTCGATGGCATCCACCCGGATGACCTTGTCGCCGATTTTCGTTGCTGGCATTGTATAGCCTCCCTTATGCATTTTTTATAAAAGGATATATTATTTACATATTACCATCATGCATTGTAGCATAAAAAACGCCTTTTGAAAAGGGACACCGTGATTCTATTTTGCAAATAATGACACCATTGATTGACAAAAACGGGCACAGCTGGGTATACTATCGAAAAAGGAGTGTTGCACATGCAAATCGGATGTGTTTTGATGGCGGCGGGACTGGGCCGCCGTTTCGGCGGGAACAAGCTGACCCAGGCCGCGCCGGACGGCGTGTCCCTGATAGAATGCGCCTTGGCCGCTATTCCCGGGGAAAAGCTGGCCCGGGTGGTGGTGGTGACCCAGTATCCGGAAATTGAAAAACTGACGAAAAAATACGGCTTTACGTCCCTGGAAAATCCGCATCCGGAGGTGGGGCAGAGCGAGTCTATCCGCATCGGCCTGGGGGCACTTTCGGACTGCGACGCCGTGATGTTCCAGGTGGCAGACCAGCCCAAGCTGCAAAAGGAAACCGTGGCGGAGCTCATAGACTTTGCCCAGCAGCACCCGGAGCGTATCGTGGGACTGGGGCACAACGGACACCGGGGCAACCCATGCATCTTCCCGGCCCGTTTCTTTCCGGAGCTGATGGCCCTCACCGGTGACTGCGGCGGCCGCTCGGTGATCCTGGCCCATGAAGACGATCTGCTGCTCCTGGAGGTCCCCTCCTCCCAGCTCATCGACATCGACACCCCGGAGCAGCTGGAGGAGCTGTGATAAAGCGCAAAAAACCTGTCATTTCGAGGGAGAATACGGACTCTCACGGTCGTTTCGCTCCCTCGGAATGACAGGATTCATTTGTTTACAGAAAAAACTCGCAGAGTTTGCCGCCCGCAGTCGGCAGACTGCAAGCCTTTTGGCAGAAAATTCCGCAGGAATTTTCTCCAGTCTTAAAAAGGACGGTTCCTTTCGGAACCGTCCTTTTCTATGCTTTTAGTGGAATTACTTGCCCATGTTCATCTGGGCAGCGACCTCAGCGGCGAAGTCCTCCTGCTTCTTCTCGATGCCCTCGCCGGTGGCGAAACGCACGGCATCCACGAACTTCACGGAGCCGCCCAGCTTCTTGGCAGCATCGGCGATGTAGCCCTCCACGGAGCCGCTGAACAGGTCACCCCGGACGAACTCCTGCTGCAGCAGGCAGTTCTCCTGATAGAACTTGTTCATCTTGCCCATGACGATCTTCTCCTTGACCTGGGCGGGCTTGGAGGCCATCTTGGGATCCTGGTCCATGAGAGCCAGGGCCACCTTCTTCTCCTCGTCCAGCACGTCCTGGCTCACCTGGGACTTATCCCAGAAGCGGGGATTCAGGGCCGCGATCTGCATGGCAACATTCTTGCCGATCTCGGTGGCATCAATGCCGCCCTCCACCGCCAGGTTTACCAGTACGCCGATCTTGCCGCCGGCATGGACATAACCCACGGAGGTGTTGGTATCCACACGGACAAAGCGGCGGATCTGCAGGTTCTCACCGATAGACATGACCTTCTCGGGCATGGTCTCGGCCACGGTCAGGTCGCTGCCGGCATACTTGCAGTTCATCAGTGCGTCCACATCGGCAGGGTTGCACTCCACAACGGTCTTGGCAATGTCCTTGACAAAAGCCACGAAGGAATCGCTCTTGGCGCAGAAGTCGGTCTCGCAGTTCACCTCCACCAGGGCGGCGGCGCCGTTCTCCACGCACACATAGCTCATGCCCTCGGCAGCGATGCGGCCGGCCTTCTTGGCAGCCTTGGCCAGGCCCTTCTCGCGCAGGTACTCCACGGCCTTGTCCATATCGCCGTCGGTCTCCACCAGTGCCTTCTTGCAATCCATCATACCCACGCCGGTCATTTCGCGCAGATTCTTAACATCAGCAGCAGTAAAAGCCATTTTTATATCCTCCAGTTCAATGATTCATAAAATAAGGGGCAGGGACACGCCCTGCCCCGTTGGTTCAGCGGTAAAAGGAATTTGCTTATTCGGCGGCTTCCTCGGCGGGAGCGGCGGCCTCCTCGGTCTGCTCGCCCTGACGGCCCTCGATCATGGCATTGGCCATAACGGAGGAGATCAGCTTGATGGCGCGGATGGCGTCATCGTTGCCGGGGATGGGATAATCGATCTCGTCGGGATCGCAGTTGGTATCGGCAATAGCCACAACGGGAATGCCCAGACGGTGTGCTTCGGCGATGGCGTTGCGCTCCTTGCGGGTGTCCACGATAAACAGGGCGCCGGGCAGCTTCTTCATGTCCTTCACGCCGCCCAGGTACTTCTCCAGCTTCTCGATCTCGCCCAGATGCTTGATAACTTCCTTCTTGGGCAGCATATCAAAGGTGCCGTCGGCCTGCATGGTCTTCAGCTGGTTCAGGCGGTCCACACGGGTGCGCATGGTCTTGAAGTTGGTCATCATGCCGCCCAGCCAGCGGGCGTTCACATAGTACATATTGCAGCGCAGGGCCTCGTCCTTGATGGCCTCCTGGGCCTGCTTCTTGGTGCCCACAAACAGCAGGCTCTGGCCGGACTCGCTGAGCTCACGCACGAAGTTGTAAGCCTCCTCCAGCTTCTTCACGGTCTTCTGCAGGTCGATGATGTAGATCCCGTTGCGCTCGGTGTAAATGTAGGGAGCCATCTTGGGGTTCCAGCGGCGGGTCTGGTGACCGAAGTGTACGCCGGCCTCCAGCAGAGCCTTCATGGAAACAACATTCTGATTTGCCATTTTGATTCGTTCTCCTTTGAAATTTAGTTTTACCCTCCAGGCTTTTCCTCCCCCCGGCCAACCGATATGGCACCGACCGGGAGTCCAAACCTGTGCGGAATGCTGAAATATAATACCACATCAAGTCGCAGATTGCAAGTGGTTTTTCTATATTTTCTGCTGTTTTTTCGGATTCATTCCCAGCGGCGGCGCTTGCGGTTCGGAGGGCCGTCCCGGCGCTGGAAGGGCTTATCAATGAGAATGATGTCGTCCCCGAATTTCTGTATGCACTCCCAGGGTATGTAGTAGTCCTCTCCCCTGCCGAACAGGCCGAAAAAGCGGCAGGGGCCGAATACGATCAGCGCCCGCACCTCCCCCTCCGGCAGCTTCACCTCCACATCCCCCACGCAGCCCAGACGGCAGCCGTCGCAGAGGTTGATGACCTCCTTGCGCCGCAGCTGTGTAAATCGATTCAGCATAGCATCCACCCCTTTAGGCAGTTTATGTATGCCAAAGGAAAAATGTGCCAGTCCCTGCAAAAATCGGGCGGACACCAAAATTTGACATCCGCCCGATGGGTTCATTTCTTCTCGTGGCAGCCGCTGCACGAATGGCAGCTGCCACTACAGGACTGGCAGTCTCCGCCGCAGCCACCCTTTTTGCTTTTCAGCAAGTGCACCAGAGCTATGCCGGCACCCGCCAAAATCGCAGCCAAAGCGATCCAATCCCATGTGTTCATAGCAATCCTCCTATCTGATATACCAACATACCAACCAGCCAGGCCACCGAACATTGCAGCGCCACTACGCCCAGCATCTTCCAGAAGGAGCCAAGCTCCCGGCGAATGGTGGTCACAGCCGCGATGCACGGCGTATAAAGAAGCGTAAACACCAGGAAAGAAAGTGCCGACAGGGGCGTGAACAGCGCGCCCAGCGCCGCCCCCAGGTTCGCCGTGCTGGTGCCCAGCAGCACCGCTAGGGTAGACACCACCGCCTCCTTGGCCGTAAAGCCCGAGATCAGCGCCGTGGCCACCCGCCAATCATTAAAGCCCAAGGGCTTAAAAATAACGGAAATAAACTGGCCCACCAGCGCCAGGAGACTATCCGCACTGTCCGTGACCACATTGAGCTTGGCATCAAAGGTCTGCAGGAACCAAATGATGATGGTGGCCAGGAAAATGACCGTGAAGGCCCGCTCCAGGAAGTCCCGGGCCTTTTCCCACAGCAGCAGGCCCACACTTTTGGCCGAGGGCATACGGTAGTTGGGCAGCTCCATCACAAAGGGCACCGGCTGGCCCCGAAACGCCGTACCCTTCAGCACCAGCGCCAGCAGGATACCCAGCAGGATGCCCGTTACGTACAGTCCGATCATCACCAGCGCCGCGTGATCCGGGAAAAACGCCGCAGAAAACACCGCATATATGGGAATTTTTGCCGAGCAGCTCATGTACGGCGTCAGCAGAATGGTCATCTTCCGGTCCCGATCCGAGGAAACGGTGCGGGTGGCCATAATAGCCGGCACCGTGCAGCCGAAACCGATGAGCATAGGCACAAAGCTGCGGCCGGACAGGCCGATCTTCCGCAGGAGCCTGTCCATCACAAAAGCCACCCGGGCCATGTAGCCGGTATCCTCCAGAATGGACAGGAAGAAAAACAGGGTGACAATGATGGGCAGGAACGAAAGGACGCTGCCTACGCCCGCAAAAACGCCGTCTATAATGAGGCTATGTACCACCGGGTTGATGCCATAGGCCGTGAGGCCCTTATCCACCACCAGAGTCAGCTTGTCAATGCCCAGGCTCAAAAAGTCCGACAGATTTTGCCCGATCAGGTTGAAGGTCAGGTAGAAAATCAGGAACATCACGCCGAAAAACACCGGCAGGGCCGTATACTTGCCTGTGAGGATCTTATCCATCTGTACAGAGCGGCGGTGCTCCCTGCTCTCGTGGCATTTTACCACGCAGATCTCCACCACGCTCTCAATAAAGCTATAGCGCATATCCGCCAAAGCGGCATTGCGATCCAGGCCGCTCTCGCTCTCCATCTGCACGATGCAGTGCTCCAACAGCTCCTTTTCGTTTTGATCCAGCTGCAGCTGCTGCAGGATGTTTTCATCGCCCTCAATGAGCTTCGCAGTAGCAAATCTCGCCGGGATGTCCGCCTTGTCGGCGTGGTCTTGGATCATATGCACCACCGCGTGGATGCAGCGGTGCACTGCGGATTCCTCCGAGCAGAAGTCATAGACCTTGGGCAAGGTTTTGGTGCGGGCGGTATGCACCGCCTGGTCCAGCAGCTCCGATACGCCCTCCCCCTTCACCGCGCTGATGGGCACCACCGGGATGCCCAGACAGCGGCTCAGTTCCTGCACATCAATGGTCCCGCCGTTGGCGCGCACCTCGTCCATCATATTCAGGGCCAGCACCATGGGCACCCGCAGCTCCAGCAGCTGCAGTGTCAGATAGAGATTTCGCTCAATATTGGTAGCATCCACGATATTGATGATCCCGTCGGGCTTTCCCTTGAGAATAAAGTCCCGGGTCACGATCTCCTCCTGGGTGTAGGGGCGCAGGGAGTAGATACCCGGCAGATCTACCACCGAGCCGCTCTTGCCGTCTTTGATCTCACCGATCTTCTGATCCACCGTCACGCCGGGGAAATTGCCCACATGCTGGTTGGAGCCGGTGAGCGCATTAAAGAGAGTGGTTTTACCGCAATTCTGGTTGCCTGCCAACGCGAAGATCATACCCTGACCTCCTCCACCTCGATTTTTTTCCCGTCCTCCACACGCAGCGTCAGCTCATAGCCCCGCACGTGGATCTCAATGGGGTCGCCCATAGGAGCCACTTTCTGCAATGTGACCTTGGTACCCGGTATAAGTCCCATATCCAAGAGGCGGCACCGCAGGGGTCCCTCCCCGCCCACCTGGCGTATCACGGCTGTGCTGCCGATCTTCATTTCATTCAGTGTCATTTTTCTCCCCCTACGTTGATCTTTCTGTATTGTACTATGATTTCCGTCCCTCGTCAATGATCGGGGCAAAAAAGCTCGCACCACGATGCAGGACAGTCTTAACAGCAATGTTATGCAAATATTTTGCCGAATAGCACTTGCAATCGGCTGACGGCAGGTGTATAATAACACCACATTTTAGACGGGAGCTTGTGTTACAGGCTGAGAGGAAGGCAAAACCTTCGACCGATAACCTGATTTGGATAATGCCAACGTAGGGATACCTGTATATTCTTTCGCGGAAGTTACCCAAACCGGGCAGCTTCCGTTTTATATTTTGAGAAAGGATGTGACGAGACCTATCCCGAGTGGTTTCGGGCGGATAGAAGGGGAGCGCCTTGTATCTTGTATTTTTGCGAAGGGAACCCGTGTTTCGGGGTGAGAGGAGAAAATGGATTCTCGACCGAACGAAGCGATCGCTTCGTATAAAAATATGAAAAGAGGCACTACAAGTGAAAAACTCAAATGGTATTCTGAAGCTGACCGTACTGTCCATGCTCGTTGCTCTGGGTGTTGTCATCTCGCCCATCCTCCGGGTGGAGGGAATGTGCCCCATGGCGCATTTCATCAATATCGTCTGCTCCGTGTTTATGGGGCCGTGGTATTCCCTGCTCTGCGCCACCCTTATCGGCATTATCCGCATGGCGACCATGGGGATCCCACCCCTGGCCCTGACGGGCGCCGTGTTCGGGGCATTCCTGTCCGGCGTGTTTTACCGTATGTCCAAGGGTAAGATCATCTGCGCCGTTGTGGGCGAAGTCATCGGCACCGGCATCATCGGCGCCATTGTATCCTACCCGGTGATGACCTACCTGTGGGGCAGAGACGGGCTGAGCTGGATGTTCTACGTGCCCTCCTTTATCTGCGGCACCCTCATCGGCGGCAGCATCGCCTATGTATTTCTGCGTAAGATCGCATCCAACGGGATGCTCACCAAGCTCCAGCTGAAGCTGAACTCCACAAGCTACACTGACACGAGCACGGTGCTCTCCGACTCGCTGACCATCGCCGCCTTCGGCGCGATCCTGTTCGTGGTCATCAAGATCGCCTCGAACATCTTCAAGCTCACCGGCTCTATCTGGAACATTCTGGCCTATGCAGCGCCGGGCGTTTGCGTTGCCGCAGCAATCATTTACTATGTCATCAAGAAGGTGAAAACAAAGGATGCAGCCCATTGCTGATATTTGCCAAAGAGTCAGGGAATACAGCCCCCTGATCCATTGCATTACGAACCCCATCTCCATCAACCAGTGCGCCAACGCCGTCCTTGCCGTGGGCGCCCGCCCTATTATGGCGGAGCATCCGGCCGAGGTGGAGGAGATCACCGCCACCGCCCGGGCCCTGATGCTGAATCTGGGAAACATAACGGATGCGCGTATGGAATCTATGCGCCTGTCCGCCCGGACGGCCCAGAACAGGCATATCCCCGTTCTTCTGGATGCGGTGGGCGTTGCCTGCTCAAGGCTGCGCCGGGGGTATATCCGCAAGCTGCTGCAAGAGGCGACACCTGCCGTCATTAAGGGCAATTACTCCGAAATCCATGCCCTGTACCGGGAGAACTACCGCTCCTCCGGGGTGGACGCGGACGCGGCGCTGGACGTACAGACCCTGGATCGCACGGCCATGGAGCTGGCAAGGGCGTACCACACAGTGATCCTTGCCAGTGGGAGGGTGGACATTATCACCGACGGCAAACGCCTTGTCCACGTGAAAAACGGCAACCCACAGCTCTCCGGGATCACCGGAACGGGCTGCATGCTGGGGGCGCTGACAGCGGCCTATCTCTCGGTGCAGCCGGATATGGACGCCGCCGTCACCGCCTGCGTGGTGCTGGGCATCTGCGGGCAGCTGGCGGAAACGGACCGCGGCAGCGGCAGCTTTCAGGTGAATCTGATGGATAAGCTCTCCACGGTGGGAAAGGCGGAGATAGAACGATATATGGATCGGGAGGAGATCAGAAATGAAGAAGCTTGATACCAGCCTGTATTTTATCACCGACAGTACAGGGTTCAGCGAGGAGGAATTCCTGCGCAGAACCCAGGCAGCCCTGCAGGGGGGCGTGACCCTGCTGCAGATCCGGGAAAAGAACAGAACCACCCGGGAGTATATGTCTTTGGCGGAAAAGGTGCATGCGCTTGCACTGCCATACGGTGTGCCGCTGCTTATTGACGACCGGCTGGATGTGGCCATGGCCATCGACGCCGAGGGCGTGCATCTGGGGCAAAGTGATCTGCCTATCGCCATTGCCAGGAGAATCCTGGGGCCGGATAAAATCGTCGGCGCTACGGCGAAGACCGTGCCTCAGGCGCTGGAAGCCTATGAGCAAGGGGCGGATTATCTGGGCGTAGGGGCGATTTATCCCACGACCACTAAGGTGAAAACCGTTCTTACCTCCACGGACACGCTGCGGGATATTTGCAAGGCGGTTCCTATTGCGGTCAACGCCATCGGCGGACTGAACAAGGACAATATCGACGTGCTGCAGGGAACCGGTATTGCCGGTATCTGCGTGGTTTCCGCTATCATGAAGGCGGCCGACCCCAGGCAGGCCGCCCTGGACCTGCGCGCCCGGGCAGAGCAGCTGCATATTCTGTAAAACCCTATACGGAAGTTTGTCTCGGCCTCTGTGCCGGGGCCTTCAAGCGGCAGATCGGGGGCACCACTTTCTGCCGCTATAGAAAAATAATGCTGAAAGAAGAAAGGAGCAAAGCAATGAAAACAGCATTATCCATCGCCGGAAGCGATTCCAGCGGAGGCGCCGGTATCCAGGCAGATATCAAGACCATGTCCGCTCACGGAGTATACGCCATGAGCGCTATCACGGCCCTGACTGCCCAAAATACTACCGGCGTCACAGACATTTTGGATTCCACACCCGCGTTTCTATCCGCGCAGCTGGACGCCGTGTTTACCGATATTTTCCCCGATGCGGTAAAGATCGGTATGGTGTCCTCCTCGGAGCTGATCTCCGTTATTGCGCAGAAGCTGCGCCAGTATGGGGCCCGGCACATCGTGGTTGACCCCGTGATGGTGGCCACCTCCGGCTCCCGCCTGCTGCAGGAGAACGCGGTACAGGCCCTGAAAACGGAGCTGCTGCCTCTGGCAGAGGTGGCCACGCCCAATATTCCCGAGGCGGAGATCCTGGCGGAAATGCCCATCAACAGCCCGGAGGATATGGAGCGCGCGGCCGAGCTTATCAGCCGGCGGTATCACTGCGCTGTGCTCTGCAAAGGAGGACACGACCTGAACGACGCCAACGACCTTCTCTGGAAGGACGGCACCGGGCACTGGTTCAAGGGCCGCCGCATCAACAATCCCAACACCCACGGCACCGGCTGCACCCTGTCCAGCGCCATTGCGTCCAATCTGGCCAAGGGCATGGACCTGGAGGAAGCGGTGCGCCGGGCAAAGGACTATATTTCCGGCGCCCTGGGGGCCATGTTGGATCTGGGCCGCGGACGCGGACCTATGAACCATCTTTTCGATCTGAAAAGCGAATACATGAAGGAGGCGGAGTAAAATGACGAATTCTGTGTCTTGCCGCCTTCGTGAAGCAGCTGCCCCCATTTGGGAGGCATGCCTGAAGCATCCCTTTGTGACCGGTATCGGCGACGGAACGCTGCCGGTGGAGAAATTCCAGCACTTTATGCTGCAGGATTATCTCTATCTTTTTGACTATGCCCGGGTCTTTGCCCTGGGGGTGGTCAAGGCTCACAGCCCGGAGCTGATGCGGACATTTTCCGCCAATGTGGATGCCATTTTAGGCGGTGAGATGAAAATCCACCGGGCCTATATGGCACGCCTTGGCATTTCTGAGGAGCAGGTATTTAACGTGCAGCCTGCCCTCGACAACCTCTCTTATACACACTACATGCTGGCCGTGGCAGAGGCAGGAGGGCCCGCGGAGATCGTGGCATCCATCCTGGCCTGCTCCTGGAGCTATGCCGAGATCGGACAGGCCCTGGCCCAGATCCCCGGTGCGGCGGAGCATCCCTTCTACGGCGAATGGATCCGGGGCTATGCCTCCGAAGAATACGCCGCCACCAACCGGGCGCTGATAGAGCTGATGGACTCCCTGGCAGCCGGTGCCACGGAGGAGCAGCTGGCTTACCTGACGGATATTTTCGTCAACTGCAGCCGCTATGAGCTGGGCTTCTGGGATATGGCTTGGGAAATACGCGCATGAGTATTCTATGCTTTGACCAGGTGTCCTTTCAGTATCCCGGTGAGGATTTTGACATCATTGACCGGCTCTCCTTTTCCGTGGAGCCGGGGTCCTTTCACTGCATTATCGGTATCAGCGGCTGCGGAAAGAGCACTATTTTCCGCATGACCAACGGCCTGCTGCAGCCGAAATCCGGCACCATATCCGTCCTTGGCAAGCCCGTTTCCGGGCAAAAGCACTACTGCGGCTATATGCCCCAGAAGGACATGCTGTTTCCCTGGCGGACCATCGGGGAAAACCTGGCGCTGCCGCTGGAGATCCAGCGGCGGGGCACAAAGGCGGAGCGGCTGGAGCTGATCGATGCGGCCCTGGCGGATGTGGGGCTGGCCGGCTGCCGGGACAAGCGGCCGGACGAGCTTTCCGGCGGAATGCGGCAGCGGGCGGCCTTTGCCCGGACCATGCTGGCCGGCAGCGACCTGCTGCTGCTGGACGAGCCGTTTTCGGCTCTGGATTTTCTGACGCGCATCTCCATGCAGGAGTGGCTGCTGGATCAGTGGCAGCGCCACAAGAAGACCATCCTGTTTATCACCCACGACGTGGAGGAGGCGGTATTCCTGTCCTCCAGCGTATTGGTGGTGGACAAAACACCCATCCACACCCTGCGGGAGATCCCGGTCCCCATGGACTATCCGCGCACACGGCAGGATCTGACCCGGCCGGAGATCGTGGCCCTGCGGGAACAGCTGGTGGACATACTGAGAAAGCAGGTGACGGTATGAAAAAAGCCTGCAGGGGCAATCTGCCGGCCCTGATTTTCCTGTTTGCGCTGCTGATACTGTGGCAGCTGGGGGCAATGGAGGTGAACGCGGCCTACATCCTGCCCACACCTATCCAGATCCTGCAAAAGCTTTGGGCGCTGCGGGCGGTGCTGTTTACCGTGCATCTGCCGGCCACCATGCTGGTGACCTTTGTGGGCCTTGCCATTTCCCTGGTGCTGGGCCTGGGTCTTGCCATCCTGATGGACGCCAGCACGGTTTTCCGTAAGGCGATCTATCCGGTGGTGGTGGCCTCCCAGACAATCCCCACCACGGCCATTGCGCCGCTGTTTGTGCTGTGGTTCGGCTACGGCATCTGGAGCAAGGTGCTGGTGACGGTGCTCATCACCTTTTTCCCCATTACCATCACGGTATACGACGGGCTGCAGTCCGCCAGGGTGGAGATGACGGAGCTGCTGCTGACCTACGGCGCGACCAAGCGGGACATTTTCTTCAAGATCAAGGTGCCCTGCACGCTGCCCTACTTCTTCTCCGCGATCAAAATGGCCATCCCCATGAGCATCATCGGCGCGGCCATCGGCGAGTGGCTGGGGGCCCAGAGCGGCCTTGGCTATTTCTCCCGCCGCATGATGACCCAGCTGGACGGCGCGGGGGTTTTTGCGCCCATCGTACTGCTGTCGGTGGTGGCTATGCTGGCGGTAGCGCTGGTGTCGCTGCTGGAGAAAAAGCTGGTTCGCTGGCGGGGCGAATCCTGAACAACTGAATGATAAGAGAGGTTATAAAAATGAAATATTGCAAGCGTTTTTTTTGTGCACTGCTGGCCTGCGCCATGCTGCTGCTCTGCGGCTGCGGCGCTAAGAAAAATGACAGCGGCAGCTCTAAAAACCTGAAGGAGCTGGACGTAGTGCTGGACTGGTATCCCAATGCTTTGCACTCCTTTTTGTATGTGGCTATAGAGAAGGGCTACTATGCCGACGAGGGGCTGAAGGTCAACATCCGTTTCCCCTCCAACGCCAATGACGCCATCTCCCTGGTGGCCGCCGGACAGGCAGATATCGGCCTGTACTACCAGCAGGATGTCATCCAGGCCCGGGCGAAGCAGAATGTGCCGGTGAAATCCATCGGCGCTGTGGTGCAGGGGCCGCTGAACATCGTGCTGTCCCTGAAGGATAAGAACATCACCAGCGCCAAGGACCTGGTGGGCAAGACCATCGGCTATGCCGGCACGGAGCTTTCAGAGGCGCTGATCCGCAGCATCATGCAGTATGTGGGCGCGGATTACAGCGACGTGACCATGGTGGACGTGGGCTTTGACCTGATGAGTTCCATGACCACTGGCAATGTGGATGCCACCATCGGCTGTCTGGTGAACCACGAAGTGCCCCAGATGGAGGAGGAGGGCTTTGAGGTGAACTGGTTCGCCCTGGACTCCTACGGCGTGCCCACCTATTATGAGGGTGTGTTCCTGGCCAATGACGATGCCATTGCCAACGACAGCGAGACCCTCAGCGCCTTCCTGCGGGCATCCGCCAAGGGCTTTGCCGACATGAAGGCCGACCCGGAAGGGGCGCTGAAGACCCTGCTGGCCAACCAGAACGAGGAGAACTTCCCCCTGTCTGAGACGGTGGAGCGCAAGAGCATGGGCGTGCTGCTGCCCATGATGGAGACCGACAGCGCCGCCTTCCTGTCCCAGTCCGACGCGTGCTGGCAGGAGAATATCGACTGGATGCTCCAGCAGGGTCTGATCGCCAAGGCACCTGCTCTGGACGACGTACGGGTCAACCTGAAGTTCTGATCAGAGCGAACACCTGCCGCATTCAGGGGCAAAAAACGCGTGAAATGCCAGATGCGAAAATCTCATAAAGCTATAAAATCCCGGGCCGGCAGGAGATCGGAAG
>URSX01000004.1 GCA_900550615.1 uncultured Eubacteriales bacterium
TCAGCGCATAGTTCCCGGCGGCGCTGCCACCCAAGGTAAAGCCGGTGAAGGTGACAGCCTTAGCCGTGCCCACATTCTTGTCCGCGTAGGCGGCGGCGCCGGTCACGATGGTCAGTTTCTCGCCGTCATAGTTGGCGGACAGAGTACCGGAATTGGTGATCTTCGCGGCAGTCGTGCCGTCGTAGACCTTGGTAGGCTCCACGGCGGTGCCGGTAATGGTGACCCCCTTGGTGAGGATCTCATAGACCACCTCTACCGAGCGGGACTGGCAGTTCTCCGTCTCGGTGAGGGTAAGGCGGACGTTGTATTTTCCCGCGTTCTTCGGGGCGGTGGTGGTATAGGCCGATTCGTCGGCGTCCATGGGCTTGAACTCCCACTTCCGGGCGCCATCGGTCCATGTATACAAGTCGATTTTGCTGACGTCTATGGGCTTTCCGTCATAGATCTTGCTGGTGTACGGCTCCAGGTTAATCACCGGTACCTGCTTCGACACCGTCAGCTTCACGGAGGTCATGGCAGGCGCATCGCCCTCCTTGAACTCCTGGCCCAGGGGGGCATAGGCCACGCGGATGTTATATTCCCCGGCGGCCAAGGTAGACAGGAAGCTGTTTTTCAGGGTGATGGTCCCGTCCCCGGACACCGTGTACAGTGCGCTATCGATGAGGGTCTCGCCGTTATACAGCGCCGACACGGTATTGCCGTTCAGCTTCACCTGGAAGGATACATCCGTCTTGTCTATCCTGGTGAAGTCCACCGCCTGGGTGATCGCCTCGGCATCGGTGTAAACCACCACACCGTCGGAGTTGACAACGGAGATGTTGCCGCTCTTATCCGTCACGCGGACGTAGACAAACACCTTTTGGCTGGCCGTGATGCTGAAGAAAGCCTCACGGTTTTCACTCAGCGTCAGCTCCGTCCAGTTGCCTGTGATGGCGTCCTGCGCGGTAAAGGCCGTTTCGGACAGGAGATACTCCACCTTCTGGATGCCGCTGCCGTCATCGACAGCCCTTACCTCCACCGTCTGGTTCTCCTTGAAGAACAGGCCGAAGGTAATCCGGTTCAGGAAGTCCTTGAAGGTATTGCCGTGAATCGTGACCTTCACATCGGGCGGGGTGATGTCCGCCACGCCCTCTACGGTGATGACAAGGTCTTCGCTGACATCGCGGACAACGAAGGAAGCGCTGTCCCTATCAGAGCTCAGTTCGTCGAGTTTATTACCGTTCACGAGCACCTTAAAATCCTCGGTCCTGGAATAGCCATTGTTGAACTCCACAATAAGGTCATAGCTGTCACCGTGTCTGACAGTGGACTCACGCGAATGGATTATATAGCCTGCGCCGGTGGGCAGGGTGACATGATAGGTCTTAAAGAGCCCGAAGTGGAAGCTGACCGTGTTGCCCGCAACGTCGGTCGCTGTGATCAAATGCGTCTCGTTGTCCGGCTCCATGGTATATTTCCCGTTTACAAGCGTGATCTCTTGACCGTCCATCCACACAGTGAAGTCGTTGGCATCGGTGACGGTAAATTTCAGCGTGCCATAGTTATTATCATCCGGTTTGATGCCGGTGATGACCGGGGCCTCGGTGTCCTTGGCCTCCACATAGCCACAGCCACAGAGCTTCTCGTGGGTGTCGGACTTCCAGACGCAGGTATGGGTATGGCGGACGACCTTGACATTACCGGCGATACCGACGCGGCCGTCGATGATGGTGCCGGTGGCAATTTCCTCATACGCCAGGCCCGCTGCCAGGCAGTCGTTGAGGGACTTGCCCTGGACGGTGATGTTGGTGAATTGGCCGCCGTAAATGTGAGCCGTCACATCCTTCTCGATGTACAAATCGGCGCAGGTGCCCTTCGACACGGTCAGGGTGCTGCCGGACTCGGTGGTGATCCTACCGTTATAGGTGCCGCCCGCAATATCCAGCGTTCCGCCGGACTTGAGCAGAATGCTGTTTTTATAGGTGCCGCTGTAGGACCTCAGGCTGCCGCCATTATTGACGGTGACCTCACCGCTGACGGTGCCGCCCTCCGCCTTGGTAAATCCGCTGATGGACAGGGCACCGGTGATCTCGCAGGTGGTAAGCGTCAGGCTGCTCTTGCCAGAAACGGTGCCGCCCAGCTTGCAGCCGCTGAAGATGCCCCCGCCCACGCAGTTGATGTCCCCGGCGAAGGCGGTCCTCTCCGCCGCCAGCTTGCCGTCCTTGGCGCAAACGACGTTTCCGGTGACCGTACCGCCGCTGACGGTAAGATCCGCGCCCTTGGCGATGTTGAGCTTTCCGCCAATGGTAAAGTTCGCCGCGTCCAGAGTAAACTTGCCGGATTTCACAGCCACTGTGCCGCTGACACTATCAAGCAGCTTCAGGGTGCAGCCGCTGTTGGCATCGGTCTGGGCCGCCGCCAGGGCCTCCGCAAAGGTCACATAGCCTTTGGTCTGGCCGTCCTTGGTGATGACCGCCGCCAGGTCGCAGAAGCACCGGGCGCACCGGTTCGTGGTCTCGTCATAACCCGGGTGATCGCACACCGAAACGGTGACGGTGAAGGTGTTGGAGTAGAGCGTATAGCCGTCAAAGGCCACCTTGATGCGGTATTCGCCGGAATCGGCGGCGGTAAATTTCTCCAGGCCGAATCCCATGGAGATGGTCTTGACCGCGTCGCACTCGTTGGAGTCGATCACCGTTCCGTCGGCCTTTTCCAGGGTGATCGTCACCTTTTTATCGGTATCCTCCCCCACATAGGAGGCCACAATGCCTGTGTGTTTCACGCTGTTGGGCGAGGTCAGGTAGAAGGTAATGTCCTGCGGCTGGCCGCCGGTGGGGATCACCACCGGGGCAGGCACCACGGAGACCTTCTCGATCCAATAACGTGTGCCCCAGCCGGGAATAACTTGGCTCTCTACATCCTTTTCCCCGGCATACGCGCCGCTGTCGGTCAGCTTAAACGCATAGCCGTCGGCCAGATATCTCAGCGGAGAGCCCTCGTTCTTGCCTTCTCTGCTGATGACCTGTTTGAACTGGCCGCCCTTGAGCGTCAGGCTGTCAGGTCCCTCGGCCATAACTCCGCCAAACGCGCTGTAGTCGCCGCTCTCTATGGTCAGATGGCCGTCGCTGCGGACATCCAGCATAGCACCGTTCCCGGACGTAACCTTAGCGCCGCCGACGCTATCGACAATGGTCAGATCACAGCCATTGCATATCTTGACATAAGAGATGCTGCCAGCACCCAAGAACCCTATGGCCAGCGTTTTGCCCGCAAGATCCAGGGTGTAGGTGCCCTTCGTAAGCTCGACATAGCCGTAGGCGGTTTCGAGCAGGCTACCCACGTCCGCGGTGTCAAGCTGGAGAGGGCGCAAAAGCTTCATGGTGCTGCCGGTGTTTGCCTCGGCATAGCGGATGGCGCTTTCAAAGGTCTGGAAATTCCTGGAAACTCCGCCCACTTCCACGGCCAGGATCAGCCGGAATCCGCAGTCTGCGCAGTAGCCGTTTTCGTCCAGGGTGGCGTGGGCGCAGGGAACCACTGTGACATTTGTAAGTTTTGTCGCTGCCTTGGCATCTGCATAGCTGATGCCCTCATAGCGGTGCTCCGGCGCCAGCAGATCTGCGCAGGTCATGCCTTCCTTCTGTACCATCACTTCCCAAAAGCTTCCGCCGTAAAGCTCCGTTGTCTTCTCGTCGGAGGACGTGACCTGCAGGTGGCTATACTCTCCGTGATAGACCTTCAGCGTGCCGCTGCACTGCATGATAGAGCTTACCTGGTCAGAACCGCCGAGGCCTTCGCCCATGATCAGCGTAGCTTCCGAACCCTGGAGAACGGGCTGCCGCAGAAACACACCGCCGGGCTTGGAGGTCATGATGGTCACTGTGCCGGTATAGCCAGCGCTGATCATTAGATCTCCGCCGCTCAGGGTGAACCCGTTCAGATCAATGGTGAAGGAGGTGGAGCTGATAGGCACTCTTTCATCGCTCCCATTTTCGGAGTACGGCAGATCACGCAGCATGGTCAGAACCACGTTCTCACGTCCCCCACCCGATTCGCTATAAAGGGCGGCGCTGAGGGCGTTGGCCAAGGTGGCGTAGTAGCCGGTAAAGCCGTCGGCCGTCACCTGTATCGCTGCGGCAACGCCGCAATACCGGCAGGCACGGGTCGTCTCGTCGATCTCGTGCTGTGTATGGACGGTGACATACACCGTCAGGGTGTTGCCCGCCTTGTCGGTCACGACCACGGTCTGCTCCTCGCCGGTGGCCCGGAGCCTGAGCTGGCCGTCGCTGTCCAGGGTCTCCTCCCAGCCGTCCACGGTGACCTTGTCGATGTTCTTGTCACTGATCTTCAGGTATGTCTGATTGCAGAAATCATAGTGCCCGCCGTCGGTCATGTTCTCGATCACCGGGAGGGTGGTGTCCAGCTCGAAGCCCTCGCTGCTGGCATAGGTCACATTGCCGGCGTAGTCGGTGAGCTTGGCATAGATGACATACTGGTTATCGCTGGTGAGCTCAAAGGGCTCGTCATATTCATTGAAGACGCATTTCTTCAGGCGCTCCTCAGTCAGAGGCTCGATGGTGAGGAAGTACTCGATCTTCACCGCGTGCTTAGACTCGTCATAGCCCGGCTGGGTGTAGCCGTCGTCGTCCGCAGTGATCTGGACGGTGACTTTCTCCTTAAAGAACAGGCCGAAGGAAATGGTGTGCAGCAGGGACTCCCACCAGGTGCGGTCCTTGACCTTGATCTCGCCTGTGGGGGCGGTGGTGTCCGGCACATAGTCGCCGTACTCGCAGCGGCAGAGGGAGCAGACAGCCTTCTGGAAATAGCTGGCCTCCCGGTCGTTTTTGCCGCTGTCATGGGGGCAGGCGTAGCCGCACTGGGCGCACTTGCCGTCCACAAAGGTGTCGTGGGTGTGGGGCTTGACCGTGCAGGCTTCGCCATAGCTGAAGCCCACGGTGAGCACCCCGTCGGTTCCCCTTCCCGACCAGAGGTCTTCATCCGTGACGTCAATATACCGGCCGTCTTCTTCAAACAGCATGCTGCCGTCGGCGAAAATAGCCTTCACCGCCGCATAATCACGTACCTGATCATCAGGAGCATTCGGGTCGCCCTCGTAGATGTAGGAGTAGGAAATTCCGTCATTCAGCGCGGCCTCCGTGATCTTCAGGACAGGCTGTGCCGCCGAGGTCTTACGCTCCACGGAGAGCTCGCCGTTGAAGGTACCGCTGAGCACCGTAAGGCTGCCGTCCAGCAGGAGGACCGCATGGGTATGGCCCCCCTGGTCGCCCCGTCCGCCGGTCAGCTTCACCTTCTCCAGCGTCACTGCACCGCCGTCAATTTTCAGGGCGTTGGCGGTGTCAAGCTCGACTTTCCCAGAGTTATCGCTGAACGTATTGGTCAGTGCGCCGTTTTTGACGGTGATATCCGCCGTGCCCTTCACGGTGAGCAGCTGGTTGGTGATCGTGCCGCTGATGGTCTTGCCGCCGAGATCCAGGGTAAACTTGCCGGACCCGGCAATGATACCGTCTTCCGCCTCGCCCAGGGTCACATCGCACAGCAGTCTCAGGGTGGAGCCACTGTCGGTCATGGCCGCCGCCCACGCGTCAGCGAAGGACTCGTAATTTTTCGCCGTGCCGTCCGCCCGGGTCAGTACGGCGGTGTAGATCTGCCGATGGCAGACATCCTGGCACTTGCCGTCTTCGCCAATGGTGGTGTGGTGGCAGGGCATGCCGCATTCCTGGCACTGAGTCTCGCCCTCAATGTTCACGATGAACCAGTGCCTGTGTTCGGCGATATAATGTGTCTTGGTCAGGCTCGTCTTGCCGCCGGCGTACTCCGGCATCTCCCACTCCCTGTCGAAGTAGGCGTAACCGTCCGCCAGCAGAGCCTCCACGAAGCCGCCGTCCTTCCGCTCGATCTTGTCGAACTGGCCGCCGGACAGCTTGGTGTTTGTTGTTTTATTAATGGTCAGTGTGCCGATCTGGACACGTTGCCAATAGGCCGTGTCCTCGATGGCCAGCGTGCTGTCGATCTCACCGCTGCCAAGGGTAACGGTGCCGATCTTACCCTGGCCCTTCAGAGTCAGGGTCCCGTCCTGCACAGCAAAGTCGATCTGGCCCACGGATCTGCCGCGCAGCTCAATGGTGCAGGAGCCGCCCGGCGTCACGGTCCCCGTGATGTCCTGCAGCAGAGTAACGGTATTGCCGTTTCCGAAATCGCTGTTCTGCAAGGACTCCACATAGCGCACAGCGCCGTCCTTGTCGGTGATCTTGCCGGCGTACAGCTTGCCGCAGTAGTTGCAGTAGCCCTTGACTTCATTCACGGCGCTGTGTCCGCATTTCACCACCTCAAGGTCTGCAAAATATGTTTTCGCGTCGAAGCTCATGCCATAGGGCACCAGTGCGCCGGCCTTACCGGAGGCTGTACCCTTGTTGTCCTGGAAGGCATAGCCTGCCTCCAGCATGTCGGTGATGGCCACCCTGCCGGTGCCATTAAAGCTGATGGAGTCAAATTCGCCGCCGGAGAGCTTCACATTTTTCAGACTCTCGGTATCGGTGGCGGGCAGGACCAGTTTTTCGAAAAAGCCGCTCTGAATGGTCACGGCAGCATCGGTGCTGGTGACTCGGACAGCCTTAATACGGCCGCAGTCCTCCCCCACCGTTACGGCACCTTCCGCCGCCTCCACGGTGATCTCATTCATATCGCCGTTTTCTACGGTGAAGACGGCGTGAGGCCCGCTCACGACGATCTTGCCGGTACCGAACATAACGTTGCTGTTCAGATCCAGCCTGATGTTGTTCGATTGCACATACAGATCCGTCTCACCCAGATCATACCTGGGTTTAAGCAGCGTAACGGTGACCTGATCGCTCCGATTGGGCTGGAGGGCATCCCACGCCTGGGTGAAGGAGGTATAGAACACCGGGCTCGCGCCCTCAGCGCTTATCTCCGCCTCCAGCTGGATGCCGCAGACCTCGCACCTTCCCATGGCGGTGTCCACCCGGTCATGCTTGCACAGGGCGCCGCAGGTGGTGCACTTGCCGTCTTTATAGGTGTGCTCGTGGTCGGCAACGACCTTGACGTTTTCCATCGTCAGCACATCAGCGCTGACCAGACTGCCGTCCTTGCTGTAAAACGCGCAGCTGTCGCCCAGCAAAGAGCCCATCGTCAGCTTTTGATATTCGCTGGAGGGCACCTGGGGATCGGTGGAGATATACTCGAACTCACCGCCGGTGAGGTCGATCTTACCGCTGGTGACCAAAAGTCTCAGTGCGGAAAAGCTGCCGCCGCTGATATTCAGCGTACCGCCGTTTACTCCCCAAGATGCGGTTTCCGAGCCGTGGCTGCCGTCGGTGATGTTCACCGTGCCGGTGCCCAGATCCAGCTTCTGCACCGAACCGCCGGAGATGTCGGCAGTGGCGTTATCGTCCCATCGCAGAGAAAGTATAAGACTTTCCACCGTGCCGCCGGTGATATGCACTGTGACGGCAAAGTCCTCCGCTCTCAGCTCCTCCACCGTGCCGCTGTTCAGTGTCAGCGCACCGCAGTACATAGTGAGCAGTCCGATGCTGCCGCTGCCGGTCACGGTCAGTGTGCCGGCCTTGTCCTTGACTATCTCGCCCTCTTCATCAAAGCTGACGGAGCCGACATCGACACAGTCAATGCTCTTCCCGTTCAGATCCAGGGTGACATTGCCCGTGATAAACGGCATGTCTGCCGGATCCTCATAGGTTCGCGCATCGATGTCCGACTGCAGCTTGATGGTGCTGCCGTCGTGCTGATTGGCGTATGCAACCGCATCCTTGTAGACATTAAAGGCGACCTCGCCGCCAGATGTAATGACGGTCGCCGCGCCTCTGTCCGCACCCAGCACCTGTATGGGCAGTATGGAAACCACCATCACCAGCACCAGAAGCACGGACAGCACTCTGTTTTTCAGTGTGTTTGTACTCATTTCTCTCTCCTTTACACGCATTTTGCTATAGCCGCGGACAGCACCCGCGGGGAAACAGGCTTTTCGTGAAAGTAGGCGCACCCCAGCCTGTAGGACTGTGCGCCAAACCCGCCGTCATTGGAAAACCACACCACCGGCACCTGGCCGCAGGTGTTTCTGGCGGCGATCACGCCCTCCATGCCCGCCGCGCCGTCCATGGTGATGACAACGCACTCCGGCGGGCTCTCACCCAGGCCCGCGATGAAGTCGTCATACTCTGAAAAGCCGGCCACGCGCACGTTGCGGTAGCTGCAGTCGGGCAGGCACGCCAACAGGTCGGCCAGCTCGCGCCTGTCCACCTCTGTGCCGTACACCGTCACCCTCATCACATACTCCCCCCTTCGCAGGCAAAATCTTACAACTACATCTTAGTAAATTCTCCCGCCCATGGCAACGGTTCCTGCACAAGCGGCAAAAAAACGACACAAGCGGTCATGATTTGCCACAAGACTTGTTTTTTGGTGAAAATATGGTATATTGGTAAAAAAGCTCCGGTCCATCCGGAGGGGGAGGTGCAGGATGAAAATCGCCATCGTTGACGACGACACGAAGATGCAGACGAGCCTGCGCGGGTATCTGGAGCAGCTGGTGTCCGGCCATGTGCAGATCGATTGCTTCGCCAGCGGCGAGGCATTTCTTCAGGCGTGGCAGCCCGGGGCCTTCGACCTGGTCATTCTGGATATCTTCATGGGCGGGCGCACGGGTATGGACGTGGCACGGGACGTGCGCGCCGGCGACCGGGAGGTGAAGCTGGTCTTCTGCACCACCAGCAACGAATTTGCCAGCGAGAGCTACGAGGTGGACGCCTGCTACTACCTGCACAAGCCCTTTGGCCCCGACCGGGTGCAGGCCATGCTGGACCGGCTGGATCTGGCCGAAATGGAGCGCCTGCGCACCGTGATCCTGCCCGACGGCGCGACCGTCACCCTGCGCAGCATCCTCTACGCGGACTACGCCGCCCACTGCGTCACCCTGCACCGGCAGGGCGGCCAGTGCACCGTCTGCCGGGCCTCCTTCGCCCAGGTGGAGGCGCTGCTGTGCGCCTATCCGTACTTTTTCAGCCCCTCCAAGGGCATTGTGGTGAATTTTTATGAGGTGGCGGCCCAAAAGGGGGACACCTTCCAGATGAGTGACGGCAGCGTGCTGCCCATCAGCCGCCGCCGGGCCCGGGAAGTGCTGGACGCCTACTCCTCCTTCCTCTTTCAGCGCCTGCGCAAGGGAGGGGATGTCTGATGCCGCCGCTGTACCACATGGCCGAGGTGGCCGTTTACTCGCTGCTGAATTTCCTGCCGTTTCTGGGGCTGGCCCTGTATCCCTTCCGGGGCAGCCTGCGCTTTTCCCGGCGGGTCACAGGGGCACTGATCGGCCTGCTGACCGTTTTGCAGCTGCTGCTGGGAACATGGGCCGCCTTTTCCGACCGGGACAAGGTGGGCATCGTCAGCGCCGTCAGCACGATCCTCTACGCGGCGTTTTACTTCCTGGCGGTGAAAAAGCATTTCGGAAAGACCCTGTTCACCCTCCTGATGCTCTCCAACATCGCCAATTTCGCTGTCATCGCCGCCAAGTGCGCCGAGGGGCAGCTCTTCCCCCAGCTGGCCCTTGAGAGCTACCGCTGGTCCTTTTCCCTGATGCTCCTGGCCGTGGAGTTGCTCCTCTCCGGCCCCATCGTTCTGTACATGAAAAAGGTGTACACCCCGGCGGTGGAAAAAGAGCCTTCGGGCTTTGAATGGAATTATCTCTGGCTGATCCCGGCCACGTTCTATGTGGTGTGGTACTATGCCTTCTACGGCAACGTCGCCCGCACGGGCCTTGAGATCGCACTGCGGCCGAAGAACACACTGTTCCTGCTTTTTGTCAACCTGGGGGCCATCATCATCTACTATGTGGTCACCCGCCTGATCGCGGACCAGGGGAAGATCCTGGCCCTGCAGGAGCGGAACCACCAGCTGACCATGCAGGCCGTGCAGTACGACAATCTGCAGGAGCGAATTACCGAGGCCCGCCGAGCCAAGCACGACGTGCGCCACCATATTCTGCTGATGCAGGAGTATCTCAGCCGCGGCGATCTGACGGCCCTGGGGGCGTATCTGGACAGCTACGGCCGGAGCCTGCCGGATGACTCCCTGGTGCGCTTCTGCGAAAATGCCGCCGCCAACACCGTACTGCTGTACTTTGCCCAGCAGGCGAAAAACAGCGGCATCGACTATGTGGTCAAGGCCGCCATCCCCCAGGATGCCGGCATTCCGGACACAGAGGTATCCGTGCTCCTGGGCAATCTGCTGGAAAACGCCCTGGACGCCTGCCGGCAGGAGGAAAGCGCCGACAAGCGGATCATTGTCCGGGCCGGGGTGGAGGGCGGCGCGCTGTGTATCACGGTGGACAACACCTACACCGGCAGCCTGAAGCTGGCCGAGGACGGCCAGCTCCTGTCCGCCAAGCACAACGGTCCCGGCCTCGGCACCCGGTCCGTGCAGAGCATTGCCCAGCAGCACGGCGGCCTGTGCCGCCTGGAGGTTCGGGAGGGAATGTTCTGCGCTTCGGTCTATTGCAGCAGGAATCTCTGACTCCGAATAGCTCAGAAACACGAAAGCTTATGCAAAAAGGCAGATCTATGCCGAACCGGGCTTTTGTGTTTACTTTTCTTCCTGGCTTGATTTTTCCCCGGCGAATGTCCCCCGCCGGAGGGCGCTCACTTTCTCATCATCCGCACAGCGGCCTGCCGGGCCAACGCCCTACGCAGGGCCACCTGGGCGCGATTCATGTCCCAGTCGCCGTCCTTGTCGGCCAGCCGCTCCCGGGCGCGTCTTTCCGCATCCTGAGCGCGGGGCAGATCGATGTCCTCCGCCCGTTCCGCCGTGCGTACCAGCAGCGTCACCTCGTTGTGTACGATGTTGGCCACGCCCAGATTCACGGCCACGTATTCTTCCGTGCCGTCCTCCTTCCGGGCCGTGACCACGCCGTCTTCCATGGCGCCCAGCATAGGTGCGTGATCTTTCAGTATACCCACACCGCCGCCGGAAAAGGGCAGCTCCACATAGCTGACCATGTCGTCATACACACTGCCGCCGGCTGTGGCAATTTCCAGATGGATCCCGTCCCTCATAGGCACCTCTTACATCTCCTTGCGCTTGGCAAGCACATCGTCAATGGTTCCGCACATCAAAAACGCCTGCTCCGGAATGTCGTCGCATTCGCCGCCCAGGATGATCTCAAAGCCCCGGATGGTCTCCTCCAACGGCACATATTTCCCGGCCAGACCCGTGAAGTTCTCCGCCACATGGAACGGCTGGGACAGGAACCGCTGGATGCGCCGGGCACGGTTCACCGTGGTCTTATCCTCCAGGCTCAGCTCATCCATACCCAGTACGGCAATGATGTCCTGCAGCTCTTTATACTTTTGCAGCACGCTCTGCACGGCACGGGCCGTGCTATAGTGCCGGTGCCCCAGCACATCCGGTTCCAGGATTCGGGAGGTGGAGGCCAGGGGATCCACTGCCGGGTAAATGCCCAGCTCGGAAATGCCGCGGTCCAGCACCGTGGTGGCATCCAAATGGGCAAAGGCCGTAGCCGGGGCCGGGTCCGTCAGGTCGTCGGCGGGCACATAGATGGCCTGCACGGAGGTAACGGAGCCGTTCCGGGTGGAGGTGATGCGCTCCTGCAGGGTGCCCATTTCCGTGGCCAGAGTGGGCTGGTAGCCCACGGCGGAGGGCATGCGTCCCAGCAGGGCCGAAACCTCGCTGCCCGCCTGGGTAAAACGGAAAATGTTGTCGATGAACAGCAGCACATCCTGTCCGCTGGTGTCGCGGAAATTCTCCGCGATGGTCAGGCCCGACAGCGGCACCCGCAGTCTCGCTCCGGGGGGCTCGTTCATCTGGCCGAACACCAGCGCCGTCTTGCTGATGACGCCGGACTCGGTCATCTCGTTCCACAGGTCGTTGCCCTCACGGGAGCGTTCGCCCACGCCCGCAAATACGGAGTAGCCGCCATGCTCATAGGCCACGTTGCGGATCAGCTCCTGAATGAGCACCGTCTTGCCCACGCCGGCGCCGCCGAACAGGCCGATCTTGCCGCCCTTGGAGTAAGGCGCCAGCAGATCCACCACCTTGATACCCGTCTCCAGGATCTCGGTGGAAGGAATGACATCCGTAAAGGAGGGGGCCGAGCGGTGAATGGGCATCCGCTCCGCTTCCACAGGGCCCTTGCCGTCGATGGGGTCGCCCACCACGTTGAACATACGCCCCAGAGTGGCCTCACCTACGGGCATCGTCACCGAGGCGCCGGTGTCCACAGCGGCGCAGCCCCGGGCAATGCCGTCGGTAGAGAACAGCGACACACAGCGCACGGTGTCAGACCCCAGCTGCTGCATGGCCTCCATGACCACCTTGCGGTCCTCCAGCTGAATTTCGATCGCATTGTAAATGTCCGGCAGATGTCCCGCAGGGAACTGCACATCCACCACAGGGCCGGTGACCCTTTTGACAATACCGTTTTTCATAGTAGTCTCCTACCATCGATTGACAAGGGCAGACACGGTTTTGACGGGCAGAAATGCGTCCATACTGCGTCAATCCCCTTGGAAATACGGCGAGTATTCTCTGCGGGTCTTTCCTTATCTGAACACATTTCTGCTCCGAAAAAACTGCTTCGCACCTGCCAGCGATGGATTTTCGAGTGATTTTTGGCTTTCGAGCCGCAGGCGGGCTGACGCCCGCCAAGGTAAGAAGAGCAAAAAGCGCCGCAAAGGTGCGCTGGCAGGCGCGTTTGCCCTTGTTAATCAATGGTATCGTAGGCGGAATTACTTTTTCGCCTTTTTCAAGGCATTGGCACCGCCGACGATCTCCGCAATCTCGGTGGTGATGGCAGCCTGGCGCACCCGGTTCAGCTGCAGGCTCAGGTCGCTGATCAGCTCGCCGGTGGCATCAGTAGCGGCGCTCATGGCGGTCATGCGGGAGGCCTGTTCACTGACCTTGGCCTCCAGCAAAACGGAGTAAACCACATTGTCTAAGTAGAGCTGCACCATATTCCCCAGCACGCTCTCGGCATCCGGCTCGAAAATATAGTCGTTGACTGATTCTTCCTTTTCCTCCGTCTCCAGCTTTGCCGGCAGCAGCTGCATCTGACTGGGCACCTGCTGCATAGCCGACTGAAAACGCTGGTAGACCAGGTGAATCTCATCCACCTCGCCGCTCAAATACAGTCTCTTCAGGTAGTCCGCCACCGGCAGTGCCTGAGCGGCACCCGGCGTATCGCTGATGTCGTCAAAGGTATGCCGCACCGGCAGGTCCGACTGGCCGATCACATCCCGGCCCCAGCTGCCGCACACCACCACAGAGCACTCCCGCGCATCGGCGCGCACCAGCTCCTGGGCGTAGCGCATAACGGCATGGTTATAGGCGCCGCACAGGCCTCGATTGCCCACAAACAGCACGTAGCAGACCTTTTTGATCTCCTTCCGTGGGATCAGAAAGGGATTCTCGTACTCGGCCACCTCGCCGTCCAAAAGCTCCTGCAGGATCTCCCGGCTTCTCTGGGCAAAATTTCGTATGCCGGACAGGCCATTCTGGGTGCGCCGCAGCTTCGCCGAGGCAACCATTTTCATCGTTTTTGTGATCTGCTGCGTGTTTTTTACGCTTCTGATCCGCGCCCGGATCTCCCGTATATTACCCACGGGCCCTGTCCCCCTTTCTCAGCTTATTCTCTCTCAAAAGGACTCCTTAAAGTCCTGCAGGACGCTCCGCAGCTTCTCCAGCATGTCCCCGGGGATCTTTCTGCCCTCGCAGATCACATCCACCAGCTCCGGCATCGTCTGCTTCACATGCTCCACCGCTTCCCGCTCGAACCGGGGCATATCCGGCAGCGCCACATCGTCGGCATAGCCTTCGTTGGCCGCAAAAATCGCAATGACCTGATCCTCCACGGAAATAGCGGCAAACTGATTCTGCTTCAGCAGCTCCGTCATGTGCTGGCCGCGGCACAGCGTAGACTGGGTGGATGCATCCAGATCGGAGCCGAACTGGGCAAAGGATGCCAGCTCCCGGTACTGTGCCAGGTCCGTGCGCAGGCGGCCTGCCACCTGCTTCATAGCCGGTACCTGAGCCGCACCGCCCACACGGGACACGGACAGGCCCACGTTGATAGCCGGCCGCGTGCCGGAGTGGAACAGGCCCGTCTCCAGAAAGATCTGCCCATCGGTAATGGAGATAACATTGGTGGGAATGTAGGCGGAAATGTCGCCCGCCTGGGTCTCGATGATAGGCAGAGCCGTCATGCTGCCGCCGCCGGAAGCCTCATCCAGCCGTGCCGCCCGCTCCAGCAGACGGGAGTGCAGATAAAACACATCGCCGGGATAGGCCTCGCGTCCGGGAGGACGCTGCAGCAACAGGGATATTTCGCGGTAAGCCGCCGCCTGCTTGCTCAGATCGTCATAGACAATGAGCACGTCCCTGCCCTTATACATGAAGTATTCGCCGATGGCCGCGCCGGCATAGGGCGCGATGTACAGCATTGGCGCAGGCTCAGAAGCGGAAGCGCACACCACGGTGGTATAGTCCATAGCGCCCAGTTCCGTCAGCTTGCGCACCACGTTTGCAACCGTAGACTCCTTCTGTCCGATGGCCACATAGATGCACAATACATCCTTGCCCTTCTGGTTCACAATGGCATCCAGGGCGATGGCGGTCTTGCCGGTCTGGCGGTCGCCGATAATCAGCTCACGCTGGCCCCGGCCAATAGGCACCAGGGCGTCAATGGCCTTGATACCCGTCTGCAGAGGCACGGTAACACCCTGCCGGTGCAGCACACTGGGTGCCGGACTCTCCACGGCCCGGAAGCCGTCGTTCTGAATGGGCCCCTTTCCGTCCACCGGGCGGCCCAGAGCGTCCACCACGCGGCCGCACATGCCCTCGCCCACGGGCACCTCGATGATATGGCCCGTCCGGCGCACAATGTCACCCTCCCGAACGGAGGAAAACTCACCCAGCAGCACAACGCCCACGTTGTCCTGCTCCAGATCCATAACCATGCCCCGGAGATCGCCTGCAAATTCCAGCATTTCTCCGGCCATCACATCCGCCAGACCCGACACACGGCAAATACCATCGGACACGCTGATGACCTCGCCGGTCTGGTAAATATCGATAGACGGATCCACCTGGCGCAGAGTCTCGCGCACACCGTCCAGCACAGATTCCTCCTGTGCTGCCGCACCGCCCCGGGCGCGGAGGGCCAGCCGCTGCAGTTGATTCGCCGCCGCCCCATCATATACCGTGTCGCCTACGCGCATGCGCACACCGGCGATCAGCTCCTTGTCCGTCTCACTGCGCAGGTCAATGCGCCCGCTCCATTCGACATCCGGCGCGTCCTCCACGCCCTCCATAGCGGAGGCAATGCGTCCGCCCAGAACCTCTCGCAGCTTCGCCAGCTGATCGTCCGTCAACGGCTGCGCACCGGCCACGCATACCTGCAATTTTTCCCCCGCCAGCAGCTTCAGCATATCACTGGGCTGCAGGGTAAATTCTTCCCCGGTCTTCTCAATAAACCGGTCTGCCAGCGCCTCCCGCTGGGGTGCGAATTCACTTTGCTGCAGGAGCTTGCCCGCTTCCTCCGCCGCTTGGCGGATCACCTGAGCGCTGACCTCTTCGTGCATAATAGCCCGCAGCTGCCGCTCCCTCCGTACCGCAGCCTGGCGCACCGCGTTGGTCTCCTCCTGCCCTTGGGCAGCGGCAGCTACACGGTTTTCCTCTACTTGCTTACGCGTCTTCAGCAGCAGCTCTTTCTCCTGCCGCTGTGCCTGCTCTTTTTCCTGCTGCGCCTGATCCGCCAGGCCCTGAGCATCCTGCTCCGCCTGCCGCGCGCGCTCCAGCTCCGCGGCGATCTTCTCCTTGCGCTGCCTGAATGTCCGCGCGATCATTTTTCGCATAATGAAGAGCAGCGCGCCGAACAGGATCAAGAAATTAGCAACCGCAAATAAGATATCCTTCAAGTGCATATCCGCTTCACCGCTCCTCTCCGGAAAGCCGGTCATTGACAAGCCGCTGCGCCAGCGCTGCGGCCAGCTGCGGCATCTGCTCCCGAGCCTGGGCCTGTACCTGCTCTCTTTCCTGCTCTATACGGGATCGTGCTTCCTGCAGTGCCTGGTCTGCCTCTTTCTGCGCAGATGACAGTATCCAGGACCGTTCCTTTTCATCGGCAGCTTTTCCCTCTGCAAGCAGCTGTTTTGCCTCCTGGCTGCGGTCTTTCCAGCTCTCACGCAGCGCAGCATCGCTCTCGTCCTTCAATCGCTGAGCCTCAGTTCCTTTTCCGAGGCCCGCATCAATGGCCGCCTGGCGCTGCTCCATAAACCGCACCAAGGGGTCGAACAAAAACTTCTTCAACACAAACAGCAACGCAAAAAAGCAAACGATGGTCCAAATTACCTCTGACACATTAATGCTCAAAGCGTATGCCTCCTTACTCTTTCTTTCGGGGGAGTGGTCAAATCTTACCGATCAGCATAAAGGCAATGAGCAGGCCATAAATGGTCAGGGCCTCCATCAGAGCCAGCGCGATAATCATGCTGGATCGAATGCTGCCGGCTGCCTCAGGCTGGCGCGCCATGGCCTCCATGGCCTTGGATGCGGCAATACCCTGGCCGATGCCAGGCCCCAGGGTACTCAGCGCCACAGCGATGGCGGCAGCCAATGCAATAATTGCGGATGAAGTCATGATTGGTTCCTCCTAAAGTGATCTGTATTTTTATTTGTCTTGCACATGAATAAAAGTTTTTCCGGACGGGCCATCCCCATCCGTAGGGGCGACCCTCGCGGTCGCCCACCGCAGGCACTCCTTGTACCTCCACAGGGCTGGGTGTCCTCGCCCCGCCGCCGATAGCAAAAGCACTCGCAGCAGCGCTCTCACTCCTCTTCGCCCACTGCCTCCTCAATGTAAACAGACAGCAGCATGGTGAATACCACCGCCTGGATCAGGCAGAACAGCAGGCTCAGCACCTGCATCACCAGCGGCAGCAGCAGTGGGAAGATGCCGGAGAGCTGCTCTGTGACCATTTCCTCTCCGTACATATTGCCGTACAGTCGCAGGGCCAGAGAGAAGGGCCGCACCACCTGCTCAATGAGATTCAGCGGCAGCATCAGGATAAAGGGGGAAATAAAGGTCTTCAGATACCCCAAAACGCCCCGGCGCTTCACGCCCACGATGTGGGTGGTGAAAAAGGCGATGATCGCCAGACCCGCCGTGGTGGAAAGATTCGCCGTGGGCACGGCAAACCCGTGCCCCGCTCCGGGCAGCAGCCCGGAATAGTTGCTGACCACGATGAAGATGAAAAAAGTGGCCATCAGCGGGAAATACCGGCGGGCGTTGTCTCGGCCCATGGTGCCGGTGAAGTAATCCTGCAGCTTGGTCACTGCCATTTCCGCCGCGCTCTGGATGGGGCCCGGCACCATTTTCAGCCGCCGGGTGGCAAGCCAGGACACAAGCCCCAGCACAGCGATGATGACCCACATGGTGACGACCGTCTTCGTCACCTCCAGAGGGCCGATGAAAAATAATACGTTATTCGTTGCTTCCATAGTTCTTTCTCTCACCTCAATTCCTACCGTCTGCCGACTCGGGATTTTGCGTGGGATCTTGCCATTGCTCTCTGCTCAATCTCAGGTTCAGCAGAATGCCCACCAGCGACAGGCCCAGGGCCGTGCCGATGATGGTGCCGTAAAACGGCAGGGGGAGCAGATTTCTGGTGAAATACACCACCGCCAGAGCTGCGATGTTCATAAGCATACGCAGCATGCTGGCCGCCATTACGGCGTTGGTGCTGTTTTTGCGCAGGCTGCGGCGGGTGATTCGCATGTTCCCCCAGGCCACCAGAGCCCCGAAGACAAGCCCCATCCCGCCGGACAGCAGGTACATTTCCACAGGCATTCCGCCCCTCCCGTCCGCTCTCACCCCCCAGCCAAAAAGACCGCCGGGCACTGAGCATAAGATGACAAATTTAGTATAGCATAATATTCCTGTCTTTTCAAATTCTTTTTTACATTTTTTTAACGTAGGTATTAAAATTTTTAATACCCGCCTTTGCAAAAGGAGTGGGCACATTCCGCGGCGCTGTGCCGTGGGATGTGCCCACTCCGTTCTCATTGTTTCAGGCTGCTCCCGAAGCCGGGATCACCTCATGCGCTCACTTCGCCGTCACGCGCATCACGGCGCTGAAAGCGGAATCCGCATTAGATCTCACCTTGCTGACCGCCTTGACCTTGTAATAGTAGGTCTTACCGGACTTGGCAGAGGTGTTGGAATAGGACGTACCCTTGACAGAGTACATCAGCTTGTACTCGCCATCCTTGGAGGTGGCGCGGTAGATCTCATACCTGGCAGCGCCGGGCACGGCGGTCCACTGCAGACGCGGCTGGCCCTTGCTGTTGAAGGAAGCGGTCACTGCGGGCTTCGCACAGTGGCTCACGGCGGAGATCACGGCACTGGCCTCCGAATTGGCAGCGGCACGGACCTTGCTGACGGCCACCACCTTGTAGAAGTAGGTGTACCCGGTACTGGCGGTGTTGTCCGTGTAGCTCAGCTTATCGGTGGTGCCCAGAAGCTTATAGCTGCCGTTTCTGGTACCGGCACGATAGACCTCGTACTTCTTGGCGCCGGACACGGCCGTCCAGGAGATCACGGGCTTGCCGGTGGTGCTGTTGAAGCTGGACTTCGCCACAGTCTGTGCGCAGCGGCTGACGGCGGAGATCACAGTGCTGGCCTCCGAGTTGGCAGAGGTCCGAACCTTGCTGACGGCCACTACCTTGTAGAAGTAGATGTACCCGGTGCTGGCGGTGTTGTCCGTGTAGCTCAGCTTATCGGTGGTACCCAGAAGCTTATAGCTGCCGTTTCTGGTACCGGCACGGTAGACCTCGTACTGCTTGGCGCCGTCTACGGCTGTCCAGGAGATCACGGGCTTACCGGTGGTGCTGTTGGTACCGGACTTAACCTCCGTCTGTGCGCAGCGGCTGACGGCAGACACCACGGCGCTGAAGCCGGAGTTAGCCGACTCATTGGCGTCCAGGGCTTTCACCTTATAAAAATAGGTGTAGCCGGTGGTGGCGGCAGCGTCCGCATAGGACGTACCGTCGGTGGTAGCGATCAGCTTATAGGTGCCGTTTCTGGTACCGGCACGGTAGACCTCGTAGCGCTCAGCGCCGGCAACGGCCTTCCAGGAAATGACGGGATCACCGGTCACGGCATCGCTGCGGGAGTCGATCTGGGGCACCTCACAGCCGGGAATGAGACCCACAGCGGGGCTGAAGGCGCTGAGGCTGCCGTCCTTATTGATGGCTCTCACGGCATAGAAGTACTCCGTGCCGCGCTCCACGTTGATATCCGCAAAGCTGTAGGCGGAAACCTGCGCGATCTTGCTGAAATCACCGTCAGCGGAAGCGGCGCGGTAAATCTCGTACTCCGCCGCGTTATACAGGGGCTCCCACTTCAGAACAGGATATCCAGTTTCCGGAGCCACAGAGCCGGTGACGACGGGGCAGACGGTGATGCTGGAGGTCTTGTAAGTGGAGGTGTGCATCTGGTTATCGGTACCCAGCTTGCGGGTGCCAATGCGCAGGCGATAGCCCATGGTCTCCGCCAGAGGCAGAGTGATGGAGGTCTGGTCGGTGACGCCCAGCTCATCATAGCTCCGGCCATCCATCGTGCGGTAGATCACATACTCCGGCTGGCAGAGAGCCGCCGTCCAGGTGAGCACCACCTGATCGCCCTTCACCTCCGCCTTGACATCGGTGGGCAGGTCGGGCCGGATCTCATAGTTTACATCAATGTAGCCTGCGCAGTTGCCATGGTAGTCATTAATGTCCACATAGTAGGCAAACTTGTAGGCATTGAGGCGGACGGTAGCCGTACCGACCTCCACATTGTTGCTGTAGGTAGAGTAGTAATCATAGTAGGCATAGGGATCATACACGCTGCCGTCCACGGACTTCTTGATCAGCTGCGTGCCGTCCGGCGCATAGGCCGTGGTGGACGGGGTGTGCTTCCGACCGTTGTAGGTGTAGGCCGTGGTGCTCAGCTTGACGGTCACATCCTGCATATTGACCCGGACATGGCCGCAGGTGGCGCAGACGGACTGGCCCGCCTCGTTGAGCTTATAGTCATGGCCGCCGGGACGGGGGTTATTCACCCGCTTGGTGGCGCCGGAGGCGGAAGTATAGTCCACATAGCCGCGGAAGATGCAGGTGGAAGCGGTTTCCGTCTCGGTCACCGTTTCACGGATGCAGGTGTCGGGATGGTAGTAGCGGACCTCCGTACCGATGGACACCCAGCCGCTCTGCAGCGTGCCGCTGAGCATGTAGTACTCGTTGCCGTCGGCATCCAGGATGTCGCCGGTGAAGGTCTCGTTGGCCCGGTGGCAAACGGTGCACACAGCCTGCTTGGCCGCAGTATCCAGCTGGTAGGTGTGGCCGTTCTTAAAGCAGTCGGACTCCAGCGTGTAGGTGTCAACGGGTTCATCCTTGCCCACGTCGTAGACGTTGATGGTCAGCTTGTCGGCGTCGGCATGAGCGGTGAGATAGATGGCATTGAAGTCCAGCGTAGCCACGGCAAAGACCTTGTCATAGTCAAATATATCTCTGGTGGTGATGCTGTAGGACTTTTCGCCGCTGCTGCCGCAGATGTAGTACAGGATGCCGTTGTCGTCATCCCGCTCGCCGCCGCGCAGAGGATTGGTGCGGGCCAGGGAGTGATCGTGGCCGGAGAACACCACATCGATGCCGGCCTCCTCCGCAGCGGAGGGCACCAGGGCATTGATCTCAGCGTTACCGCCGGAATTGTTGGTGTAATAGGCGGGCTGGTGCATGGTCAGGATCTTCCAGTCAGCGGTGCTGGCCTGGGCATCCTTCTTCAGCCAATCCAGCGCGGTGCGCAGCTGCGCAGCGTTGCCGGTGTAGTTGATGACGGCCAGATACACGTTGCCGTAGGTGCGGGAGTAGCAGCTGCCGCCGTTGCTGGCATCCAGGCCGAACATGGCCTTGGACTCCAGCGCCTCGCCCTGCAGCTCGTGGTTGCCCAGGACCTGCACCATGTTGGTGCTGCCCATGGTGCCGCCGTTGAAGAGGCCCGTGTACTCGTCCCAGTCCTTATAGGCGTGGGGGTTATCCACCGCGTCGCCGGTCTGGATACCGAAGTTCCAGTGGCCGCCCTTGAGGGTATCGCGGATGGTAGTGATATTGGTCAGGTCATCGGCCTGGATATCGCCCAGAACGAAGAAGTCGGCATGGTCCGTCTCCCCATCGGAGGTGGAGAAGGTCGCCACATCCGTCCACAGCTCACCGCAGCCCACCTGATAGTCATAGGTGGTACCGGCGGACAGGCCGGTGAGGGTGATGTTGTTGAAGTTCGCGGTGATGTAGCCGCCCTCGGTGAAGGTCATCTGGGTGGTATTGGCTGCGACGGTCACCCAATTGTCGCTGCCGGAGACGGCATAGCGGATGCTCTGACGCCCCTCCACAGCGGGGTTGCTGATCCAGCTGATGTTCTTCTCCGTGGCCTCATTCCGGGGGGCGTTGAAGCGGACGTTATAAGGCAAGGTCTTCTCGGCTACATCATATACGCCCACATTGTACTGGAAGGACAGCAAACCGGCCTCATCCTTAGCGTATACCAAATATTTGCCGGCAGCCTTGCCGAAAGCATCCGTGGTCAGCTGGCCCTTTTCGTCGGTGGTACCCACCAGCGAGTTGTCTGCGGCCATATAGATACCCACGCCCACAGCAGGCTCGTCCTTGGAATTCACCACGGTCAGAGTGCCCGTGCCGGACTCACTGACAATGATGGGCGCTGCGGAAATGGTATACTCCGCGCCCACAGGGATGCGCACCTCCGGCTGATGATAAGTTGCGTAAGCGCCGGAGGCGGTGAGGAAGCTGCCGCCCTTGACGGTGAAGCTAAGAGCGGAGCTCTCGTTCAGCGTGGTGGGGATCTGCACCCGGACGGTAGCCATGAGGCAGCCGTTATCGCCGGAAGCAGGCTGTGCGCCGTCCTTCAGGGCGGTCTTCACCGTCAGCTTTTTGCTGAGCTTGCTGAAGGAATAGGAACCCTCGTAGCCGTCGGCAAAGATCACCTCATAATCGGGGAAGAGGTTATCCAGCTTCAGGACGGTGGTGTTCTCCGTCACGGTAGCATCGGAGGCCAGGATCTGCAGATCCACGGTCTTACCGATGATGGCCGTCTGCTCCAGCGGCTTCACCTGCACGGTGGCAGCCGGGGCAGCCTTCTTCACGGTGAAGGTACGGGTCTCGGTGGTCTCGTTGCCGAAGCCGTCGCGCAGGGACACGGTGACGGTGTGCTGGCCGTTCTCCAGCTCCAGGTCATACAGATGGCTCATGGTGCCGTCTGGCTCCACGGCATACTGATACCGGTCATTGTTCACCACGTTCACATCGTCGACGTACATGCGGATAGTATCCTTGTCGATGCCGGTAGTGTACTTGTTCTCCACATCGTGGAAGATGGCGTCGATCTTCAGCTTGGCATCCTCGATGACGGCATCATTCTTCAGCTCCGTACCGTTGACGGTGATGGAGTCCACCACGGGAGCGTCCGTGTCGTCCACATTGGCACCATACACGAACTGGAAGTTATCGAAATAGAGGGCGTTGGCTGTCTTGGTGCCCATTTTCGTGCCAGCCACGTACATCAGCCGGAAGGTCATGCCGGGCTGGATGCTGTAAGGCGGGCTAAGCTTGGTCAGGTCGGCCTCCACATACTTCCAGCCCTCCCAATAGATGCCGGGCTGTACGCCGTTCCATACGCCGTCCTTGACACAAGCCTTGGGTTCCAGAGTGAAGTCATAGGGCATAAGGGTACCGGAGGCATCCTTGACTTGGCCGCGCAGCCAGAAGCCGGCCTGGTCGCTGACGGAAGGATCATAGGTGATACCCACACCCTCGGGGGCATAGACCCAGACGCCGATACTGGTAGGTGTACCGGGGATATTCTCCGGCACTTTGACGCCGATGCAGGCACCCTCGGTTATGTCGCCGCAGTCTCTGAAGTCATAGTTCAGCTTCAGGGCCTTGGAGCCGAAGCGGACGGGCTCGTCATCGTCGATGCTGACGATCTCGATGGACTGCTTGCCGCCGCGGCCATAGTTGTTGGTGGTCAGGATGCCGCTGTCGCCCACATAATAATCCGAAGCGGGGGTCACGGTGCCGGTCTCGGCATCCACATGGTCCTCAAAGTCCCACACGACGGTGGGCAGCATGCCCACGATGGCGTGAATGGAGCCCTTGACAGACTCGTCCCACTTGGAGACAGCCGTCACATTGCCGTTGAGGGTCTTGCCGTCGGAGGAGGTGAAGCTGTTGCCGTCAAAGGTGCCCATATCCTCCGCCGCGGCGGGCTCACCGGATGCTGTTTTGACATCGGTGATGCTCCAGAGGATGTCGCCGGACTTGATATGGATGTCGCGGCCCTGGCTGCGGACCACCAGACCGAAGTCCGTGGTCTCCTCAAAGCCCAGGCTGATCTCCTCGTTGGCGAAATAGATCTGGTCGGGGGTGGCCACCTCGATGGTGGTGGTGCCGACAACCTTGCCGTCCAGCAGCATATCCACGCCCAGGGTGCCGCAGGCCTCGTTGGTGGTCAGCAGGCCGGTGACAGCATCCATGGTGCCCATGTTCTCGCAGCCCTCAGACAGGGCATAGCTGACGCCCTTCGGCAGAGCCACAGGCTTGCCGGCGGTATCAACGCCCACAGCGGAGAACTGCACCTGGGTGCCGGGGGTATAGAGCTCGTTATTGGGGCTGAGCACAGCGTGGTCGAAGACGCCCGTGGCCTGGGCGGTGGAGACCACCAGCAGGCTGGAGCTGACCTCGCGCTCGGCGCCGTCAGTGGGGGTATTGCGCACCTCCAGCTTGTCCGTGCCCTCGGGCCGGGAGCAGAAGGTGGAGGAGCCGCCGCCGTCCAGCGCCAAAGCGGCCACACAGCCGCCCCGCTGCATCATCTGGGCCAGCTCATAATATGTACGGCCATAGGAAATGGGTGCCCGGCGGCCATAGGTGACGAAAGTCATGATGGTACCGTCGGCCTTGACGCCCACAGCCGTGCGGCTGTAGCGGATGTCGCCATACTCGCTGGAGCTGACAACGATCTTGCCGTCCTGCACCAGGATGGCATCGCCGCCCACGGCGGTCTGCAGGTCGCTCAGGTCGGGCGTGTTGCGCACAACGGCCTTGCCGTCCTTGGTGATGCCGAAGTAGGCCCGGCCATTGGCGGCGTTATATTCTGTTCCGTTCATGACCAGGGCGCCCATGGGCTGGCCGGTGGCCATGTTGAAGAAGTCGGCGTTGATGCCCGCGATAACGGTCTCGCCGGGATGGTTTTCCTCATAAGCCTTGGCCTGCACCGTGGTGGGGGTCAGGCTCCATTTGCTGGCGTCGTCATGGCCATAGCCGCTGACGACCTTCAGCGTATCCCGGGGCTCGATCTCCGCGATGTAATCGATCTGCTGGCGGTCGCCGGTGGGGACGTTGCAGATGATCTCGCGGGAGGTCACGCCGTCGGAGATATGGGTGACGGTGTCCTTGACCAGGACTTCCCCGTCAGGTACACCGGCCCAGCCGGTCTTTTTGCCTGTCTCTGCAAAGGCCAGATCTACCGGCAGCAGCGACAGGATCATCATCACCGACAGGAGGACCGACAGGAGCCTGGACCGGACAGGTATTTTCGTTGTTCCTTTCATTTCTTCATTCCTTTCTCGTTCATCTTTTTTCATGTGTACAGGAAAATCATCAGCCCCCTTTTGCCTTGTCTGTTTTGTTCAATACGATAATAGTGTATACCGTCAGGCGCAAATTGTCAAGACATTTATGCCGTATAGAACGCATTTTGTGACATTTTTACCGCCGAAATGCGGCATACACCCGGCAGGCACCGGCTATTTCTCGTTACCCAGGATCAGCGCCGTGATCCGCTCCGTGGCGTGGCCCAGGGGATCCGGCAGGTACTGCTGCCGGTAGCGGCGCAGCGCCTCCATGGGGTAGCCGCCGCCGTCAATGAGCCGGTACACATCCTCCGCCGCCGTGAAGGTGCACGCGGGCATGACCTGGTGCAGATCGATGTTCACACCGTTTTCCCGCAGATAGCGCTCCTCGTCCGGCAGATAGTAAACGGTGGGCTTGCGCAGCGCCGCCGCCTCCAGAGCCAGGGAGGAATAATCGGTGATGAAATAGTCGCACGCGCACAGCAGGTCGAAAATATCCTCCTCCGGATAGTCGCTGCGGCCCGGCCCGCCGGCAAATACCTGATTGGGGTGGTAGCGGCAGACCAGGGCATATCGGTCCGCCGGGAACTGGGTGAAAAAGTTCTCCGGCAGCTCCAGAGGGTAGGTGCGGTAGGTGGGGGCATAGAGCACGATGATCCGCCCCTGCAGCTCCGGGTGACGGGCCAGCAGCGCCGGGTCTGCCCCGGCGGTCTCGCTCAGCCGGTCCAGCCGCGGCAGGCCCCAGTTGCGCAGGCGGCTTTTATCCACGTCGAAGGCGGCACAGTAATACTCGTCCCAGGCCCGTCCACCGGCAATGATGACGTCATAGTTCCGGTGCATGCACATGGCCCGGGCGGTACTGCTCTTTCGCCCGGAGGGCCTGTCCAGGGTCTGGTAGCCGGACTGCTTGATCTTGCCCACAGAGTGCCAGATCTGGATCACCCGCAGGCTCTTTTTATCGCGCAGCAGGCAGATCACGGGCCAGTAGCCGTCCAGCACGCACACCTCCGCCCGGGCGGCCAGAAACAGGCTCTTCAGGCACATGCGCAAAAAGCGGAACAGACCGTCCCGCCGGTCTCTATAGCGGCAGCAGACGGTGCGGATCTCCATGGTGGGGTCTGCGGCGGCCAGGCTCTCCTGTAAGAGGGCGAAGTCCTCGGTCAGGCGGTCAGACTGGCGGCTGAAGAAGCAGACCCGGTGGCGCACGCCCAGCCGCCGCGTCAGGCAGAACAGGCCGCTGATGCAGCCCCGGAAAAAACGCAGGATCGATTCCATAAGCATTCCCTTTCTCTTTCTCGCGGAATCCCCGGGACAGAGCCGATCCTCCATCAGGCCGTCGGCCCCTGCCGCCCGGGTCAAAGCAGCTCTATTTTACACGCTTTGCCGGAAAAAGGCAATATTTCTCCGAATCTCTTATTTTTCCCGGCAGAAAGCGGATTGAAGTTACCGTGCCATGAGTTTTCCCTTCGACATATGTTTTGTTTTCATTCTGCGCACGGACAAATTTTACCAACAAAAAACACACATATTCTCCGTCTATCCGCTCAAACTATGCTTGCGATACCCAAACAGGCGAAAGCCGAGTACCCAAAGAAAGGAGATCGTGACTATGTCCAGCAAGAATACCAACAAGCTGAACGTGCCCCAGGCCCGTGCCGCTATGGATAAGTTCAAGATGGAAGCCGCCAACGAGGTTGGCGTGAACCTGAAGGACGGCTACAACGGCGACCTGAGCTCTCGTGAGGCCGGCAGCGTGGGTGGCCAGATGGTCAAGAAGATGATCGAGTCCTACGAGAAGAATATGTAATCTCGCAGGAACACACAAGAGCGCTTTGGAGCTTAGGCTCCAAAGCGCTCTTCAGCGTATTCCGAAAAGTTTTTCGCCCGCCGCCGTTACAGCAGCACCATGTCCGCATAATAGCCGGGCTTTATGCGGACATCGTGATCCTGGAACTCCGCATAGGCGCTCTCCAGGGTGTAGGCATCCACAGCCGTCTCCACGTCCACGCACTCGCCGGGATAGAATCCGTCAGCGGGCAGTCGGTGCCGTAGGACAGGTGCACGCCCTTGCGCAGAAGGGTGCCAAAGGCGTAGGGGTGGAGGCCAGCTCCTTGCCGCACAGCTTTTCCACGATGTTCATGTCATAATCCAGGAAAATAGGCTGTCCAAATACCAGCACATCGTCCCTGGCAATGCGGTCGAGAAGCCCGCTGCCCGTGATTTGGCAATGAACGACGGCGTGGCGGAGCTTATTCTTTCCATCCACGAAGGCCCGCTCATAGCAGCCCACAGTGCGGCGCACCGCCTCGTCGCCGATGCAGTGGGTGATGACCTGGAGGTTGTGCTCCTTGGCCAGCTGGCAGCAGCGGTCCATGTCCTCGGTGCTGATCCACCCCAGCCCGCGGTTATCCGCATCGTCCACATAGCCCCGGGACATAAGGCCCGTGCGGGCGCCCAGGTAGAATATACCGGAGCCGATCATAATGCCGCCGATCATACTCACGCCGCCAAAGGCACCAATTTCACGTTTTAGTTCTGTTTTTCTGTTGCCAGATCGCTGATAGCTGCTTTCTTCATGGGGTGCGCCTCTTTTTCCAGCTATACAATAAGCTTGTATGCGAATTTATTGTAAAGACTTCCCGTTCACGGAGGTATTTATAAACGGGTATCACGGAATTTTTTATATAAACGCTTTGCCAAACCCACTGCGCACCGCCCCAGGCCCCATTTTATGGGAAATTCCATCAAAAACCGCGGTTTCTGCCGACTCCGGTCCATCATCTGTCCCTCACTCCCTCTCCGGCTGGGGGTTGGGTATGTTTACGGCGATGCCGTTGATCTCCACGCCCTCGTCGGCGGGGATAAGGATGTACTTCCGCCCGCCGATGACCCGGGCTTCGATGCTGTGGCTGTAGTCCGGGGAGACGGTGATCTTCACCTCCGGGGTAGAGATCTGGAACTTGCCGCTGTCTATGAGGTTCTTGGGATTCAGGGCCGCGTCCTCCCCGTACTGCCTGCGACACTCGTCGCTGAAGGCCTCCGCCTTCTCCTCCGGCACGCCGCTGCCCTGCAGAATGTCCCCCATCTCCCGGGCGGACAGGGTCAGCATCTGGGGATCCCTGCTCTCCTTATGCTCGGCGATGCGCTGGCGCAGCTGCTCATGGACGGACTGCACCACGTCATAGCTGCAATCTTTCTGCAGCGTCTCCCCCAGGGCGGCGGAGAACACATCCTTCTGCTCCCCGGCGGACATGGGCGGCTCCACCCGGAACACCGCGTCAATGACCTCCTGGTGGATCTCCTCTGTGTTTTTGCTGTAGTAGAGGGCGTTATAGATATTGGCCGCCCGGTCGTCGAAGGCGGGGAACAGGAATCCCAGCTCCGGAGCGGCGGCGATATGGCCGGTGGAGGCGCTGTGAAAGCCGCTGTCCTCACTGCTGTATTTCAGCTCCAGGGTAGGGGCCTTGACCGGGCAGATGCTGCACACGAAGTATTTGTATACCGTGTCCGAGGCGTCGGAAAGGTCCGCGTCGTCCCGCCCCCGGTAGGGGACATCGTAGCTGTCGGCGGCCAGGAGGATGAGGTAGTTGGTCTCCTCCATGGCCATGGCGTCGATGATGCGGCGGCACAGCTCCCGGCGGGAGGACTCATCCTGTAGGCCCGTCTGGCGGACGGTCTGCAGCAGGCGGTGCTCGTCACTGCCGGCCACCTGGGCGGTGGAGAATTCGATGTCCAGCAGATTCCGGCCCAATGTTCCGGACAGGGCCTTTTTCAGCAGGCCCAGGTACATCTCCTGCTCCTCCTGGGACATAAGCCCCAGGGACTCGTCAATATCGGCGATGATCTCCCTGCTGCTGTTGACGTAGCAGCCGTAGATGCGGCTGATGGCGCACTTATCCGACTTGAAGCGCCGGCGAATTTCACTGAGTTCTCTCTGGTTCATAGCTAAGCCTCCTGCGTTGCGGTCTGTTTCCCTGATTGTACCACATGGCCGCGGCCCCGGCAAGGGCGCAGACCCCCTCCCCGCCTTCGACACCATGGCACAAACGCCCCCCTGCATCCGCCCGATTTTTGTGCAGATGTGAGAAAAGCAAAGGCCCACTTGACGCAGGCAAAAATATGGCATACAATTTAT
The DNA here is from genome assembly GCA_900550615.1 of uncultured Eubacteriales bacterium. Lineage (GTDB taxonomy): Bacteria > Bacillota > Clostridia > Oscillospirales > Oscillospiraceae > Vescimonas. Next base: position 28,852 of record URSX01000004.1, read on the forward strand.
ATACTTTTATAGGAGGTGGCTGCTATGGCGCTGCGCGGTAGACAGGAGCATGTTTCCGTGGTTAAGTGCGCCCTCCGCCCCTCCGCCCGCGCTTTCTCCGGCTTTCTGTGCAGTGCATTTTTTGGTGTGCTGCACTTTTTTTGCTTTTTTAGCTTTACCGGCAAAAGCATGCCTCAGGAAGCCCGTGTTTGATGGTGCGGCAGTCCCGCCGCGGCAATGTTTCAAACGGTCCTTCCTTGAGGAGGGGCCGATTTTTTATTCTGGAAAGGTGATAGTACTATGAGCGAACTGGATCAGATCAGGGCGAATATCAACAGCATTGATGAGCAGATGGCCCAGCTGTTTCAAAAACGCATGGAGCTCAGCGCCCAGGTGGCCGCGTATAAAAAGAGCCGGGGCCTGTCCATCCGGGACGCAGCCCGGGAGCGGGAGCTCATCGAGCGCAACAGCCGGAATCTGGCCGATCCGGACATTGGCCCCTACTACGTGCAGTTCCTGCGCAGCGTCATCGACCTGTCCTGCGCCTATCAGAGCCGCCTGCTGGAGGGCATGAAGGTGGCCTACAGCGGTGTGGAGGGAGCCTATGCCTACATCGCCGCCCGGCGCATGTTTCCCAAGGCCACGCTGGTGGCCTACCCCGACTTCGTGGCCGCCTACCGGGCCGTGGAGCAGGGGGAAGCGGACAGCGTCGTGCTGCCGCTGGAGAACAGCTATGCCGGCGAGGTGGGCACGGTGATGGACCTGCTCTTCTCCGGAGAGCTCTTCATCAACCAGGTGATGGATCTGGAGATCAAGCACGATCTGCTGGGCGTGGAGGGGGCCTCCGCCGCCACGGTGAAGACCGTCCTCAGCCACCCCCAGGCCCTGCACCAGTGCGACGATTACATCCGCCGCCGGGGCTATCAGTCCGAGACCTGTTCCAATACGGCTCTGGCCGCCAGCCGGGTGCGTCAGGCCAACGACCCTGCCCTGGGAGCCATCGCCTCGGAGGAGGCCGCGGGCATCTTCGGTCTGCAGGTGCTGGAGCGGGACGTAAACACCGCCAAGAACAACACCACCCGCTTCGCCGCCCTCTCCCTCAACCAGAGCCAGCCCCAAACCCGGCACAAGCGGGAGGACGAGAACTTCGTCCTGGTCTTCACCGTGCAGAACGACGCCGGCTCCCTGGCCCAGACCCTGAACATCATCGGTGCCCACGGCTACAACATGCGTACCCTGCGCAGCCGTCCCATGAAGGGCCTGTCCTGGAAGTATTTCTTCTATGTGGAGGCTGAGGGCAGCATCCACACCACCAATGGCCGCGAAATGCTGCAGGAGCTCAGCGTCCTGTGCGCCAAGCTCCGTCTGGTAGGCTCTTACTATGCAAACAACGTGTGATCTGCGCAAATATCTTGTAAGGAGACGATGCACTTATGGTCATTCCCGTTTCTCTGGGGGCTCAAAGCTATGAGATCACCCTTGTCCCCGGCGCTCTTTCCCACGCGGCGGACTATCTTTCTCTGAACCGCCGTGTGCTGGTGGTCACGGACAGCGGCGTGCCCCAGGCCTATGCCGCGGCCATAGCCGCCGCCTGCCCCACATCCCGGATCTGCACCCTGCCCGCCGGCGAGGCCAGCAAGAATTTTGACTCTTTCCACCTGCTCCTGCGGCAGATGCTCCGCATGGAGATGGACCGCTCCGACTGCGTGGTAGCCGTGGGCGGCGGCATGGTGGGGGATCTGGCGGGCTTTGCCGCCGCCTCTTACATGCGCGGCATCGATTTTTACAACGTTCCCACCACGCTCCTGTCCCAGGTGGATTCCTCCATCGGCGGCAAAACCGCCATCGACATGGACGGGGTGAAGAACATCGTGGGAGCCTTTCACCAGCCCCGGGGGGTACTCATCGATCCGGAGACTCTCCGCTCCCTACCCCGGCGGCAAGTGGCCGCCGGTCTGGCCGAGAGCATCAAAATGGCCATGACCTGTGATGAAGAGCTCCTCTCCTATATTGAGTCCGCCCCGGCTTCTGACCCTGCGGCGGCGCTGCCGGAGATCATCGCCCGCTCCCTGGCTATCAAGGCCCGGGTGGTGGAGCAGGACCCCACGGAAAAGGGTCTGCGCCGGGTGCTGAACTTCGGCCACACCATCGGCCACGCCGTGGAGAGCCAGAGCCGGGGAGCCCTGCTCCACGGGGAGTGCGTGGCTCTGGGGATGCTGCCCATGTGCGCCCCCGCCCTGCGGCCCAGGCTTGCGGCCATTCTGGAGAAATACGGCCTGCCCACCCGCATCCAGGCCGATCCTGCCCAGCTGCGGCCCTACCTGCTGCACGATAAGAAAGCCCGTTCCGGCTCCATCACCACGGTGGAGGTGGACACCCCCGGTACCTTCCGCCTGGAAAGGCGGATGCCGGAGGAAATTCTCAGCCGTCTGGAGGCAATGCTATGAAAAACACATTCGGCCAGTCTGTTTCCCTGACCATTTTCGGCGAGAGCCATGGCCCCGCCGTGGGCGTGGTGCTGGACGGCCTTGCCCCGGGCCTGCCGGTGGACGAGGCGTATATCGGCCGCCAGCTTGCCCGCCGCCGACCCGCCACCGCCATGGATACCCCCCGGCGGGAGCCGGATCACTACCGCATTCTCAGCGGCGTGTTCCAGGGCCGCACCACCGGTTCGCCCATCGCCATCGTCATCCCCAATGAAAACACCCGCAGTGAGGACTATACCTACGGTCTGGCCCGCCCCTCCCACGCGGACTACGCCGCCTACTGCAAGTACCACGGCCATGAGGACTGGCGGGGCGGCGGCCACTTTTCCGGCCGTGTCACCGCGCCCCTGGTGGCGGCGGGTGCCATTCTCCTCTCGGCCCTCTCCGCCGCCGGCATCACCGTGGGCACCCACATCCTGCGCTGCGGCGACGTGTGGGACCGACCCTTTGTCTCAGATCCCCAGGGCGTCGCCGCCGACATCGCCCGGCTGCAGGAGGCCCCCTTCCCCACCTTGGACGGCGGCGCGGGAGACGCCATCAGCCGCCGGATCCTGGCCGCTAAGGACGCCAGTGACAGCGTCGGCGGCATCACCCAGACCGCCGTGCACGGTCTGCCCGCCGGACTGGGCGAGCCGTGGTTTGACAGCGTGGAGAGTGTTCTCAGCCACGCGGTTTTCTCCGTAGGCGGGGTCAAGGGCATAGAGTTCGGCGGCGGCTTTTCCGCCGTCAGCGGCAGCGGCTCCGACTTCAACGACCCCCTGCGCATGGAAAATGGCCGTGTGGTCACCCAGACCAACCACAACGGCGGCATCAACGGCGGCATCACCAACGGCATGCCCGTTCTGTTCCAGTGCGCCGTAAAGCCCACCCCCTCCATCGCCCGACCCCAGCAGACCGTGGACTTTATCCGGGGCGAAAACGCCCAGCTGAGCATCCATGGCCGCCATGACCCGGCCATCATCCGCCGGATCTGCCCGGTGCTGGACAGCGTCACGGCCCTGGTGCTGTGCGACCTGCTGGCCCAGCGCTTCGGCACGGATCATCTGGCAAAGGAGGCAGGACTGTGAAGTGCGGACTCATCGGCAGAAAGCTGGGCCACAGCTATTCCTGCCAGATTCACCACGCCATTGCCGACTACAGCTATGACCTCTGGGAACTGGAGCCGGAGCAGCTGGCCCCCTTCCTCCAAAAGGGTGACTTTGCCGGCGTGAATGTGACCATCCCCTATAAGCAGCAGGTCATCCCCTATCTGGACGACCTGTCCGATACAGCCCGGGCCATCGGCGCGGTGAACACCATTGTGAACCGCAGCGGCCGCCTCTATGGCGACAACACGGATCTTGCGGGCATGATCGCCCTGATCCGCCGCCTGGGCCTGGAGCTGCACGGGAAAAAGGTGCTGATCCTGGGCACCGGCGGCACCTCCAAAACCGCCCGGGCCGCCGCGCAGCAGCTGGGAGCGGCGGAGGTCTATCGCCTGTCCCGCAGCGGCCGGGAGGATGCCGTGACCTATGAGGAGGCCAGACGTCTCCACGGGGACGCGGCGGTACTCATCAATACCACCCCCTGCGGCATGTATCCGGCGGTGGAGGACTGCCCTCTGGACCCGGCGGATTTCCCCCGTCTGGAGGGGGTAGTAGACGCGGTATATAACCCCCTGCGCACCAATCTGGTACTGGCCGCCCGGGAGCGGGGCATCCCCGCCCAGGGAGGGCTCTACATGCTGGCGGCCCAGGCGGTCTATGCCGGAGCCCTGTTCCGGGGCTGCCAGGCGGCCCAGGCGGACATTGACCTGGCCTATCGCACGGTGCTGCGCCAGGTGGAGAACATCGTCCTCATCGGCATGCCCTCTGCGGGCAAGACCACGGTGGGGCAGCTGCTGGCCCGACGCACCGGCAAAAAATTCACGGACACGGACACGCTGGCAGAGCAGCGGATCGGCATGACCATCGCGGACTATTTCCGCACCAGCGGTGAGGAGGCCTTCCGCGCCCGGGAGCAGGAGACGGTGGCGGAGGTGTCCGCCGCAGGCGGGCAGATCATTGCCACCGGCGGCGGGGCCATTCTGCGCCGGGAAAATCTTACGGCACTGCGCCGCAACGGCCTGCTGGTGTTTCTGGACAGGCCCATAGAGCAGCTCACCGCCACGGTGGACCGCCCGCTGGCATCGGACCGGGAGGCCCTGCGCCGCCGGTACGAAGAGCGGTACGCCCTGTACCGTGCCGCGGCGGATGTATATATTAAAAATGACGGCTCCCCGGAGGAAGCGGCAGATCAAATAGAAAGGCAGTGGCAGATATGAAGAAGATCCTTGTCATCAACGGTCCCAATCTGAATATGCTCGGCATCCGGGAGCCGGATATCTACGGCAGCAGCACCTATCAGGACCTGCAGCGGATGATCTCCGACCACGCCCGCGCCCGGGGCGTGGAGGTGTCCTTTTTCCAGTCCAATCACGAGGGCGCTTTGGTGGATGCCATCCAGCAGGCGTATTTTGACGGCGTGGACAGCATCGTCCTCAACCCCGCCGCCTACACCCACACCAGCGTGGCCCTGTGCGATGCGGTGAAGGCCGTGGCCATCCCCACCGTGGAGGTGCACATCTCCGATGTGACCCAGCGGGAGGATTTCCGCCAGGTCAGCTATGTCCGCTCCGCCTGCGTGGCAACGGTCATGGGCAAGGGCTTCGCCGGATATCTGGAGGCCATGGACCTTCTCCTGAAGGGGGAGACACAGCCGTGACCGTCACCATTTATCCCAGCACAGCCCGGGGCGCCGTGTCCGCTCCCCCCTCCAAAAGCTGCGGTCACCGGATGCTCCTGTGCAGCGCTCTGGCCGATGGCGAGAGCGTGATCCGGGGCATCTCCCGGAGCCAGGATATGTTGGCTACCCTGGACTGTATCCGGGCCATGGGCGGTGCCTGCCGCCTGGAGGGGGACACGGCGTATATCACCGGTACCGGGGGCCGGGCCCCCGAAAGGGGTCTATACCCCTGCCGGGAGAGCGGCAGCACCCTCCGCTTCTGTATCCCCGCAGCCCTCATTCCCGGCGGGGAGGCCGTCTTCACCGGCGCCCGCCGGCTCATGGAGCGGGGCGTGGGGATCTATGAGGAAATTTTCCCCCAAAAGGGCATCGCTGTGGTCAAAGAACCGGAGTCCGTTACGCTTCGCGGCCATCTGACCCCGGGGAACTATGTCCTGCGGGGCGATGTGAGCAGTCAGTTCGTCTCCGGCCTGCTGCTGGCCCTGCCGCTGCTGGACGCCGACAGCACCCTGCGCATTCTGCCGCCGGTGGAGAGCCGACCCTATATCGATATCACCCTGGACGCTCTCTCCTCCTTCGGCATCCGGGTGGAGGAGCCGGAGGAAAATTACTTCCTCATCCCCGGCTCACAGTGCTATACATGCCGCACCGCCCAGGTGGAGGGGGACTGGTCCAACGCCGCCTTCCTTCTGGCCCTGGGCCACGGCGTCACTGTCACCGGCCTGCGGGAGGATACCCTCCAGGGGGATCAGGTGTGCCGGGATATGCTGCGCCGCCTGGAAAGCCCCGGGGCGGAGCTTGACCTCTCCGCCTGCCCCGATCTGGGGCCGGTGCTGTTTGCCGCCGCCGCCAAAAACTGCGGCGGGGTGTTCACCGGCACCCGCCGCCTGCGCATCAAGGAGAGTGACCGCGCCGCCGCCATGGCGCAGGAGCTTTCCAAATTCGGTGCCCGGGTGCAGGTGGAGGAAAACCGCGTCCTCCTCTTCCCCTCCCCCCTTCACGCCCCCTGCGCGGAGCTGGACGGACACAATGACCACCGCATCGTCATGGCCCTGTCCGTGCTGTGCGCTGCCTTTGGCGGCACCATCCGGGGCGCGGAGGCGGTAAATAAGAGCTACCCCGACTTTTTCCGGGCCCTGCAGGCCCTGGGCATACAGGCAGACATCCGGCCCTGAGCGGCACGCAGCGGCGCAAACGCCCCGCCCGCCGCCGGGAGACCACAGAAAGGAAACCAACCACCCATGAACATGGAATTCAAGCGTAAGCTCCCCACCCCCCAGACCATCAAGGATATGTACCCTATTTCGGAGGAGCTGGCCCAAAAGAAACAAGCCAATGACCGCCAGATCCGGGCGATCCTCACCGGCGAAGACGACCGTCTGCTTCTGCTCATCGGCCCCTGCTCCGCCGACCGGGAGGACGCGGTGCTGGACTATGCCGTCCGCCTGCGCACTCTGCAGGATCGCGTGGCGGACAAGCTCCTCATCGTGCCCCGGATCTACAGCAACAAGCCCCGCACCACCGGCGACGGCTACAAGGGCATGCTTCACCAGCCGAATCCCAACGGCCAGCCGGACCTGCTCAACGGCCTCATCGCCATCCGCAAAATGCACATGAAGGTGCTGGAGCAGACGGGCTTTTCCAGCGCAGATGAGCTGCTGTACCCGGAGAATTACTATTACCTCTCGGACATCCTTTCCTACGCGGCCATCGGCGCCCGCTCGGTGGAGGACCAGCAGCACCGCCTCATCGCCAGCGGCCTGGACGTTCCCGTGGGCATGAAAAATCCCACCAGCGGCGACCTGACGGTGATGATGAACTCCATCCAGGCCGCCCAGCACGCCCACACCTTCCTCTTCTCCCAGTGGGAGGTGCACAGCAAGGGCAACCCCTTGGCCCACGCCATTCTCCGGGGCTCCACCAACAAGTTCGGCCGCTCTCTGCCCAACTATCACTATGAGGATCTGAACCAGCTCTGCGAGCTCTACGCCAAGAGCGGCCTGCAAAATCCCGGTGTTATTATCGACACCAACCACGCCAATTCCGCCAAGCACTGGGACCAGCAGCCCCGCATCGCCAAGGAGGTGCTCCACAGCACCCGCCACAGCGAGGACATCCGCCGCATGGTCAAGGGACTGATGATCGAATCCTATCTTTTGGACGGCAATCAAAAAACCGAGGGTGGGGTATACGGCCTGTCCATCACCGACGCCTGCATTGGGTGGGAAAAAACGGAGCAGCTGGTGCTGGAGCTGGCAGATCTGCGGTGATTGCCACCTCCAAAGCTTTATATGAAAATGCCGGGCGGGGCCAAGTGCCCCGCCCATTTTGCTTCATCCGTCACTGGCGGCGCTCGATACGCTCCCCATATCGGTGGCCCGCGCTGCTCCGGCGCGGCAGGGATGCCCTCTGCGTCTACCGTGTAAGCGCATAATATTTCCTATTATCGTCCTGTCGAACGGCATCCATGTATCCCGCCCGTCCCTCTCCCCACAGCTGAAAAGAGCCCTTTGGAGCCAAAGCTCCAAAGCGCTCTTTTTTGCATCACAATATCCTCAGTCAATAGGGTAATCCAGGCAGAACAGTTTGCGGATGGACGTGTTCAGGTACATTCTCCGCCCGCCCTTGATAAGCAGCGTGTCGCCCGGCCGGAGCAGGTTGCTGAGCACCTTCTCCATGCCCCGCTTGGATTCAAAATACTCCGCCCGGGACTGCCGGAACCCATTTTTCACGGCTTCCTCATACACATATTTAGCCTGTTCGCCGTAGCAGAACAGATAGTCGATCTTGGACTTGGCGATGAACTCGCCGATCTTGCGGTGCTCCTGCTCGCTGTTTTCGCCGATATGCATCTCGCCGATCACCGCCACGCGCTTGCCGCCCAGTCTGGGCTTCATGGCGCAGAAGCTCTCGATGCTCGAGCGCATGGAGATGGGGGTGGCGCTCCTGCAATCCAGCAGCATCTTCAGCCCCTTGTACTCCTTCACATTCTGGCGGATGCCGTCGCTCTTATACTTGGTGATGGAGGCGATGACCTGCTCCTCCGGAATGCCCATGTCCACGCCCACGGCGAAGGCCGCCACCGCGCTGTAGGCGTTGATCTTAATGGGCGAGGGGAAGGTGATGTGGGTGGTTTTGCCTGCGTAGCCCACATCGAAGGTAATCTGCTTGCCGTCGGACAGCAGTCTCTCCACCCGGAAATCCAGATTCTCGGCATACAGGCCGAAGGTCTTCACGATGCAGCTGCTGCCCACATATTTGCGCACGCTGTCCATCAGGGCCTCGTCGTCGCCGTTGACGTACAGGATGCCGTCCTTCGGCATACCGGCCACGATCTCCGTATACGCTTTTTTGAAGTCCTCCTCGGAGGCAAAATTTTCCTTATGGGCAATACCCACGTTGGTGATGATGGCATAGTTCGGCTTAATGGCCCGGGAGATCATCTCCGCCGACCGGGGGTCTCCCTCGTGGACCTCCTGCAAATACGCCTCGTGATAGCTCCGCAGCCGCTGCAGGATCAGCATACCCGTGTGGCGCGTGTTCCAGTTGCCCGGGGAAGAAAGGGTGATGAACTGATCACGCAGGATGTTGTCCAGAACCTCCTTGGTGGTGGTCTTGCCGGCGTTGCCCGTCACGGCGATGGTCTTGGCCTGGAAACGATCCCGGATGTGGGCATACACCCGGCAGTAGGCCTCGCAGATGTCATCCACCACGATGCACGGCAGCCCCTCCACCTGTCGGTTGGTGATGATGGCGATGGCTCCCTTTTTCCGCACATCCGCCAGCTCCGTCGAGCCGTTCCAGATAATGCCGAAGAACGCGCTGCCCTCTGTCACATGGCCCGGCTTGCTGCACAGGCGGGAGATGGGCCGGTCCTTGATCCGGGCCGGTTTCTCCACCCCCAGCACCGCGCACAGCTCCGACACTGTAATGCTGCTGGTAGTCAGCTTGGGCAGGTCGCCCATGGTGTCCAGGATGTATTTTTCGGATGCCGGCATCGTCTCGTACCAGGTTTCCTCGTTCAGGGCGATGTCCGTGGGCACGGCGGCGTACTTGCTGAGGCCGATCTTGGTGAACACATAGCAGGGGATGAGCCAGTTGCCCAGCAGCTTTACCTTGCCCCCCTTCTTTTCCAGGGCCAGCTGCACGATGCCCGTGTGCTTGCTGATCTTCCGCAGCTCATTGGTGACGAAGTTGCCCAGGGAGAACACCACCGGCACGCTGCGGCCGTCCTGGGCCGTCACCACCCGGTAGGGCTGCAGGGCGTGAGGATGGGATCCCACAATGTAGTCCGTTCCCGCGTCCGCCAGCTCCTGGGCCCAGGCCAGCTGCTGCTCACCGACCTTGTGGGTGTATTCCTTCCCCCAGTGGATGTATACCAGCACGAACTCCGCACCCTTTTCCCGGGCCGCGGCAATATCCTTCTGGGCCCGCTGGGCCGAGTATACGTTGAGCAGCACATCCTGCCCCAGCTGGGTAAAGTTTCCCTCGATCTTGTTGAAGTAGGTGGCATAGGACAAAATGGCCAGCTTGATGCCGTTGACCTTGACATAGAGCACCCGGTCATCACTCTCCGAGCGGAAGGTGCCCGTGTGCATAAAGCCCCTTTCGTCCAGCGCGTCCAGGGTATCCATCAGACCCATAACTGCGGAGTCGCAGTTGTGGTTGTTGGCGTTCACCAGCACGTCAAAACCGGCATAGCGGATGGCATCCAGATAGCTGGCCGGGGCATTGCAGTGGTAGCCGCCGCCCTCCAGCCGGTGGAGCCGGTCGGCATAGGGGGTGTGATCGGACAGAGTGGTCTCCAGATTGCCCACGGCCAGATCCGTCCCCTTGAAAATATTCCGCACATACTTAAACTGCGGGTGCAGCATGTACACATCGCCATAGTGATAGGCCCGCAGCTGGTTCGGCTCGCACATGAGGTCTCCCGCGCAGGAGATCACCGCTTTCCCGTTTTCCACGGCGTGAGGGTCGTACCAGTATCCGTCCGCCCCCATCACATAGCGGGGCACATCCGTCTTCTCCTCCTGGGGCCAGGGGAAGGAAAAGGGGAACTTCTCCTCATACTTTGCGTACCGGCTGTCATACTCGCCCCACATCACGCCGGAATTGTTGAACAGTCTCCCTCGGTAGATCATTTTGTTTCCTTTCCAAAGCTCATTCGCACAGGCGGCGGTTTTTTTTGCGAAACGGCTTATTTTACTTTTTTTCAGGAATTTAATTCCTTTTTAGTTTATCACAAAATCGGAGTATGTCAATCTTTTCCCGCCTGCATGCGGCAAACTCTGCGCTGCTTTTTCGCATCGGCAAAGCTCCCCGCGCAGCTGGGCTGCGCGGGGAGCTTTTTCTGTCATAGATTTTCCCGGGGAAAAAGTCATCTGGCCTTGATGCTCTTCACGGCGCTGTAGGCGGAGTTGGCGGAGGTCTTCACCTTGCTCACTGCCTTGACCTTATAGTAATAAGTCTTGCCTGATTTTGCAGTCTTATTGGTATAGGTTTTTGCCGTGGTGGTAGCTACCTTTGTATAGGTGCCGCTTCTGGATGTGGCCCGGTACACCTCATACTTGGACGCGCCGGTGACAGTACGCCAGGTCAGCTTGGGGTCGCCGCTGCTGGTGGTGGTGATCTTCACCACAGGCTTCGCGCAGTGGCAGATGATAGAAATGGGCGTGCTGTAGGCAGAATTGGCGGAGGTCTTCACCTTGCTCACCGCCTTGACCTTATAATAATAGGTATAGCCGGTGGTGGCGGTGGTATCCGTATAGTTCAGCTTGGTGGTGGTGCCCAGCAGCTTGTAGGTGCCGGTCTTGCTGGTGGAGCGGTACACCTGGTACTTGCTGGCCCCGGTGACGGCAGACCACTTGACGTAGGGCTTGCCGGTGGAGGTGAGGTAATCCGGTTTCGCCACGGGCCTTGCGCAGTGGCTGACGGCCGAGACGGTCGCACTGTATGCGGAGGTCGCGGCGCTATTTCCCATGCAGACAGCTTTGATCTTATAATAGTAGGTATATCCCGCATAAGCCGAGGCGTCGGTATAGCTCATGCCAGTGGTCGTTCCCAGCAGCTTATAGGTGCCGTTCTTGCTGGCGGCCCGGTACACCTGATACTTGGATGCGCCGTCCACGGCAGGCCAGGTCAGGTAGGGCTTACCGCTTGCGGTCAAATACTGAGCTTTGTTCATCTTAGGCTTTCCGCAGCGGCAGGTGGCGCGGACAGGGGCGCTCATGTTGCCCGCAGCGGATTTGATGCCAACCGGCCTTACCTTGTAATAATAATCGCATCCCAACTCCGCTGTGGTGTCGGTGTAGTTCGGCTTGGTGGTAGTCTCCAGCAGTTGAAAGCTTCTGGTCTCATTGGTGCTGCGGTAGACTTCATATTTGGCAGCGCCATCCACGGCTTTCCACTTGATGTAGGGCTTGCCGGTGGAGGTTAGGTAGTCCGGAACAGCCGTGAGGGCAACAAACTTCCCGCCAGCGAAATATTTATCCGCAGATTGAACGCACCCATTCCCCTGTTCGATAGATACATTTAGCCATTGGGCCTCTGTCCCGCCAAAATAAACTGCGTCTAAACTATCGCAAAAGAAAAATGCATCGGTGCCAATTGATTCGATACTATCTGGAATCGTCACGCTGGTCAAACTGCTGCAGTTATAGAATGCACTGTCCCCAATGTCGGTTACTCCGTTTGATATTTTAACGCTGGTCAGACTGCTGCAGCGAGAGAATGCACGTTCCTCAATGCTGGTCACGCTGTCTGGAATCGATATGCTGGTCAGACAGCTGCAGCCGGCGAAAGTATACTTCTCAATGCTGTCTACGCCGTCCGGAATTGTCACACTGGCCAGTTTGCTGCAGCCGTAAAATGCATCCCGTCCAATATCGATCACGCTGCTTGGGATCGAAACACTGGTCAGACTACTGCAGCCGTCAAATGTACCCCATTCAATGCAGGTCATGCTGTTCGGGAGCGTTATGCTGGTCAAACTGCTGCAGCCATGAAATGCCTCATATCCTATGCTGGTCACTTTGTTTGGGATTTTAACACTGGTCAGACTGCTGCAGCCGGAGAATGCCTCATGTCCAATGCTGGTCAAGCCGCTTGGAATCGTTATGCTGGTCAGTTTTCCGCAGTCGTTAAAAGCCCAGTCGCCAATGCTGGTTACGCTGTCCGGAATCGATATGCTGGACAGTTTGCTGCAGCCATTGAAAGTAAAGGATCCAATACTATCCACGCCGTCCGGAATTTTCACGTTGGTAAGCCTCTTGCACTCGGAGAATGCACCCCATTCGATTTTGGTTACACTGCTTGGAATCGTTATACTGGTCAGGCTTCTGCAACTGCCAAATGCATTGTAGCCAATGCTGGTCACGCTGTCCGGAATCGTCACGCTGGTCAGACTACTGCAGTCAATGAATGCTTCGCAGACTATGCTGGTCACACCGTCAGAGATCACAACCTTTGTGATTTTCGATCTGTTAGCGTACCAAGGCATTGAATCACCATATTGGTAGTTCTCCATCTCCCCCTCGCCGCTGATGGTCAGCAGGCCGTCGCTATCCAACGTCCAGGTCACATTATCTCCATTAGCGCCGCAGTCACCGGAGGCAACGATGGTGCTGTCGTCTGCAAAGGCCACGATGCCCAGCACAATGGCCAGAACTGCCGCCAAAAACAGACTCGCAATGCCCTTCTTCATACTCTTCCTCCTTGTTATATCGTTTGTTATGTCGTATTTTGCTTGTTATTTTATTATACTCTCGCTGATTTACTATGTCAAGGCAAATAACTTCTGTTTTTCGCTAAATTTTGCATCCTCTGCTGCCAAAAAAGTGGGGCAAATTTTCAGCAAAAAACTCCGCCCCTGCGGGCGGAGTTTTTTGAAATTACTTTGCCTTGATGCTCTTCACGGCGCTGTAGGCGGAGTTGGCGGAGGTCTTCACCTTGC
>URSX01000005.1 GCA_900550615.1 uncultured Eubacteriales bacterium
CCCCGACGGGGCACCAAAAAACAGCCACCCATTCGGGTGGCTGTTTTTTGGTGCCTACCGTTTTTGCGGGGCAAAAATGGGGCCGCTTGCGGCCTTTTTTTCAAGCATGAGGGGAAAACCCGCAGAAGGGTTCCCCTCATATGCTTTTTCTGGCGGCAGGCGGCTGTGCGGAGGTGTCGGATACGCAGGCACGGCGGGCGGCAGGCTCTGCGAAAAATACTGCGGTAAAAGAAAATACTTGTAGGTTTGTCAAACATATTGGACAGCGAACTCGATAGGAGAAAGCCAGCGTAGAGATCTCATGGGTAAGTTGTTGGAGCGACGGTTGTGGACAGCGAGCTGCTTTGTGAAATCGTCCAGAGAGTAGAACGCATGGCAGGAGTAAAAGCGCTTCTGATCCTTCCGGTGGCTGCGCTCTATCGCCCCATTGACGAGATCATCACGGAGGAGAAACAGCAGCAAAAGCAGCTGGAGGATGCGCTGCAGGCCGCCAAGCGGGCCAACGAGGCAAAGACAAACTTCCTCCACCGCATGAGCCACGACATCCGCACACCCCTCAACGGCATCATCGGCCTGCTGAAGATCGACGAGGCCCACTTTGGTAATATGGCTCTTGTCCGGGAAAACCACCGGAAAATGGAGATCGCGGCCAACCATTTGCTGCCGCTGATCAACGATGTGCTGCAGATGAGCAAGCTGGAGGACGGCCACGCGGGACAAGTCACATATTCCCTATCCGTATATCTACGGCAGCCCCCTCCATCTGCGCCAGATCTTCCTGAACATTTACAGCAACTGCATTAAGTATAACCGCCCCGGCGGAAAGATCACCACCATTGTAGAGGCACTGCCGGAGCACGACGGCATTGGAACCTATCGCTGGATCATTTCCGATACCGGCATCGGTATGAGCCAGCAGTTTTTGGATCCTATATTCGAGCCCTTTACCCAGGAGCGCAGCGATGCCCGCTCCACCTATGAGGGCACCTGCCTGCGCGTGGGCCTCCACCGGCGGGAAAACAGTCCGGGTGGGCTATGTCAATGCGCTGAACTATGAAAAGGGGGGAATATAAGCAGGGTGCCGGCTACGAGTATCTGCAGAAGATCTCCTACCTGACCGGGTGGAACTATGAGTACGTCTACGGCTCCTTTTCCCAGTGCAGCGCTATGCTGGCCGGCGGGGAGATCGATCTGTTCGGCAATGTCTCCTACACCCCGGAGCGGGCGGAGCTGTTTGACTTCTCCTCCTATCCCCAGGGCAAGGATACATGGATGTTGGCGTAGGTTCCCTGCCCGGAGCCGTACTTATCCATGACCACGGTGCCCTCGAAGTTCAGCTTGTTATCGAGGCCGGCGAAGTTCACCAGGGGGCTGGTGTCGCTGCGGTCCTCCAGGAACATGTCCTTCAGGGTCAGTTTTGCGCCGGTGACGGCGGAGCAGTCAAACTTCAGATTCTTGTAGGCGTCGGAAGTGCTCTGCCTCTTTTCATCGATGGTCACGCCATCGCCCGAGTTGGTCACCGGGTCGGTGGTACTGATGTAGATGGTGCCGGCAGCGATGTCCTTGGACAGGGTGTAATTGCCGCCTGCGGTGACGGTGTCTCCGGCCTTGAGCTCTGTATTGCCCGCTGCGTCCTCTGCCCAGGCCACATTGGTGACGGGGGACAGCAGACTGACGACCATGGTCAGAGCCAGCAGCAGAGACAGAATTTTTTGATTGATCTTCCGCATTGCCTTTTTTCTTTCTTCATTTTTTGGGAATCGGTGCATTTACGCATCGGTTCCGGCCTCCGGACGCTTTGCAGCCTTTCCCGGACAGGACGGGAAACACAGGGGAGGACAGTTGCCTGCCGCTGCAAAACAGCGTGGAGCACCGCGGCTTTCGGGCAGGGCAAAGCTGCTGAAAGCCACTCTGCTTATATACCTAATTCATTGTAATGGGAAAAACTGGCGATGCAAATGCTGCGCGTTCGATATTATCGAATATTAGTGTTGTATTGCCGTTTTCCAAGATGAGGAAAGAGGGAGAATCGGGTACCGGCGAATGCCCCGGCAGTGATTCCCGGGGACAAAAATGCTCCGGAAGAGCACTTCTTCCGGAGCATGCGGCGATATAAACAGGAAACGAACCGTTTAATCGGCACTGGGGAGAGGGCGGGATACGGCGACCCTCCGGTGGATGGAGCCCAGCAGATGCCAGAGGGGGAGCAGGTACAAAAAACAGGCGTAGACGATGGAATGTGTCGGTGCGCCGACGGAGGTAAGGGGTACAGCACAGGCGATGGACCAAGGAACCAGCGCCGCGACCACCACGGCGGAATCCTCCAGCGCCAGGGCAAAACGGGCATGATCCGGCTGAACGGCGGAGGAGAGCTGGTCGGTGAGCAGGATGGTCAGGGTCTGGTTGCAGGCGATCATCCCTCCGGCGGCGGAGGTCAGCAGCACTGCCGCAAAGGGTGTGGTGCGCTCCGCCAATTTGCCAATGGCATGGCGGAGATTTGTCAGCAGGTCGGTGTTCTGGAAGATGCCGGAATAGGCGGAGGAGATACACACGATGGCGGCCACCTTCAGCATGGAGACGATCCCACCGCCGTTGAGCATGGCGGCGACATCGCTGTGGGAAGCAGCGAAGCCTGCCAGCAGCAGGTGGGGGAGAGCTGCCGGGGCCGTGTGCTGCACCAGCAGGCATATGGGGAGGGCCGCAATGATGCTGGCCAGCATAGAGAGCTTCACACTGACCTTGCACAGCGACAGCACCAGAAGCACGGCGGCGGGGAGCAGGGCGTAGGGGGAAAGAACGAACTCCTGGGCAAAGATGGGGGTGAGATCCGGGGTAGAGCCGCCGCCGGCGGAGAATGCGCCGATGAGCCCATAGATCCCGCAGGTCAGCAGAAACGGCGGCAGGGCCGAGCGGAGCATGGCCTTGATATTGGTAAAGATGTCGGTGCCCGTCAGTGTGGCTGTGAGGAGGGCGCTGGTGGACACGGGGGAGCAGCGATCCCCGAAATAGACCCCGGAAAGCACCGCCCCGCCCAGCAGCGCCGGCGATACGCCCAGAGGGGCACCTATGGTGCCGCAGATGACACCCATGGTGGCGGCGGTGCCGAAGGCCGTGCCCGTGAGGACGGAGAGGAGGCAGTTAAGCAGAAAGGTCATGAGCAGAAAGACGGCGGGGCGGATGGCTTTGGCCGCAAAGGAGACGATGACCGGGATCGTGCCCGCCTGCCGCCACAGAGCCGTGAGCAGACCGATGAGAAGGAAATTGAGCAGTACATTTTTGGCGGAGCTTATGCCGGAGAGGGAGAACAGGAGGACATCCCGGAGAGAGTGGCCCCGAAGGAGGCTGTATAGCAGGAAGAAAACCAACCCGGCCAGCATGGCCCAGAGGATGGGAAGGCTGAAGAGAATGCACAGTAGCAGGGCAGCGCAAAATGCGGCAAGGGTCAGGTACTCCATGGCGGACCTCCGGGGAAATAATCATTTGGCAACAGTTTAGCAGACAGATATCACATTTACAAACTGTGTATATTTGTTTATAATACAAGAAAAACTTGTGATATGACCGGAGGGAATACCATGACACTGATTCAGATGGAATATTTTGCAATGGCTGCCAGAGAACGCAGCTTTACGAAAGCGGCGGGGAAGCTGTATGTTACCCAACAGTCCCTCAGCGCCGGGATTGCCGCCCTGGAGCGGGAGCTGGGCTGTGAGCTTTTTACGCGGCATGTTCCGCTGGAGCTGACCTATGCGGGGACGGAGCTTTTGCGGCATGTGAAGCAGATCCTCTCCGACGTGGAGACGGCGAGGCAGGAGCTGTGCGACATCAGCGCGGAGCGGAAGGGTGTGCTGCGGGTGGGCATCGCGCCTACTCGGGGGCGGGCCATCCTGCCGGACGTTATCAGCAGCTTCCGGCGGCACTATCCGGGGATACGGATCGAGGTGAAGGAGGACACCAACGAGGGGCTTCACCAGAGCATCCTGGAGGGAGATGTGGATCTGGCCGTGGCGGGCTTTGAGGGGAAGTACCGGGGCATTGCCCTGCGGGAATTCTATCGGGAGGAGGTCATGCTGTTTGCCGCCGGCGGGCTGCTGGACAGCTGCTTCGGCAGGGATATGCCCCGGGTGGCTGTGGAGCTGGAGCGGGGGAATCTGTCGGCGCTGGAGCGGTGCCCCTTTGTGCTGGGCACGCCACGGGACATCGCCGGAAGAATTGCCCAGGAGGTGCTGGAGGAGGCCGTCATCCGGCCGGAGATCGCCGTGCGGGTGGAGAATCTGGAAATATTGCTGGATCTCTGCGTCCGGGGGGTAGGGTGCTGCTTTTGCCCCACGGTGCTGGCCCGGACGGCTCTGTCGGAGGAGAAATTCCGCTCTCTTTATAAATTCCCGCTGGGAGAAAAGGGACGGTACAGCATCCGCTTCGGCTACCGGGACAGGGGGAGAGTCTGGGGGGTGCTGGAGGCGTTCATGGACATCGCCGCCGGAACGGTGGGCGGGCGGTAAGGGCCTCCGAGCACAAACAAATCCCGTGCAGCTCACATAGCTGCACGGGATATATTGGAATGGGAAGGTGCTGCGGTCAGCCCAGCAGGGAGGTGCCTGCGGACATGAGACCACCGGTGAGGGCATCGATGACGGTGTCGTCCGGCTGGGAGAGAGTCCATACGCCGTCGGTCATGGTGAGCTGGAACTCCACTTCCTTTTCGGCGGTGCCGTAGGAGCCGTTGGTCATCTTATCCTTCAGGGAATCCATGACCATTTTCTGGGTCTCCGTCTCGTCCATCTCCTTGCCGGAGAGGGCGCTGGACAGAGCCGTCTGCATAGCCTCGGCCAGGACATCGCCCATGACGGCGGACATGTCGGTGTTGGAGAGCTTTACCTTCACCGTGGCGGCGGAGCCGTCCTCGGTCTCAGAGAGGACGGAGTAGGTGAGGTTCTTGAAGAGCAGCTTGAAGATGTCCGCGTCGGAGTCGGTGGAGTTTTCAATGCTGGAGATGCTGCCGCCCCACGTCTCGGCTGCGGCGGTCATGTCGCCGGATTTGAGAGCGTCCAGAGCGGCGGACACGGTTTCCGAGGGGGTGGGGATCTTCTTGCCGCAGGCGGCAACGGACAGGGCCAGAAGCAGGGCCAGAAGGGCGCAGAGTGTCTTTTTCATAATTTTCCTCCTTTTTTCAGTTGGCGATATTACAATTATATCAAATCTCGGCGCAAAATGCAATAAGAGCCGGGAGGATATCCCGGATTTCCCCTAAAAACGCCCGGCAGAGCGGTGAAAAGCTCTTGCCTGCGGGAGAAAAAGGCAGTATAATCAGGGGCAGATTTTCAGGAAAAGGGTGGCGGATATGAACAGATCGACGCTGCAGGTTTTGGGCTGCTACATACTATGGGGGCTGCTGCCGGTATTCTGGAAGCTGCTGGCCGGGGTGAACTCCGCCTATGTGCTGGCTCAGCGGATCGTATTTTCCTGCGTGTTCTGCGCCGCCGTGATCCTGCTCCGGAAGCGGGGCGCGGCGGTGGTGGCCATCCTCCGGGATAAAAAGCAGCGGGGGCGGTACCTGCTCTGCGGAGTGCTCATCACCGTGAACTGGGGCGTCTATATCCTGACGGTGGCCTCCGGGCGGATACTGGAGGCCAGCCTGGCCTACTACATGAACCCGCTGTTCTCCGTGGTGATCGGGGCGATGGTCTTCAAAGAGCGGCTCAGCGTATTGCAGTGGGTGTCCGTGGGGCTGGCCTGCATCGGGGTGGGCTATTCCGTGGCGGTGTACGGCAGCGTGCCGTATCTGGCGGTGATCATCGGGCTGAGCTTTGCCCTGTACGGGGCGCTGAAGAAGGGGATCAAGGCCGAGAGCGAGGTATCCATCTGCATGGAGACCCTGTCTGTGCTGCCGCTGGCGGTGCTGTTTATCCTCTACGCGCAGTTTTCCGGCCTTACCACCTACGCGTCCCTCTCCGGCGGGGAGATGGCGCTGCTGGTCCTCAGCGGGATCGTGACGTCGGTGCCGCTGATCCTGTTCGCCGGGGGGATCAAGGGCACCAGCATGACGGTATCCGGCATATTGATGTATGTGAACCCGACGCTGCAGCTGCTGCTGGGGGTGTTCGCCTACGGGGAGGAGTTTACAAGGGCCAACGCCGTGACCTTCGCCTTTGTATGGCTGGCGGTGATCCTGTTCGTGGGAGACAATCTGCGCGGGAGGAAACGCGGATAAATCAACAAAAAAACGGACTGCCTGGGCAGTCCGTTTTTGCTTGCTTAAAATCGGAACAGGTTCAGCCCGATCCCCGGACTGAAGCTGCGGTCAACGGTGCCGTCGATGACGGCGATGACCATCTCGCACACCGCGCTGACCACGGCCCGATTCAGGTGTCCGCCGAATACCTGCCCCTTTTCGTCGCCTGCGCTCATGTGCAGGTGGGCATAGAACCGACCGTCCATGGTGCTGACGGTGCCGGTGAGGGAGACGATCTCAAAATTCCCCTTAAAATCGTTGGCGTGGTACTGCTTCTCGTCCACGTTGTAAACGCCCACGGTGAAATCATTAGTGGCTCCCAGGGCGCTGATGCTGGCCAGGCGGATGTCCTCGGCCTCGGCAATCTCTTGCAGGGCCGTCAGGATCTCCTCGCCCCGGTCGATCCGCGCCACGATGGTATTGCCGAATCTTCTGTATTCCATGGTGCTCTCCTTTCTGCGCCCTCAGTCCAGGGCGTCATGGCTTTCAAATACATCCCGGATGGTGCCGGCCCGGTCAAATTCCGGCTCCGGCTCGGCCTTGCCCATCTGCATCTCCTGCCACTTGGCCTTGTCAATGAGCAGCTGCCGGGGCTTGGAGCCCTCGAAGGGGCCCACGATGCCCCGCTCCTCCATCTGATCCACCAGCCGGGCAGCCCGGGAATAGCCCAGTTTCAGCCGCCGCTGGAGCATAGACACGCTGGCCTGTCCCGTTTCCAGCACCACCTCCACGGCGGCAGGCAGCAATTCATCGCAGTCATCCGCCGGGGCAGAATCTGGGGCGGGGGAGCCCTTCTTGTCCTTCTCCTGCACCGCCTGCTCAATCTGACGGATCACATCCTCGGAGTAGGATGCCTCGCCCTTTTCCTTGATGAACTCCACCACCCGCTCAATCTCCTCCGCGGTGATGAAGCAGCCCTGGACACGCCGGGGCTTGCCCTCCCCCAGAGGGGCGTAAAGCATATCACCTTTACCAACCAGTTTCTCGGCACCGGGGGTGTCCAGAATGATCCGGGACTCCATGGAAGAGGCCACGGCGAAGGCGATGCGGCTGGGGATGTTAGCCTTCATGAGGCCGGTGATGACATCGGCGGAGGGTCGCTGGGTGGCGATGACCAGATGCACACCGGCGGCGCGGCCCATCTGAGCCACTCGGCAGATGGAGTCCTCCACCTCCTTGGCGGCCACCAGCATCAGGTCGGCCAGCTCGTCGATGACTACCACCACGGAGGGCAGCTTTTTCATCTGTTCGCCGTTTTCATCCGGCTGGGCCTGGTCTGCCAGGGCATTGTAGGCGCTGAGTTCCTTCACGCCGTTTTCGGAGAAGAGCTTATAGCGCTTCATCATCTCAAACACCGCCCACTGCAGGGCACCGGCGGCCTTTTTGGGGTCCGTGACTACGGGGATCAGCAGATGGGGGATGCCGTTATAGGGGGCCAGCTCCACCATTTTTGGATCCACCATGATAAAGCGTACTTCCTCCGGGGTAGACTTATACAGCAGGCTTATGATGAGGGAGTTGGTGCAGACCGATTTACCGGAACCGGTGGTGCCGGCGATGAGCACATGGGGGAGCCGGGCAATATCGCCGATGATGCGGTTGCCGCCGATGTCCTTGCCCACGGCGAAGGCCACGGCGGACTTATGGCCGGTGAACTCCCGGGACTCGATGACCTCCCGGATATGCACAGGGGTCACGGCCCGGTTGGGCACCTCGATGCCCACGGCGGAGATTTTCCCCGGCACCGGGGCGATGCGGACGCTGCCCACGCCCAAGGCCAGGGCAATGTCATCGGAAAGGTTGGTGATCTTAGAGAGCTTTACACCCTGAGGCTGGGCAAATTCATATCGGGTGACGCTGGGGCCGCGAACCACATCGCCGGGCTGAGCATCCACGCCGAAGCTGCGGAGGGTATCCGCCAGGCGCTTGGAATTGCCGCGCATTTCCGCGCCAGCCTCGGTGAAGTTCCCGGCCTCTGCCGCGTCCAGCAGGGTAATGGGGGGATACTGGTATTGTTCCTCCGGTTCGGAAAGCTCCGCTTCCACCTGGCGGCTGACCTCCTCGGCGGCTGCCTGAAGGTCCACGGGAGAGATCTCCTCCCGGACGGGCTCGGCGGCAGGCTTGGCACCCGCAGGTTCTATGGGGGCAGCTTCGGCGGGTGCGGCCACGGGTTCCGCCTTGGGGGGCTGCAGCACCTCGTCCGGCGTGGGCGTCCGGCGGCGGGAGAAGAAGGACTTTTTCTCCGCCTGCAGGGGCGGTTCCTCCGTGGCGGGAGGGGCTTCCTCGTCCAGAGGAATGTCGATCTGGGCCTTGCGGCGGGAGGCCGGCTTTTCGGCGGGCTGGGGCGGCGCAGACTCCGGGGATTCCGGTTCGTTTTCGGCCTCCTGAGCCCGCTGCGCGGCCCGGTCCCGGGCCTTTTGGGCCACCTGGGAGGGGGTGGTGCGCAGCATGACGAATACACAGACCACCAGCCCCACAGCCGCCAAAATGGCAAACACAGCCTCGCTGATATACGCCTTGCCCAGCTCCGCCAGGCCGCCGCAGAGCACACCGCCGCCGGTGAGAGACTGGCCCCCCGCCCACAGGGCGGAGAGGGACGCTCTCTCTATGGGCTTTGCCAGCAGCAGATGCAGCAGACTGCCGCCCAGCAGGGGGGTCAGCAGGGCGCACAGCACCCGCCCGGCGGCTCTGAGCTCCCGGTGCAGCAGCAAAAACAGGCCGCTTACCAGCAGCATCACGGCCCACAGCCAGTAGCCGTAGCCGGACAGGCCCGTGAGAGCTCCGCGCAGGAGCTTCAGCAATACCGCGTCGGCATCAAAATAGCTCACGGATACGCACAGGGCCAGCAGCAGGCACACAATGCCGCCGCCGATGCGCGCAGCAGGGCTCTGCTTCCGGGGAGCGGGCTGGGGAGGGGCTTTTTTGCCGGATCTTTGTGTAGTTTTCTTCTTGTTGGTGGTTTGAGCCATGGTATCTCCCGTTCTGCCGCCGGGGCGGCACGCAGATGTATAAACTTAGTGTTTGATCAGATTCAGAATGAGGGTCAGTGCACCCACCGCCCAGCAGTAGTAGGCGAAGAAGCCAAACTTGCCCTTGCTTGCAATCATCTTCAGCAGGCGGATGCACAGGTAGCCCACCACAGCGGCGGTGAGCACACCCACCAGGTACACAGGCACCTGACTCCAGTCGATGCCGACATCGATGGCATCCTTCAGGCTGAGAATGTTGGCCCCCAGCACGGCGGGGATGCTCAGCAGGAAGGAAAAGCGCACGGCAAACCGCCGCTCATAACCCACAAAGCAGCCGGTGGTGATGGTCATGCCGGAGCGGGAAATGCCGGGCATGGTGGCAATGGCCTGGCCGATGCCCACGATGAGAGCGGAGAGAACACTGGCGCTGGCCTCGGTCTTGCGGCCTTTTCTCACCCGGTCACTGGCAAAGAGCAGGAAGCCTGTGACCAGCAGTGCGCAGCCGATGAAGACCATGTTGCTGCTGAGGGCCTGCACCTTATCTTTAATAGGCAGCACCGCAAACAGCGGGAGCGTACCCACGATGATCAGCAAAATCAGCCGCCGGGCGGGAGGCACAGGGGTGGGGGTGGAATGACGGGCAAGGTCCCGCACGCCGAGGATCAGCTCCCGGACCATGTCCCTGATCTCGCCCCAATAGGCTACGAACACGGCCACCAGCGTGCCCAGGTGCAGCAGCACGTCAAAGAACTCCGGCACCACGCCGGCATCCTGCATGCCCAGCAGATTCTGGGCGATGGCCAGATGGCCGCTGCTGGAGATGGGCAGGAACTCCGCGATGCCCTGGATGAGGCCCAGCAGAAAGGATGAAAAAAACGACATATGTATCGATCTCCTATCTATAATATGATTATAAAATGTATAATTCTGTCGGAAAATTACGGAACGTATTCGGCTTTTCCGCATTGGATATTTATTATAGCATATTTACCTGCGAATTTCCACCCTTTCTCGTACCTGTCCGGAGGGAATGGAGGCGGCGCATTGTTCACAAAAAAGCCTTGATTTGAATAGGGGACAGTGCTATACTTTTTATACTTATGTAGCATACCCCATTTTACCCTTTTTCAGGGGAAAACCTTTGGAAACGAGGAAGAACAAATGCGAAAAATTCCATTTAGTCCTCCGGACATCACGGAGGAAGAGATACAGGAAGTTTGTCAGGCCCTCCGCTCCGGCTGGATCACCACCGGGCCCAAAACCAAGGAATTTGAGCGGCAGATTGCCGCGTTCTGCGGCACGGACAGGGCAGTATGTCTCAACTCGGCAACAGCCTGCCTGGAGATGACCCTGCGCATTCTGGGCATCGGCCCCGGGGACGAGGTCATCACCTCCGCCTATACCTACACCGCCTCCGCCAGCCCCGTGTGCCATGTGGGCGCTAAGCTGGTGCTGGTGGATACCCTTCCCGGCTCCTATGAGATGGATCCGGAGAAGCTGGCGGCGGCCATCACGGAGCGCACCAAGGCGGTGATCCCCGTGGATCTGGGCGGAATCCTGGCGGATTACGACACGATCTATGCAGTTGTGGAAGATAAGAAAGCGCTGTTTACCCCGGAGAGCGAGCTGCAAAAGAAGATCGGTCGGGTGGCTGTGGTGGCCGACGGGGCCCATAGCTTCGGCGCGGTGCGCCACGGCAAGCGCTCCGGCTGCTTTGCGGATTTTACCACCTTCTCCTTCCACGCGGTGAAGAACCTCACCACCGCAGAGGGTGGCGCGGCCACCTGGAATCCGGTCCTGGGCCTGGATGACGAGGCTATTTATAAGCAGTATATGCTCCTGAGCCTTCACGGCCAGAGCAAGGACGCCCTGGCCAAGACCAAGCCCGGCGCATGGGAATATGATATTGTTGCGCCATTGTATAAGTGCAATATGACGGACATCATGGCGGGCATCGGTCTTGCCCAGCTGCGGCGCTATCCGGGACTGCTGGAAAAGCGCTATAAGCTGGTGCGGCTTTATAATGAACTGCTTGCCGATTGCGGCGTGGAGCACGCCCCCCACTTTAGAGAGGATGAGACGTCCAGCTGCCACCTGTACCTGGCCCGGCTCACGGGCAAGACCATGGCCCAGCGGGGCGAGATCATCGAGAAAATGGCAGAGCAGGGCGTGGCCACCAATGTGCATTATAAGCCCCTGCCCCTGCTGACGGCCTATAAGGATCTGGGCTTTGATGTGGGGGACTATCCCAATGCCTTTGCCCAGTTTGAAAACGAAATCACCTTGCCCCTGTATTCCACACTGACGGAGGAGGACGTGCGGTATATCTGCAAGACACTCAAGGAGTGCCTGCGGGGATAACGGAAGGAAAATTTGTTTTATGGATACAGAGAATACCTCGGCGCAGCAGCCCTTTGAGCGCATCACACCGCCGTCTGCCGGCACCATGGCGTGCAAGCGGCTGTTTGATATAATATGTGCGGCCCTGGGACTGATAGTCCTGAGTCCGCTGCTGCTGGTGGTGTCGCTGCTGGTGGGCATCACATCCCCCGGCGGAGTATTCTTCCGGCAGGAGCGCATCGGAAAGGACGGCAAGCCCTTTCGAATCTTCAAGTTCCGCTCCATGCGCAAGGATAACGCAGGGCTGAAGATCACCACCGGCAATGACAGCCGCATTACCCCCGTGGGCCGCTTCCTGCGCAAGAGTAAGATAGACGAGCTGCCCCAGCTCATCAACGTGCTGGTGGGGGACATGAGCTTCGTGGGCCCCCGGCCGGAGGTGGCGGACTATGTGGACCTCTATACGCCTTATCAGCGTCAGGTGCTGCAGGTGCGGCCGGGCGTCACTGGCATCGCCTCCATCCGCTTCCGCAATGAAAACGATCTGCTTACAGCCAGCGACGATCCCAACCGCACCTATATTGAGGAGATCATGCCCCGGAAGATCCGGCTGGATCTGGAGTATATCCCCCATGCCTCGGTGCCGTATGACATCAAGCTGATTTTTCAGACCCTTGGAGCGGTCATTAAGGAGTAAAAGACTATATGAGGATTTGGCTTATCAACCACTACGCCGTCCCGCCCCAGTACTACCCCCTGGCCCGGCAGAATTACTTTGCAAGGTATCTGATGCAAAAGGGCCATGAGGTGACCATTTTTGCAGCCAGCACCGTGCATAACTCCGACCTGAACCTCATCGAGGATGACACCCCCTACCGGGAGGATGTGGTGGACGGGGTGCACTATGTGCTCATCCGCTGCAAGGGCTACCACGGCAACGGAGCCTCCCGCATTCTGAATATGCAGGAATTTGCCCGGAAGCTGCCGGGCGTGTGCGATCAATACCCTAGGCCCGATGCCATTGTGGCCACGTCTATGCCCCCTATGTCCTGCGCGGCGGGCATCAAGCTGGCCCGGAAATACGGCTGCCGGGGCATCGCGGAGATTGCCGACCTGTGGCCCGAGAGCCTGATCGCCTACGGCATTGCCGGGGCACATAACCCGGCGGTGCTGTGGCTGCGCCGGGTGGAGAAATGGATCTACACCAGGTCGGACGCCGTGGTATTCACCATGGAGGGCGCCTACGACTATATCAGGGAGCAACGCTGGGAGAAGGCGGTGCCCCGGAGCAAGGTGCACTATATCAATAACGGCGTGGATCTGGAGCAGTTCAATTATAATAAAGACAACTTCCGGGTGGACGATCCGGATCTGGAGGATTCAGACACCTTCAAGGTGGTCTACACCGGCTCCATCCGCCAGGTGAACAATCTGGGCCTGCTGCTGGACGCGGCCAGGGAGGTAAAGGATCCCCGGGTGCGCTTTCTCGTCTGGGGCGACGGCGACGAGCGGCCTGCTCTGGAGAAGCGGGTGCAGGATGAAAAGATCGGAAACGTGGTCTTCAAGGGCCGGGTGGAGAAGAAATTCGTGCCGTCCATTGTCAGCCGGGCGGATGTGAACATTGCCCACAACACGCCCTCGCCGCTGTTCCGCTTTGGCATCAGCTTTAACAAGATGTTTGATTATCTGGCTGCCGGAAAGCCGGTGCTGTCTGACTTCCCGTGCCCGTATAACCCGGCCACGGATCACGGCGCAGGGCTGGACGTGCAGCAGCCGGACGCAGTGTCCATCGCCCGGGCGGTGGAAAAAATGGCGGCCATGCCGCCGCAGGAGCGGGAGGCCATAGCCCGCAATGCCCTGCGCACGGCGCAGGAATACGACTTCAGGAAACTGACTGACAAGCTGCTGGATGTCATCGAGCATCCGGTGGCTGTCGGAGAGGAGGAATAATATGCAATTTATTGACCTGAAGGCCCAGTACGCGGCCTTAAAAGACGAGATCAACGCCAATATCCAGGCGGTGCTGGACTCCGCCCAGTTCATCGGCGGCCCCCAGGTGAAGCAGCTGGAGGGAGAGCTGGCGGACTTCGTGGGCCGCAAGCACTGCATCACCTGCGCCAACGGCACCGACGCCCTGCAGATCGCCTTCATGGTGGCCGGCGTGGGAGCGGGGGACGCCGTGTTCTGCCCGGACATGACCTTCATCTCCTCCACGGAGCCGGCCAAGATGTTCGGGGCTACCTCTGTGTTCTGCGACATCACGGCTGACACCTATACCCTCTGCCCGGAGAGCCTGGAAAAGCAGATCCAGGCCGTGCTGGCCGAGGGCAAGCTCAAGCCCAAGGCCGTGGTGGCCGTGGACATCCTGGGCAATCCCTGTGACTTTGACGCCATCGCGCCCATCTGCGAAAAGTACGGCCTGACCCTCATTGAGGATGCGGCCCAGGCCTTCGGCGCATCCAATAAGGGGCGCAAGTGCTGCTCCTTCGGCTATATTGCCACTACCTCCTTCTTCCCGGCAAAGCCCCTGGGCTGCTACGGCGACGGCGGCGCCATCTTCACCGATGACGATGCCGCGGCGGACGTGATCCGCTCCCTGTGCGTTCACGGCAAGGGCCCCGGCGGCAAGTACGATAACATCCGTGTGGGCATGAACTCCCGGCTGGATACCATCCAGGCGGCGGTGCTGCTGCCCAAGCTGAAGGCGCTGAAGGGCTATGAGATCGACCGCCGCCAAGAGGTGGCCGGGCGGTATAACGATGCCTTCTGCAGGGATTTCACCGTGCCCTTTGTGGCGGAGGGGTGCGTGTCCGCCTGGGCTCAGTATGCCATTCTGGCCAAGGATACCCAGACCCGGGACAAGATCATTGCCCATCTGAAGGAAAAGAATATCCCCAACATGATCTACTATCCCACTCCCCAGCACGCCCTGCCGGTGTTCAAGGCGGAGCCCCACTACGGGGAGACCTTCAAAAACGCCGACGACTACTGCGACCGGACCCTGTCGCTGCCCATGCACCCATACATGGACGAGGCGGAGCAGCAGATGGTCATTGACGCAGTACGGGAGGCACTGTGATGGAGGAGAAGTATTTTGTGCATCCCTCCAGCTTTGTGGATGAGGATGTGGAGATCGGCGAGGGCACCAAGATCTGGCACTTCTGCCACATTCAGAAGGGGGCCCGTATCGGCAAGCGCTGCTCCCTGGGGCAGAATGTCAATGTCAGCAACCATGTGAAGGTGGGGGACGGCTGCAAGCTGCAGAATAATGTCTCCCTGTATGAGGGGGTGGAGCTGGAGGACTATGTGTTCTGCGGCCCCTCCTGTGTGTTCACCAACGACCTGACCCCCCGGGCCAAGTATCCCAAGGGCAGCGCCGGGTATCATAAGACTCTCATTAAGGAGGGCGCATCCATCGGTGCCAATGCCACCATTGTCTGCGGCCACACCGTGGGCCGCTGGGCCCTCATCGGGGCTGGCGCCGTGGTGGCCTGCAATGTGCCCGATCATGCGCTGATGCTGGGCGTTCCCGCCAGGCAGAGGGGTTGGGCCTGCCAGTGCGGCGCACTGCTGCACTTTGACGGGGAAACGGCCACCTGTACCGCCTGCGGCAGGAGCTATCGGATGAAAGCGGAAAACGAAGTGGAGGAGTGTAAGTAATATGAAATTCGACACCATTTACGACGGCCTGATCAAGGGCACGGAGAAGCTGGCCCTGGTGGGCCTGGGCTACGTGGGGATGCCCATTGCTGTGGAGTTTGCCAAGCATATCTCCGTCATCGGCTTTGACATCAATGAAAAACGTGTAAACGAATACGCCAGCGGCATCGACGCCACCAACGAGGTGGGTGAGGCCATCAAGAACACCACCGTGGAGTTCACTGCAGACCCCAAGCGGCTGAAGGAGGCCAAGTTCATCGTGGTGGCCGTGCCCACGCCGGTGAACCCCGACACTACCCCCGACCTGCGTCCGGTGGAGGGGGCCTCCCGCACCGTGGGCCAGAACTTGACCCCGGGCACCATCGTGGTCTTTGAGTCCACGGTGTATCCCGGTGTCACCGAGGACATCTGCGTGCCCATCATTGAAAAGGAATCCGGCCTCAAGTGCGGCGTGGACTGGAAGATCGGCTACAGCCCCGAGCGCATCAATCCCGGTGACCGGGTGCACACCCTCACCAACATCCGTAAGATCGTCTCCGGTATGGACGAGGAGTCCGCCCGGGAGATCAAGAAGGTGTACGACATCGTCATCAAGGCCGGCACCTTCCCTGTGTCCACCATCAAGACTGCCGAGGCGGTGAAGGTGGTGGAGAACAGCCAGCGGGATATCAATATCGCCTTTATGAACGAGGTGGCCATGATCTGCGACCGCATGGGCATCGATACCGACGAGGTGCTGGCGGGCATGAACACCAAGTGGAACGCCCTGGGCTTCAAGCCGGGCCTGGTGGGCGGCCACTGCATCGGCGTGGATCCCTACTATCTGACCAATGCCGCCGAGGCCTTGGGCTACCACAGCCAGATCATCCTCAACGGCCGCAAGGTCAACGACAGCATGGGCGGCTTCGTGGCCGATGCCGCCATCAAGCAGATGATCGAGGCAGGTATGGCCCCCAAGAAGGCCACAGTGGTCATTCTGGGCATCACTTTCAAGGAGAACTGCCCCGATACCCGCAACAGTAAGGTGGTGGATATCATCAGCCGCCTGAAGGAGTATGACATTCACCCTGTGGTCACCGACCCTTGGGCGGATGCCGCCGTGGCCGAGCATGAGTACGGCGTTACCCTGACGGACTTTGACAAGATCCCCAAGGCCGACTGCGTTATCGTGGCCGTGGGCCATAACGAGTTCCGCTCCCTGTCCATGATGCAGCTGAAGGGGCTGTTTAAGAGTGATATCCCCGACAATGAAAAGGTGCTCATTGATGTGAAGAGCCTCTACCGCATGGACGAGCTGAAGGCCTCCGGCCTGCGGTTCTGGCGGCTGTAAGACAGGGCGGGAGAAAAACAGTTCAATACTGCAAGGAGCGTATCGCATGATTCGAGTGTGTCACATGACCAGCGCCCACGACGAGGAGGACATCCGTATTTTCCACAAGGAGTGCGTCTCTCTGGCCAGGGCCGGGTACGAGGTGTACCTGGTGGAGCGGGGAGAGAGTCGGGAGAAAAACGGTGTGCACATCGTGGGCGTGGGGGACCTGCCCCGCAGCCGCCGCAAGCGGATGACAGAGGGCGTCCGGAGGGTTTACGAGGCGGCCAGAGCGCTGGACGCGGATATATACCACTTCCATGACCCGGAGCTGATCTCCTGCGGGCTGAAGCTGAAAAAGGCCGGCAAGAAGGTCATCTTTGACAGCCATGAGAAGTATACGGACCAGATCGCCGTGAAGGAGTACCTGCCCGGCTGGGTGGCCCGGGCCGTTTCCGCCGCCTATGGCAGCTATGAACGGCGGGCGCTGCGCAAGCTGGACGCGGTGATCTTTCCCTGCACGCTGGAGGGGAAGAATCCCTTTGCCGGTCAGTGCCGGCGGGCCGTTCTCATCAGCAACGCCGCCATTCTGGGGGAATTTTCCGAAAAATATGACCCCGACAGCCCCCGGCAGAAGGATCTGGTGTGCTATGTGGGCGGGCTGACGGAGCCGAGAGGCATCACCAACTGCATGCGGGCGGCATACCGGGCCGGGGCCACGCTGGCCCTGGGCGGGGCCTTCTCGCCCCCGGAATACGGGGAGCAGCTGCGCAGCGACCCGGCCTATGCCTGCGTGGACTACCGGGGCATGCTGGACCGGGACGGTGTGCGGGCGCTGCTCAGCCAGAGCAGTGTGGGCCTGTGTGTGCTGCGGGACGTGGGGCAGTACCTGAAGATCGAAACCTTCGGCATCAAGGTCTATGAGTACATGTCCATGGGCCTGCCGGTGATCCTGTCCCACAGCGCCTATAACGACCGGATGATGGAGAAATACCGCTTCGGCGTGTGCGTGGATCCGGATGACGTGGACGGCATTGCCTCGGCCATCCGGGATCTGCTGGAGCATCCTGATCGGGCCCGGCAGATGGGCGAAAACGGCCGCCGCGCCGTGCAGGAGGAATTCAACTGGGGCGTGGAGGAAAAGAAGCTTCTGGCCCTGTATGAGGATATCCTGAAAGAGTAGAAAATTTTAAAAAATGAGAAAATCATGAAAGGTGGGTTCTAATAATAGAAAGGATTTTTTTATTATGGAATACCGCAGATGTAACCGCTGTTTGATGGACACCGATGCCGATGCCAATATCATTTTCGATAAGGACGGCAACTGCAAGTATTGCACCGAGGCTTTGGCGCAGATTCATACCACAACCTATTTCCCGGATGGAGAGGGACAACGCCGTTTGCAAGCGGCCCTGAGACAAATTAAGGCTGATGGAGAGGGAAAGCCTTATGATTGTGTTATGGGGATTTCCGGCGGGTTGGATTCATCTTATCTTACTTATCTGGGATACAAGTGGGGGTTGAGAATTTTAGCATTCCACGTGGATGACGGATATGATACCGCGATATCAAAGAATAATATTCATAAGCTCTGCACCGCTGCCAATATTGACTTGCGGGTCATCAAGCCTGATGCGGAGCAGTATAATGCCCTGATATTGGCTTATCTGGAGGCTGGCGTGCCCGGCGTGGCACTGCCTCAGGACAACACCCTGTTTGCATACCTGTATGATGAAATTTTAAGTTCCGGAGTCAAATACTTCCTCGGCGGAGGCAATTTTGCCCTGGAATGTATTCTGCAGCAGGGGCACACGCACAGTGCACTGGATTTAACCAATTTGAAGGATATTCACAAAAAGTTCGGCACAAGGCCGATCAATAAGCTGAAGTTCGTCAGTTCTTACCGCAAATACTGGCTCCTGAAGACAAAGCGGATGGTTGACATGAGGCTGCTGAATTACGTTGACTATAACCGTAACCGAGCCTTTGCCGAATTAAAGGAATTTTGCGGGTTTGAATACTATGGGCGAAAGCATTTGGAAAATATCCTGACAGCGTTTGTCCAGCTCTACTGGCTGCCTAAAAAATTCGGCGCGGACAAACGGGTGTCCCATCTATCCAGCATGATCGTTTCGGGGCAGATGACCAGAGAAGAGGCTTTGGCGGAGCTTGAAGAGCCTCTGTATGACGAGACGATGATGGCAGAATATATTGATTTTATAAAACAACGGCTGGGGATGTCGGATGCCGACTTTGGACGCATTATGGCATCGCCTGCACACGAACATACCGACTACAAGATAGATAAATTGGATCCGTTTATTCGAAAGTTTTTGACACATAGATGACTATTTTACATTGCAGGAGGAGTTTCTATGAAATACGCACTCATCGGCTGTGGCCGCATCGCTGTGAACCACATGAAGGCCGCCATCAACAACAAGCTGGAGATCGTCGCCGTGTGCGATGTTCTGCCGGAAAAGATGGAGGCGCTGCTGGCAAAGTATGATCTGCAGAACGACGCATCCATCAAGCGCTACACCGACTATAAGCAGATGCTGGCGGAAAACGATGTTACCCTGGCCTCCATCGCCACTGAGAGCGGTATCCACGCGGAGATTGCCCTCTACTGCATCGACCACGGCGTGAACGTCATCATCGAAAAGCCCATGGCCATGAGCATGGACGATGCCGAGGAGATCGTCCGCCGGAGCGAGGAAAAGGGTGTGAAGGTCTCCGCCTGCCACCAGAACCGGTTCAATGTGGCCATCCAGCAGATGCGCAAAGCTCTGGAGGCCGGACGCTTCGGCAAAATCTCCCACGGCTCCATCCATGTGCGCTGGAACCGGGATCACAGCTACTATGACCAGGCCTCCTGGCGGGGCACCTGGGCCCAGGACGGTGGCTGCCTCATGAACCAGTGCATCCACGGCATCGACCTGCTGCGCTGGATGATGGGCGACGAGGAGGAGGAGGTCTACGGCGTCACCAAGCAGCAGTTTCACGACTATCTGGAGTGCGAGGACATCGGCATGGCTGTGGTGAAGTTCAAAAACGGCGCTGTGGGCACCATTGAGGGCACTACCAATGTCTACCCCAAGAACCTGGAGGAGACGCTGTACCTCTTCGGCGAGACGGGTACCGTGAAGATCGGTGGTACCTCCACTAATAATATCGATGTGTGGAACTTCTCAGACGAGAGCGCAGAGGACGAGAAGAACAAGGGCCTTCAGGAGGCTACGTCCAATGTCTACGGCAACGGCCACACCAGCCTCTTTGCCGATATGATGGACGCCATCGAGCACGACCGCAAGCCCTATGTGGACGCCGTGGCCGGCCGCAACGCTCTGGAGATGATCCTGGCCATCTATCAGTCTGCCGCCACCGGCAAGTCTGTGAGGCTGCCCCTTACCCATGTGGCCAGCACGGATTTTACCGGGAGGTTTGACAGGTGAACATCCTGCTTGTGTCTCACTATGGAGAGTACAGTGGCGACCTGTCGTCCTCCTTTGTCCACGCCCAGGCAAGGGCACTGGCGGCCCGGGGGCACCGGGTCCGGGCCCTGATCCTGACGCCCCTGGGAAAGCGGCGGGCGGGGCACCGCTGGGGGCCCTTCTATGGGGAGGGACAGGCGGACGGGGTGGAGCTGCGCTATGTGCGCTACCTCTCCCTGTCCAACCGTGGGGAGCGGGGCTTTAACGCCGCCGCCGCGAGACGTGCGGCGGACAAATGCCTGCTGCAACTGGTGAGAGACTTTACCCCGGATATTATCCACGCTCACACGCTGGGAACGGACAGCGCCGCTGCCTTACAGCTCAAAAGCAGGCTCGGCTGTCCGCTGGTGATTACCACCCACGGCAGCGATACGTCCATCCCTGTGCAGCAGGGGCGGACCGCCGACTTGAAGATCCAGTGCGATGGGGCGGACCATGTGGTGGCCGTCAGTTCCACCCTGCGGCAGAAGCTGCGCACCTGCGGGACCAAGACGCCTGTTTCCGTGATTTTAAACGGCTTTCATGTGCAGGCCGTGCCCCGTACAGGGGCAGAAAAGATACCCTGCTCCCTGCTGCAGGTGAGCAACCTCATCCGGCAGAAGCATGTGGACACAACGCTGACCGCCTTTGCGCAGGTCAAAAAGGCTCATCCGGAGGCACGCCTGACGGTCATAGGCCGCGGCCCGGAGCGGGAGAACCTGGAGAACCTTGCCCGGGAGCTGGGCGTTGCCAGGGATGTTCGGTTTACCGGCCAGCTGCCCAATGAGGACGTACTGGCGGAGATGGCCCGGACGCAGTTTTTCTGCATGCCCAGCGTGCGGGAGGGCTTTGGTATTGTGTATCTGGAGGCCATGGCCTCCGGCTGCCTCACCATGGGCACTCGGGGGGAGGGTGTTGCCGACCTCATTGAAAACGGCAAAAACGGATTCCTGGTCCCGCCGGAGGAGCCTGCGGCCATTGCAGAGCTGATAGAGTGGGGCCTGGCGCATCCGGAGGAGGCTGCGGCCATTGCCGCCCGGGGCAGACAGGACGCCCTGTCCCTGACCTGGGAGACAAACGCGGCGGCCTACGAGAAACTATACCTGACACTGAGTGAAAGCGAGAAAAACGCATAATGAAGTACCTCAGAGAGCAATGGAGGGAGGATAAGCTGCGCTGGGCGCTGGTCGTCTGCTGGCTGCTTACCGTGATCTCTTCCTTTTTTGGCTCTTATTTATTACCGATAGAATTGCCGGGCATCGGCACCTGGTATGCCTTCCGTACTCTGCTGCCGGTGACGGCTGTGCTATATGCAGTCTGCGCGATCCGGACAAAGACCTTTTTCTGGCGGGACAGCTCGACGCTGGAAAAGTGGTGCTATGTGTTCATCGCCTCTGTGGGCGTGTACGCGGTGCTGTCCGTGTTCCGGGCCATAGACTTGTCCTTTTCCATCGGCAGAATTCTGAATCTGCTGTTCATGCTGCTGCTGTTATTCCTGGCGCTGCGGCTGTGCCGCAGCAGGGACGTGCGGCGGCTGACCCTCTGGGCCTGCGGGGCCATGCTGGTGGTCATCATGCTGCTGGGCGTGTACGAGGTGTTCTGCGGCGGACTGGTCAATACCAAATATGACAATCTCCAGCAGTTCAACATCTTCTTCCGCAAGGGACAGCTGCCGGTGGTGTTCAGTGGCAACACCAATGACTATAACGCCGCCATCCTGCTGCTGATCGCCGCGGCCGTGGTGTCGGTCTTCTCCGTGAAAAAGGAGGAGCGCAGCAGAGGAATGCTGTGGTATCTGGTGTTTTTATTTGCCGGGGGCTACTTTCTGGCCATGGCCGGCGGCGCACGGCTGTGCGAGATCGGATATTTCATCCTGCTGGCAGCGGTGCTGCTGTATGCCTTTTTCAGCCGGGAAAAGTGCCGCTGGGTGCCCATTGTGATCCTGTGCTGCTTTATGGGCGTGCAGTTCATCAGCCACAGCCACTATATCATCCCCCAGACCCAGGCATATGTGCAGAGTCTGGCGGACCCGGACAAGCCGAACATGAGCTTTTTTGACATTTTCCGGAACCCCGATGCCGGGAATTTGTCGGATGAATTCGTGACGGTGGACGATAAGACCGGGGATAAGACCCTCAATGACAACGGCAGCGCCGGTGTGCGGGTGAAGCTGCTGTTCCACGCGGGCAAATGCTTTCTGGATTCCAAGGGCCTGGGCGTGGGCGTGGGCAACACGGAGATCCTGGCCCGGGACGGCGCGGTGATCGAAAACTCGCGGATCTGGAGCATCCACTGCTTCCTGGCCCGCATTGTGGCGGACTGCGGCATTTTTGCCCTGATCCCGCTGTGCGCCATCGCCTACCTGCTGCTGAAAAATATGCTGCGGAGCATGGTGGGGGCCATCCGGCGGAAGGAGGGGGCGCTTGTGGGGCGCTGCCTGCTGCTGCTGGCGG
Organism: uncultured Eubacteriales bacterium; assembly: GCA_900550615.1. Lineage (GTDB taxonomy): Bacteria > Bacillota > Clostridia > Oscillospirales > Oscillospiraceae > Vescimonas. The sequence goes on from URSX01000005.1 coordinate 22,437, forward strand.
CACTGGTGAACTATCCCATTGTTTCCACCGCCCCCTCGGACGCACAGGATATCGTGGCCATGTGGCTGTTTTTGGCGATATTGGTGCTGTATACCACGGAGCTTCCGGCAGACCCGGAGGCCAGGAAGAAAAAAGGATGATACCGCGTCTTCTGCCGCTTCGGGAGAGGGCAGCGGGAACCGGCAGGACGGATTTTTAGAAGATCATGATGTCATTTTTGAAAAAACTGGGTTCATTTTCCATGGGCCCCATCGTCAGCGCATTTCTGGGCTTTATCACCGTGCCGCTGGTGACCTACTTCATCTCCACGGATGAATATGGCCGATGCAGCATGTTCACCCTGGCCCAGAGCGCGGCGGCTATGCTGATCTATCTGGGACTGGATCAGGCATTCGTTCGGGAGTATCACTCCTTCACTGGCCGGGTGGATCGGCTGCTGGCCAATGTCATCCGGATTCCCCTGGGCGTGGTGCTGGTCATCGACGTGGTGCTGGTCTGCATACCCAGCCGCATCAGCCTGATCCTCTTTGACACGCCGGATGAGCACCTGGCGGTTTATCTGCTGGCGCTGATGCTGCCGTTCATGGTGCTTGAAAACTTCGGCCTGCTGAAGATCCGCATGGAGGAGCGGGGCTTGCAGTACTCCTGCTTTGTGATCCTGCTCAAGGCGCTGACCCTTGTGTTCACGGTGCTGCTGTTCCTGACCTATGAAAAGAGCTTCCGCAGCGCCATCTATGCCATCGCCGCCGCGGAGATCGCCACGGGGCTGGCACTGCTCCTGTTTTCCCTGCGGCATGTGCCGCTGCTGACGGAGCCGGTGGACCGCCAGCTTCTGGGACGGATGCTCCGGTTCGGCCTGCCGCTGCTGCCGGCCTCCATGCTGGGCTGGGCGCTGACGTCCATGGACAAGGTGATGCTGCGCACCATGTGCAGCTACTCGGAGCTGGGTCTGTATTCCGCCGCCTTCAAGATCGTCAACGTCCTGGGTGTTGTGCAGTCCTGCTTCACCCTGTACTGGGTGCCCCTGGCCTACCGGTGGTATGAGAGCAAACGGGAGCAGAGGTTCTTTTCGGAGGCCAACGACATCGTGGCCTGCGTGATGAGCGTCATGTGCTTCGGCGTGCTGCTGTGCAAGGATCTGGTGGCGCTGATCCTGGGGGCGAATTTTGCCCAGGCGGTCTATATTTTCCCCTTTATCATGCTGCACCCCATCATGTACACCATGTCCGAGACTACGGCGGTGGGCATCAGCTTTGCCAGGAAGACGGGGTATAATATCGTGGTTTCCGCCCTTTCCGGGGGCGTGAACATCCTGCTGAACTACCTGCTGATCCCGGCGTGGAACGGGACGGGCGCCGCTGTGGCCACGGGAATTTCCTATCTGGTCTTTTTCTGGGGCAGGACGCTGATCTCCCGGAAAATATGGTATCGCTTCCGCCTGGAGAAGTACCTGCTCTACACGGTGCTGATCCTGATCAACTGCGGGCTGCATACATTTGTCACCGGGTGGGCGCCCTACGCCGTGTCGGCGGTGAGCCTGGTTGTGACGGCGGCGGTCAACTGGCGGCCGCTCAGGAGTGCATACGAATTTTTCCGGGCCAATGCGTAAAGAGAGTGCCTGAGACAATATATGGGAGGATTTAGGACCAATGAGAAAAGAGTATGAGGCCAGCCGGTACAGGCGCACAAAGCTGGACTGGTTCGGTGTGATTGCCATGTTCCTGCTGCTGGGCAGCAGCCTGGCCATATTTGCCAGGCTCATGGCCACCAAAATGCTGACGACCACCAACATGGTGCTGGCCATGGCCGCGCTGCTGGTGGTCAACGGGCTGCATATTTTCGTGCAGCTGCCCCTGCGGCGCAATAAGCTGGGCAAGCTTCTGTGCGGCGTGGTGGCGGTGCTCCTGTCGGCGGCGATGATCTACGGCACCGTGGCGGCCGGAGCGGTGCAGGCAGCCCTGAACAAGATCTCCGGCATTGTGGTGGAAAAGCAGGTGACGGCGGTCATCGTCATGAAGGAGGACGAGGCCACGGAGCTGGGCGACACCAAGGGATACCGCTTCGGCGTGCTGGCCGGCCGGGACACGGAGAACACCCAGCAGATCCTGGCAGCATTGAACAAGAGCATGGGGCAGGTGAAGACCCGCGACTATGAGACCCCCGCCGCACTGGTGGACGCACTGTATGACGATGAGGTGCAGGCCATTATCCTCAACGAGGGGTATATCCCCGTGCTGACGGAGCAGGATGGGTACAAGGATTTTTCCAGCCGCACCAGGATCCTGTATGAATACGTCACCGAGCATGAGATCACGTCCATCAAGCCCTCCGGCTCCATCACCAAGGAGCCCTTTGTAGTGTATTGCAGCGGCAGCGATGAGCGGGACTCCGATATCACGGCCAAGAACCGCAGCGATGTGAATGTGCTGGCAGTGGTGAACCCCAAGACCCGCCAGATTCTGCTGGTCAATACCCCCCGGGACTACTATCTGCCCCTGGCCTTCAACGGGGAAATGGACAAGCTGACCCACGCGGGGCTGTACGGCGTGCAGGAGACCATGGCGGTGCTGGATAATCTCTACGGGACGAAGACGTCCTACTACGGCCGGGTCAATTTCTGGGGTCTGATCGACATTGTGGACGCCCTGGGCGGCATCGACGTCTATTCAGACTATGCTTTCACCACTGTGGCGGGCGATGTGGCCGGCTATGAATACAGTACTTACAGCTATACAGAGGGCTGGAACCACATGAACGGCATCGAGGCCCTGACATTCAGCCGTGAGCGCAGCTCCTTCGCGGACGGGGACAACCAGCGCGGGCGCAACCAGATGAAGGTCATCCAGGCGATTATTGAGAAGGCGGCCTCGCCCAGTATCCTCGCCAATTATCAGGATCTGCTGAAGGCCCTGTCCGACAACTTTATCACGAATATCAGCTATGACCAGATATCGTCCCTGGTGAAGATGATGCAGTCGGACGGCTTTTCCTGGAACATTCAGACCGTTTCAGCCAAGCAGGGAGAGGGCGACGACATGATGCCCTGCTACTCCGCCTCTGGGGAGGTGCTGTGGGTCATGCCGCCGGATTACGACTCCGTAAACACCATCCGCCAGGCCATCACCCAGGTGATGAACGGGGAGGAGATCACCGCGCTTTCCGGCACGACTGAATAAAATCGCGAAAGCCAGTACCCAGGTGGGTATTGGCTTTCGCAGAGCAGAGAGGGAGAGAATATGACAGACGGCTTTACCAAAAATCAAAAACTCATGGGGCATGCCTTTGCCCTGTTTACCACGCTGGTCTGGGGCAGCTGCTTTGTGCTGACCAAGGTTATGCTGCGGGCCTTTACCCCCATCCAGATCATTCCCCTGCGCATGGGTCTTGCGTACCTGGCCCTGTGGGCCCTGCGGCCGAAGACACTGCGGCTGCCGTGGAAGGATGAGCTGATGTTCATCCTCATCGGTATTACCGGCGGCAGCTTTTATTTCTTCCTGCAGAATACCGCTGCGGCTCACACCTCCGCGGCCAACGTCAGTATTTTGGTGTCCATGTCGCCTATCATCACAGTGCTGCTGGCGCAGCTGTTCTCCCGGAAGGGGGAAAAGCTGGGCAAATGGGTGTATATCGGCGCGGTGGTGGCCATCGCCGGCGTGGTGCTGGTGGTGCTCAACGGCACACTGTCCTTCCACCTCAGCCCCCTGGGCGATCTGCTGGCCCTGGCCGCGGCGCTCATGTGGGCGGTGTACTCCATCCTCATCAAGAAATATACCGAGCAGTATGACAACTTCCTGGTCACACGCCGGGTGTTCCTGTGGGCCTTTATCACCGCTGTGCCCCTGATGCTCATCACCGACGGCATGCCCGATCTGGCACCGCTGTTCACCCAGCCGGGGATCCTTCTCAGTTGGCTGTTTCTGGGCGTGTTTGGCAATGCCCTGTGCTTTGCCATCTGGAACATCGCCTTCAAGTGTCTGGGTGTGGTCATCACCAATAATTATCTCTATGCCACCCCCTTTGTCACGGTGGTGGTGGGCTGGCTGCTGCTGGGGGAGAAGATCTCCGTCATGAGCATCATCGGTGCGGTGCTCATTACCCTGGGCGTCATCTTTGCCAATAAGCAGACGGAAAAAACGGAGGTATAACTTACAAAGTGGGTGGATTGGCGTGCCTTTCCGCCCACTTTTTGTATAGAAAACCGGCTGCAGCGGAACAATTCCAGGCAGATGCATCCGCATATAGACTTTTGGGGAACGATATGCTACAATATTCCTGCATCCCTGAGACTAAGAGAGGAGATACTCTATGAATACCAACTGGAACGATCCCGATTTTCAGGGCTTTGCCCACAAGAATCCCTTTGCTGGGAGACCTAAGCGGGAGAAAAAACCCCGCAAAGCCGTAGGCACCCCGGTAGGCCGTACGGTGCTGAACCTGGCGGTGACGCTGCTGGTGGGCGCCATCTATTACTATGTGCAGCTGCCGGCGCTGAATTTCCACTCCGGCTCGCTGTATGTGTTCGTGGTGCTGCTGTGCGCCGTGTACTGCGCCATGGCCATCCTTACCTCCGGATTTCAGGGGGACGGGGCCAAGGGTTACTTCGGCTTTGTGAAAAAGCAGTGTAAGATCCCCTTCCTTCTGGCGGCCGCCATGGTCCTCGTTGCCGTGGTCGGCAGCGTCATCGGCTGGAAGCTGATCCGGGCCGGTTCTTATCGGGATCTGCTGACGGTGGAGACCGGCGACTTTGCCAGCGAGGTACAGGAGATTTCCTTTGACCAGATCCCTATGCTGGATCGGGACTCTGCCACCAAGCTGGGCAACCGCAAGCTGGGAGAGCTGGCGGACATGGTCTCCCAGTTTGAGGTGGACGACGACTATACCCAGATCAACTATAAGGGCCGTCCCGTGCGGGTCACGGCCCTGCGCTACGGCGACTGGATCAAGTGGTTCAATAACCGCTCCAGCGGCTTGCCCGCCTACCTGATCATCGACATGGTGACCCAGAATGTGGAGGTGGTGCGTCTGGACAGCGGCATCCGCTACACCACTGCCGAGCATTTTGGCCGCAACCTTGGCCGCTATCTGCGGTTCCACTATCCCACTTATATCTTCGACGATCCTGCCTTTGAGATCGACGAGGACGGCAATCCTTACTGGGTCTGCCCCCGGATCACCAACACCATCGGCCTCTTCGGCGGTACGGATGTGCTGGGTGCGGTGCTGGTGAACGCCGTCACCGGCGAGACTGCCTACTATGAGGTGGGAGCCATCCCCACCTGGGTGGATCATGTGTATAACGCAGATCTCATCATCAGCCAGTATGATAACCATGGCCAGTATATCCACGGCTTCATCAACTCCCTCTTTGGCCAGCGGGACGTTACCATCACCACCGAGGGCTATAACTACATCGCCCTCAACGACGATGTGTATATGTATACCGGCATTACCTCCGTGGTGTCCGATGAATCCAACATCGGCTTCATCCTCTCCAACCAGCGTACTAAGGAGACCCGTTTCTATTCCGTGGCCGGCGCGGAGGAGTACTCCGCCATGGACTCCGCCCGGGGCCAGGTGCAGCAGATGAACTACACCGCTACCTTCCCTCTGCTGCTGAACATCGCCGACCATCCCAGCTATTTCATGGCCCTGAAGGACGCGGCGGGCCTGGTGAAGATGTACGCCATGGTCAATGTCAGCCAGTATCAGATCGTGGCCACCGGCGCCACCGTGGCCGACTGCGAGAGCAACTACCGGGTCATGCTGGCCCGTAATGGCCTCATTGACCAGAGCGACACGGACATCACCCCCTCCGGCCAGGGCCAGGTCACCGGCGTCATCGCCGAGATCCGCTCCGCCGTGGTGGAGGGCAACACCTGGTACTACCTGCGGCTGCAGGACGGCACGGTGTACTACGCCATCTCCGCTGCCGATGACAAGAATGCCGTCATCCTCTCCGTGGGGGATAACGTCACCGTCACCTATACCGAGGGCGAGGACAAGATCCTCTCGGCTTACTCCGTGACGGCGGCCCAATAAGTATCTGCGAGGAGAACTATGCTGAACATGATCCAAAACGCGGACTGGGCCATTCTCCACTGGATCCAGGAGAACCTGCGCTGCGGGGTGCTGGATGTTTTCCTGTCCAAGCTCACCCTTCTTGGGGAGGGCGGGGCCATCTGGATTGCCGCCGCCCTTGCGATGCTGGCCACTAAGAAGTACAGAAAGTACGGCCTCTGCCTGGGCCTGGCCCTGGTGGCAGGCCTGCTGATCTGCAATATCGGGCTTAAAAACATCGTAGCCCGGCCCCGCCCCTGCTGGCTGGAGGCCATAGACCTGCTGGTGAAGAATCCCAGAGATTACTCCTTCCCCTCGGGTCATACCTGGTCTGCGGTGACAGGGGCCTGGGTGGTCACCGCTGCCAACAGAAAATTCGGCTATGCCGCCATCCCGCTGGCGGTGCTGCTGGCATTTTCCCGGCTGTATCTGTTTGTGCATTTTCCGTCGGATGTACTGGCAGGCGCACTTATCGGCGCGCTGCTGGGCATCCTGGCTGTGGTGCTGCGCAAGCGCCTGGGTGCCAAGTGTTGTAAAAAATAAGAGATAAAATAATCAAAAAATTCCCGTGTATTTATTTACTAAATACACGGGAATTTTTGCAGAATTGTGGAAAATGCTGGTTTACACCAGCGCATAAAAGTACTAAAGTATGGTCAATAGTTCTACGGCGATGAAGGACATCCAGTAAGATGCTGCGGTGATCTCCTGCAGAGAGCTGCCGGTGGGTGCAAGGCAGCGGAGAGGCGGCATTCCAATTACCGTCCTGAGCCGCGCCCTGAAGCCCCGAAGGGGTGGTAGGCGGCGCCGGGTGCGCCCGATACAGCGCAGGGGATATGGCAGTATCCCATGAGGCTGCGTAGACAGCGAACTGAGGTGGTACCACGGGTTTTCTCGTCCTCTGTGTCCTGAAAGGGACACGGAGGACGTTTTTTGTTGCCCGGGTGAGATTTGAAATATATAAAGGAGGGGCCTACAATGCCTGCAATCACTTTTTACAAACACGAACCTATCCCCATGGAGATGCACAAGGTGAAGATTGTCCAGCAGCTGCATCTGCTGCCTGCGGCCCAGCGTCTGGAGAGAATGCAGCAGGCGGGCTTCAACACCTTCCAGCTGCACAACGGGGACATCTTTCTGGACATGCTCACGGACTCCGGCGTCAACGCTATGTCTGACCTGCAGCAGTCCGCTATGCTCCGGGCCGACGATGCCTATGCTGGCTCCGAGACATTTTTCCGGATGCGCGCAAAGCTGGAGGAGCTGTTCGGCGTGCCTTTCTGCCTGCCTGCCCATCAGGGCCGCGCCTGCGAGAATATTCTGGCCACCCGTTTTGTAAAGCCCGGCAGCTGCGTCATCATGAATTACCACTTCACCACCGCCAAGGCACACATCACCCGCCTGGGCGGCCGGGTGGAGGAGCTGGTCCGCGCCGAAGGCCTGGTGAGCAAAAGCAGTCTGCCCTTTAAGGGGAATATCGACCTGGAGGCCCTGGAAGCCTGTATTCAGCGGGAGACGCCGGCGAACATTCCCTTTGTGCGCCTGGAGGCCGGCACCAACCTCATCGGCGGCCAGCCTATCTCCTATGCCAACATGAAGGCGGCCACGGACATCTGTCGCCGACACGGCATTCTGGCGGTGCTGGACGCGTCCCTTTTGCAGGATAACCTCTACTTCATCAAGACCCGGGAGGAAGAGATGAAGGACTTGTCCGTCCGGGAAATTACCCGTAAGATCGCAGATCTGTTCGACATCATTTACTTCTCTGCCCGGAAGTTCGGCTTTGCCCGGGGCGGAGCCATCCTGGTCCGGGATGAGGCGCTGTTCCACTCCATGGAGGATCTGGTGCCCATGTTCGAGGGCTTCCTCACTTACGGCGGCATGTCCGTCAAGGAGATGGAGGCTATGACTGTGGGCTTTGAGGAGAGCATGGACATGGATGTCATTTCCCAGGGGCCCCAGTTCATCGACTATTGCGTGGATCGTCTGGCGGAGTACGGCATTCCTGTCATTACCCCCGGCGGCGGCCTGGGCGCGCATATTGATGTGAAGGAATTCTTGCCCCATGTGTCTCAGACGGAGTACTCCGCCGGGGCCCTGGCCTGCGCCCTGTATATCTGCGGCGGCATCCGGGGTATGGAGCGGGGCACCCTCTCCGAGGAACGGGAGCCGGACGGCACGGAGCACATCGCCTCCATGGAGCTGCTGCGCCTGGCCTTCCCGAGACGGGTGTTTACCCTGTCCCAGACGGAGTATGTCATCGACCGGGTGAAGTGGCTCTTCGACCACCGGGAACTGGTGGGCGGGCTGCGGTTTGTACACGAACCGGCAACCCTGCGCTTTTTCACCGGTGTGCTGGAGCCCACCACTGATTGGCCGGAGAAGCTGGCTGCTGCCTACCGGGCCGACTTCGGCGAGGAGCAGTAAGAAAATTTTCAAAAGAAACACCGCCGCAGGCTCCGGTTTCCGGGGGTTGCGGCGGTGTTTTGCTTTGGCCTTAATAATGATATTTTTTTCGTTTCAGCAGCAGGAAGAGGGCCGAGAGCACCACGGCCATGACCTCGGCCACCACGATGGACAGCCATATGCCGTTCAGTTCCCAGAGCATGGGCAGGAGCAGCACGGCTGCCACCTGGAACACCAGGGTGCGCAGGAAAGCGATGAGGGCCGAGGTGAGGCCGTCGCTGAGGGCGGTGAAGAAGCCCGAGGCGTAGATGGCGAAGCCCATGAACAAAAACGACAGGCCGAAGATGCGGAAGCCTGAGATAGTCATGGCCATCAGCTCTGCGTCATAGCCCACGAAAATGGCGGCCAAAGGCCAGGCCAGGGCCTGGGACGCAAGAACCATCACAACGCCGAAGATGGCGACCATTTTCAGACTCTTGCGCAGCAGACTTTGCAGCTCGCTGTGGTTCTGCGCGCCGAAATGGTAGGAGATGATGGGGGCTGTGCCGATGGAATAGCCCATGAAGGCGGCGGAGAAGATCATACTCACATACATCATCACTCCGTAGGCGGCCACGCCGTCCTCCCCGGCGAAGTGCAGGAGCTGCAGGTTATAGAGCATACTCACCAGGCTCATGGCGATGTTGCTCATAAACTCCGAGGAGCCGTTGGTGCAGGCTTTCAGGATCACCTGGCCGTCTGGGCGGCACTTTCCCAGGCGCAGAAGACTGGAGTTTTTCCGACCGAAGTAAATGAGAGGTACGCCTCCGCCTACCACCTGGCTCAGGGCCGTGGCCACCGCCGCGCCGGCCAGCTTATACTCCTGCGGCAGGGTGATGACCAGCACTGCGTCCAGCACCATGTTGGTCACACCTGAGGCCACTGTCACCAGAAGACCCAGTCGGGGCTTTTCTGCGGTGGTGCAGAAGGCCTGAAAGAGCATTTGCAGCACGTTAAACGGCAGGGCCAGCAGGACGATGCGGGCGTAGATCACGGCGTTTTCCAGCATGTCGCCCTCACCGCCCAGAAGCTCCGCCACGGGCCGGATGAACACGATGCCCAGCGCCGCCAGTACCGCGCCCGCCGCTGCCGTGATATACACGAACAGGGAGAAACAGCGGTTGGCCTTTTCCTTATCCCCCTCGCCGAAGGCCCGGGCCACGATGGCCGAGCCGCCGGTGCCGAACATGAGGCCCGCGGTGGACAGAATCATGAGAAACGGCCAGGTGAGGTTCACGGCGGCAAAGGGGGTCTTGCCGGCAAAATTGGACACAAAGAAGCCGTCCACCACCCCGTAGATGGAGGTGAAGATCATCATGCCGATAGTGGGCAGGGTGAAGCGGATCAGGCGCTTGTAGGTAAAATGATCTGATAACTGAATCTTGTCTTTCATGGTTCTCTCCTGCGTCAAGCGGCCCGCGGGCCGCCGCGAATTATAGCTTTTCTACTTCCCGGCGGAAGCACTCGGTATATTTTTCCAACAGACGGATGTGGGTGCAGACCTCCTCCTCCGTCCAGCCGTCGAAGGCCCGGAGCTCGGCGTGGAGGAGGCGGGCGGCGGTCTGCTCGGCGTAAGCTTGGCCCTTTTCCGTCAGGACGGCCAGCTTGGCCCGGCCCTTGTAGGGCTCCAGGTAGAGAATTCCGTCTTTTTCCAGGGTGCGGACGGCGGAGTTCAGGGTCTGCTTGCTGACGCCGGACATTTTGTAAATATCGCCCAGGGGGCAGCGGCCCTCGCCGTCGTAGAGAGCGTAGAGCACCAGGGACACGCTGTCGGAGATGCCCAGGCGCAGGTCGGCCAGGTGGTACAGCGAGTCCATTTCGCTGGCGAGATAATTGATGCGCCGCAGCTGGCGGGCGTAGTTTTTATCCATAGCACACCTCTTACCTGAAATCATGTAAGCGCGAGTATAGTACGAAATCGTACATTTGTCAAGAAAAAATCCATAGAACCGGGCCGTATCAAATGGCCAAAATTACAAATCCTATGGGACAAACGCATGGATGGAGGAAAACACATGAAGCGAAAAATACTGATCCCGGTGCTGGCTGCGGCGGTGATAGCGGCGGTGGCCCTGGCAGCCAGCAGCATCGGGAGAAATGCCGATGCCGGAGACAGGCACATTCTGGTGGCGTATTTCTCCGCCACAGGCAATACAAAAGCCGTGGCGGAAACGGCTGCCACGGTGCTGCGGGGGGATATCTTCCGCATTATCCCGGAGGAGAGATACTCCGAGGACGACCTGGGCCACGGGGCCGATGCCCGGGTAACCCGGGAGCAGGCCGACCCGAACAGCCGCCCGGCTATCAAGAACCGGGTGGAAAACTGGGACCAATATGACACCATCGTTATCGGCTATCCCATCTGGGGCGGCGACGCTCCCCGGATCGTCAGCACCTTTGCCGAGAGCTACGATTTCACGGGGCGAAAGGTGGCGGTGTTCTGCACCTCCGGCAGCAGCGGCGTGGAGGAGAGCGAGGCAAACATTCAGGCGCTGCTGCCGGAGGCGGTCTTCCTTCCGGGGACGCGGTTTGAAACGGATGCGTCCGTGGCCGATGTCCGGGCCTGGGCGGCGGAGGCAGGGCTTGTGAGCGCGCCCGCCAAAGCCTCGTAGAGCCTGTCGCGTGGGGCGGTTACAGAGAGACCCACCCTCCCATCCGAAACGGATAGGAGGGCGGATCTCTTTTGGAAAGGGGTATGAATGGTGTATTGCGTTGTCAGGAGTGCTCCTCTGCCCAGAGCTTTTCTGCCTCGGGTTTCCAGCATTCGGCGTAGGCCTTGCGCTTTTCGCACAGGTGCTCGGCGGATTCCGGTGCCTCCAGATCTGTGGAGTGGGTGCCGCTTTCGGCCACCAGCTTCGGCAGCACGTCGGGATTTTCCAGCATGGGGCAGGGGCGCAGATGGTTGCCGTTGAAGGGTTGGCCCTGGCGGTACAGCTTGAATAGCGGCTGCTGCAGGCACTCCAGGAAGCTCTTTTCCCGGATGTTGGCGCTGGAATAATGGATGAACACACAGGGCTCCACGTCCCCTGCGGCATTGATGTGGCAGTAGATCCGGCCACCGGCCACACAGCCGCCGGCGCACTCACCGTCGTTCTGAAAGTCGATGCAGTACAGCTCCTTTCCGCCGGTGATGCCGCGAATTTCCCGGACGCGGTCCTTCATGTACGCTCTCTGCTCCGGGGTCAGCAGCAGAGAGGTGTCGGCGTTCAGGCCCACGGGTATGTAGTGGAAGTATCAGGCAAACACGCAGCCCTTGGAGATCAGCAGATCCAGGAAGTCATCGCTGGTGACCACCTTGTAGTTTCGGCTGGTGTAGCAGATGGACACACCGAAGGGGATGCGGTGGTTGTGCATCAGGTCCATGGCGTCCAGGGCCTTCTGGAAGTGGCCCTGACCCCGGCGGCCGTCGTTGGCCGCCTCAAAGCCCTCCACGCTGATGGATACAAAGAAATTACCCACCCGCAGCATCTCCCGGCAGAACTCCTCGTCGATGAGGGTGCCGTTGGTGAAGGCATGGAAGGCCATATCCCGGTGCTTTTCACACAGGCGGATGATGTCCTTGGGAGAGGGTGCAGGGGCGCCCTCTCCCACTGTATTATCCGGCGGATTCCGATTCTGCCTGCACCGGTGTCTGCCGTCCGGCGTGGTCGATGGTATAGTTTTCGGTATAGATCAGCTGGCCTATAGGCACCACGGTATAGCCGTTCTGGCTCATAAACTCCAGGATGGAGGGCAGGGCCTCCGGTGTGTGGAGCGCGGCATTGTGGAACAGAACGATGCTCCCCGGCTGCAGGTGCTCTGTGACCCGCTTGTATATAGTCTGGGCATCGTAATCCTTCCAGTCCAGGCTGTCCACGTCCCACTGGATGGGCTCCATGCCCATGGAGCGGATGGCAGAGATGACGTGGTCGTCATACTCGCCGTAGGGACAGCGAATCAGCTTGGGGGCGATACCTGTAATGGCCTTGACCTTTTCGTTGCAGGCGGTGACATCGGCAACGATCTGCTCGGCGGAGAGGGCGTTGTAATGGTCGTGGTGGTTGGAGTGGTTCATGACCTCCATGCCCGCCTCGTGCAGCGCCTTTACGGACTCCGGGAATTTATCCACCCAATCCCCCACCAGGAAGAATGTGGCCTTTACATTGTGCTCGGTGAGAATATCGATGAGCATCTGCGTATCCTCGTTCCCCCACGGTGATAGAAAAGTGCGGCAGTTCACACAGAACTGCCGCACTTTTTTTAAAATCATCGTACTTGGCTCATACCGTCTCGGCTGCGGACTCGGATTTGGGATGGGTGAAGCGAACCAGCTTTGCCCGGTCCAGCAGCACCATCACTGCGGGGATCAGAACCAGCTGCAGCACGATGCCGGGGATGGCATTCAGCACGGCACCGGCCAGGAAAGCCTGGAAGGTAAAGGCGCTGCCGGCCAGACCCATCAGGATGAATGTGACAGCACCATATACCAGCCGCCCGGCGACCATAGCCAGGAGGAGGCATTTATACAGGGCCTTGACGCACTGCCACCTGCTCCGGGCATACAGGAAACCGATGACAGCGCCGTAAGCCGCCATCTCAAAGGCCATGGACACGGCCATGGGATACATAACGGGCATGCTGAACAGCAGCGAGCGCAGCAGGGGCAGGACGAAGCCCATACCCAGTCCCCACTGCCAGCCGCAGATCAGCCCGCACAGCAGCACGGGGATGTGCATGGGCAGCAGCATTTTACCGATGGTGGGGATCTGTCCGGTAAAGAAGGGCAGCACCAGCCCTATGGCCAGGAACAGAGCGGAAGGGACGAGGTTTTTAAGGGCTCGGGTCTTCATGATTCATAACTCCTTTGCTTACGGTTTGCTGTGCAGAGGCGGGGGCGCCGCTGCGATCGTTTAATGGCGGGACTCTGCGTTCTGGATCTCCTGGGAGATACGCTCGGCGTACTTCATCACCAGCTGCCGGGCGTTTTTGTACGCCTCGTCATCCATCCGCGCCAGCGGCGCAGACACGGACATGGCGAACAGCAATTTGTCACCGCTGCAGTAGATGGGAGCCGCCACGCAGCGCAGACCCGCGTTAAAGGCCTGATCGTCCAGCGCGTAGCCGTCCTGCCGGGCCTTGCGCAGCAGGGTCAGAAACTCCTCCTGGGTCTGGGGAATGGCGCTTGCGTTGCTTTCATATACCCATTTCTGCGCGGCCTCGCTCATATGGCTGAGGAACACCCGCCCCACGCCTGTGCAATAAATGGGGAAAGGGGTATACACCGGGAAACTGGGCCGCAGGATGAAGTGGGTTTCGGCGGTGTAGATGTTGGTGATCTGGTTGCCGGAGCATGTGGCCACGTTCACGTTCTCCTGGGTGATGCGGCACAGCTCGTCGGCATACTTGGAGGCAATCTGCTGAAAACGCTGATACTTGCCGCATTTTTGCGAGTAGCTGAGCATCTTGCTGCCCAGGGCATACTTCTTATTCTCCCGGTTTTGGGACAGCAGTCCCTCAAATTCCAGGCTCTGGATAATGCGGTGCACAGAGCTGACAGGCAGGCCTACCAGAGCGGAAATATCGGATATTCCCAGCTCCTGGCTGTCATCGGTGAAGCAGTCCAGAATGTCGAAGGCTTTTAACAGGGTGGACATATAGAGGTTGTTGTTCATGGGGTTTCCTACTTTCTAATTATCCAGTGGTTATATTAAGTGTAGCACATATTTTTTAAAAAACAACCGTTTAATCCAAAATTCTACGCCAAAAAACGGAAAATATATAATCTAATAAATGGAAAAGAAAAAGCTATCCAGTTCTGATAATGATAGAAAATACTTAAAAAACGCTCAAAATACAATGAAAAACAGAACAAATTGTCATAGCGCACAAAATTTGCATGATGTATTTGTAAAATTAATTTTCTGAATAACGGAAAAAACTATTACGATTATTTTTGACTTTCGATAGGATAAATCCGCAGAACGGAAAAGGGCGGGATGCCTGTTTCTGAATTTCCTGCCCATAAGCGCAGAGTAAGGAGAACAAAATATGGATTTTACGCTGTCGAAAGAGCATGCAATGCTCCGGAAGATGTATCGCGAATTTGCAGAGAACGAAGTAAAGCCCCTGGCCGCTGAAATCGACGAGGAAGAGCGTTTCCCCATGGAAACCGTCGAGAAGATGGCGAAGCTGGGTATGATGGGTATTTACTTCCCCAAGCAGTACGGCGGTGCCGGCGGCGATGTGCTGTCCTATGCAATGTGCGTGGAGGAGCTGGCAAAGGTTTGCGGTACTACCGCAGTTATCGTTTCCGCTCATACCTCCCTGTGCGCTGCTCCCATTTTTGAGAACGGCACCGAGGAGCAGAAGATGAAGTATCTGCCCGACCTGTGCTCCGGCAAGAAGATCGGCGCTTTCGGCCTGACCGAGCCCGGCGCCGGTACCGACGCCCAGGGCCAGCAGACCACCGCTGTGCTGGATGAGTCCGGCGAGAACTACATCCTGAACGGCTCCAAGTGCTTCATCACCAACGGCAACGTGGCTGATACCTTCGTCATCATCGCCGTCACCGGCAAGACCACCGACAAGCGCGGCCGCACCATGAAGGAGATCTCCGCTTTCATCGTGGAGAAGAACGACAAGGGCTTCTCTCAGGGCAAGCATGAGAAGAAGATGGGTATCCGCGGCAGCTCTACCTGCGACCTGATCTTCGAGGATTGCGTGATCCCCAAGGATCGTATGCTGGGCAAGAAGGGCGAGGGCTTCAAGATCGCTATGAAGACGCTGGACGGCGGCCGTATCGGCATCGCTTCCCAGGCTCTGGGTATCGGTGAGGGCGCCGTTGAGGAAGCCATCAAGTACACCAAGGAGCGCGTACAGTTCGGTAAGCGCATCTCCCAGTTCCAGAACACCCAGTTCCAGCTGGCGGATATGCACACCCGTATGCAGGCCGCTCAGTATGTGGTTTACGCTGCTGCCATGAAGAAGCAGAACCACGAGCCGTACTCCATGGATGCCGCCATGGCTAAGCTGTTCGCCGCTGAGGCCGCTTCCGATGTGACCCGCCGCGCCGTGCAGCTGTTCGGTGGTTACGGTTACACCCGTGAGTATCCTGTGGAGCGCATGATGCGCGATGCCAAGATCACTGAGATCTACGAGGGCACTTCCGAGGTCCAGCGCATGGTCATCGCCAGCAATCTGGGCGTTAAGTAATTGAGGAGGTAAAAGGTAAAATGAAAATCATCGTCACTGTGAAGCAGGT
>URSX01000006.1 GCA_900550615.1 uncultured Eubacteriales bacterium
CAGGCAGCGCTTCGGCGATTTCCCCGCTTCATCCGCCACCGGCGGCGCTCGGATCACTTTCCACGGGCGCGGAGCGCCCTCGCAATGACAAGCTTTTTACAAGAGGTGCCGCCCAAAACCGTGCGGGCACGCAGTGTGGACAGCAGAGTAAAACCGTGCGGGTGATTATAAAAATCGCCCGCACGGTTAATCAGCCGGATCATCAAATGATTTTTTCAAAATAGAAATAGGTCTCATCCTCGCCGGAGGGGTGCATGCAGGCGGAGAGCATCTGATAGGATGCTTCGTTTTCCCGGAAGCACTTGGCCACCACCCGGGCAAGACCCAGGCCGTACAGGGCCCAGTCCGCCGCCGCCGCAAAGGCCTCAGTTCCGTAGCCATGGCCTGCGTATTCCGGGGCAATGCGGCAGCCCAGCTCCGCACCGCCACACCAGTCCAGATTATACAGCACCGCTTCGCCGATAAAGACGTCTCCCAGCCGCACGGCAAAATTCACGCACCGCCGCTGCCGGAAATCCTCCCGGGCCACCGAGAGGAAATACTCTTCCACAGGGCTGCCGTCATAGTCCTTATGCCAGTCATAGCCCCACAGACGGTTGCGCACATCATCCAGGCACAGGGCATTATAGGCAGCCTTGTCCTCCTCCCGCAAAGCGTCCAGAGTCAGGCGCTCAGAGCGCAGGATGGGGATCTCCTGCAGGCGGTCCAGCTCACTGCCCACCTCAAAGCACAGCTTGCCTCCCAGCGCCGCCGGATGATACTGCATTTTGGAGGTACGCAGTCCCTTGTCCCGGGCGTCGTCCTCCCGGTTCATCCACCGCACGCTCTCCGGACAGCGTCGGGCAAATTCCTGCACCATGGTGGGATACGCTCCGGGACAGGAGTACAGCGCCTTTTCAATGTGCACCAGCATGGTGCTGCCGCACTGCTCGCCCATGCTGATGGCCACCAGCCGTCCCTCATGGAGCAGGCCCCCGGCCAAAAACCAGTCTCCCGACAGATGCCGCAGCATCTCCTTGGCCAGACGCAGCTCATTTTGGGCGATGGTGCTTTGCTTGTCAAACTCCGCGCCGTAGTCCTGCCAGAACCGTTCCAGCAGTGGCTCGTCCGCCGCCGTCAGGGGCACATATTCCGCATCGGGATAGAGCTTGCGGAACTTATGGATATGGTTGCGCTGGCCGCTGTAATGCCGGCCCGCAAACTCCGCCAGATCCGTCCGGCGGTAGATATAATCCTTCCAGGGCCGCTCGCTCAGGAGCCGCACCACCGGATAGCGCAGGAACAGCTGGGGGGCCACCTGCTCCGGCACCACGGAAATCACCGGGCGAACCCCCTGCTCCGTGCAGTATTTCTCCATAAGTGTCAGCGCCTGGTCCACATCCCCCTCCGGGCCGGGCACGGGGAAGTCGAACTGATAGCGCCCGTCGATCTCGTTGCGGACGATGAGGCACCCCGCCGCCTCGCAAAAGGCCGGATGCAGCACGCCGCCCCACATGAGCTTCACGCCCACGGAATACTCGCACAGGCGATATTCACAATTTATATAGTAGGATCTCAATTTTTCCGCATTCTGCGGTGTAACAGGTTCAAAAATCATGCTAAATACTCTCCAGAATCTCCTTTGTCTCCGTAATAAACCGCCGCACCATGGGCCGCAGCTCCTTCTTGGAGCGCACGGCTATGCCCAACTCCCGGGCGGCGGGCGGATCAAGCGGCAGCGCCACTACATTGTCCCGCCGGCCCTTGAGCACCAGCTCGGACAGGATGCTCACACCCAGGCCATGCTCCACCATAGAGATGATCACGTTGTCGCTGACGTGGGTCTCCCGGAAATTGGGCTTCACCTCACCCAAGGCCTGCATGATATCCAGATGAAAGCCCGGCGACGGCATCAGAAAGTCCTGTCCCTCCAGGCAGTGCACGTCCAGACTGCTGCGGCCGCGCAGCTGGCTGTCCGGCGGCAGGATCACCAGCAGCGGATCATTCCGCAGGTGCGTCCAGTCCAGGGCGAACCACTCCTGCCAGGAGGCAAAGCACATGTCCGCCTTATCCTCCTGTACCCAGCGGTATACCTCCTCCACGCTGCCCATCTGCACATCCACCGCCACATCCGGATGCCTGTCCCGGAAGCGCTGGATGATCTCCGGCAGCCAATGCATGGCAATGCTGGAATAGGAGGCCACACGGATGGTCTCCTCCCGACGGGTGTTAATGAGGCGGATCTCCCGCTCCAGCGTCTCATCCACCCGGAGCAGATCCTGGATCAAGGGAAAAACCCGTTTCCCCGCAGCGGTCAGGCGGATACCCGTGCGGCTGCGCACCAGCAGCGGGAAGCCGATATCCTTTTCCAGACTGTTCATCATGTGGGTCAGACCCGACTGGGTGTAGCCCAGCACCTCTGCCGCCCGGGTAAAGCTCCCTACCTGCACCGCTGTGGCCAGCGCCTCCAGCTTTTTGGTATCCATACGCCATCCTCCTCATCATGAAACCATGTCATAGTATATGATACCCTTTTTTATTACAAAATGCAATGGCTTTTGCAACAATTCCCATTTATTTATGACATATTTTAATGTTAAAATGAATTCTTGTCGCTTTACAAAACACGCACGACGGGGTATATTGTCGCCATAGTAATTCTCAAACATGAATTGCTTTTCCTTTCTATCCTCAAACCAATGAAGGCCGCCTTGCACAAGGCGGCCTTCATTGGTTTCATTTTTAGGGGGTGGAGGTGCGGATTGCCACGGGCGCGGTGCGCCCTCGCAATGACATCGTTTTTTGCAAGGAGTACGGTGCAAAGCCGGGCGGGTCGTCCGGGAGGCCGACCCCTACGGATGCATAACAAGAGGCGCGGCAAAACGGGCCGATGTGGGCATCAGCCCCCTACGAAAGCGTTACATGAAGTGCGGTAGGGCGGACAGAGGCGTCCGCCCCCACGGATGGGTTACAAGAGAGGCAGCAGGTTACTGGGTGGGCGACCGCGAGGATCGCCCCTACGGTGGGTTACAGGAAGTGCCTGCGGGCAGGCCGATGTAGGCATCGTCCCCTATTCTTTTCTCCCTGCATTTCCACTTCGTGAAAAAATTGTCTTGCTTTTTTCCGTCGCTTGCGGTACAATGCGCCTTGGCATCCTGTATGCCAAAAAATATGCGCTGCATCCGGGTCTGCCGGAGCGGCAGCAGGAGGTTTGAAAAGTGAATCAGAAAACAAAGAACTTGGTGGGCGCAGGTGTGTTCACCGCCATCGTCTTGGTGCTGCAGTTTTTGGGCGGTACCATCCAAATCGGGGGACTGAACATCAACGTGTCCCTGGTGCCCATTGTGGTGGGCGCGGCGGTTTACGGCTGGAAGGTGGGCGCGTGGCTGGGTCTTATGTCCGGCGCAGTGATCCTCATTGCCGGGCAGGCAGCGGCTTTTCTGGCTGTTAATCCCTTGGGCACCATTGTAACGGTTCTGGTGAAAGGTACGCTGTGCGGCCTTATCGCCGGTCTCGTGTATACGGCCCTGAGCAAGAAAAGCCGGTGGTTGGCCATCATCGTGGCCGCCGT
Organism: uncultured Eubacteriales bacterium; assembly: GCA_900550615.1. GTDB lineage: Bacteria > Bacillota > Clostridia > Oscillospirales > Oscillospiraceae > Vescimonas. The sequence goes on from URSX01000006.1 coordinate 3,551, forward strand.
CGTCTGCCCCGTGGTAAACACCGGTGTGTTCCTGCTGGGCTGCCTGGTGTTCTTCATGGAGACTCTCAACGGCTGGGCCGCCGCTTTAGGCTATGAAAACGCCGGGTCTTATATGATCCTGGGTCTGGCCGGCGGCAATTTCCTGCTGGAGATCGGTGTGAACGTGGTGCTGGCCCCGGTCATTTCCCGGCTTATTGCCATCGGCAAAAAGGACTAAAGGGCGGTGAATGGGATGCTGCTGACCATCGATATAGGAAACTCCAACATTGTTTTCAGTCTTTCCGGGGAGCGCAGAAAGCTCTACCGGTTGGACACCGTGCCCAGCCGATCGGCGGAGGAGTATCTGCCCCAGGTGGCAGATCTGTTTGCCCGGGAGGGTGTGGAGCTCACCGGCATTGAGGGGGCTGTGATCTGCTCCGTGGTGCCGGCGCTGATTCCGGTGCTCTCCCAGGTGGTACGGCAGCTGACGGGGCTGGCCCCCTATGTGGTCACCCCCGCTTCCAGGGCCGGCCTGACCCTTGCCATTGCGGAGGCGGACACCCTGGGTGCCGATATTCTGGCCGGGGACGCTGCCGCGGCGGCGGAATATCCGCTGCCGGCTATCATCTTTGACATGGGCACGGCCACCACCGCCACGGTGGTGGACAAAAACCGCCGCTATATCGGCGGGGCCATACTGGCCGGCGTTCGCCTGGGGATCAACGCCCTGTTTGCCGGCACGGCGCAGCTGCCCTCCGTCTCCGTGGAGGCGCCGCCCAAGGCCATCTGCGACACGGCTCTGGAGTCCATCCAGAGCGGAGCTGTCTACGGCGCCGCCGCCATGATGGACGGGCTGGCAGATCGGTTTGAGACGGAGCTGGGCGAAAAATGCACCCTCATCGCCACCGGCGGCCTGGCCGGATGCATCGTCCCCCATTGCCGGAGGGAGTTCATCTATGATGAGAGCCTGCTGCTGCGGGGCTTGGAGCTGATCTATCGGCTGAACTGCGAAAAATAATAAATCAAGCCCGGAGGGATGTCCCTCCGGGCTTGGTTTTTTCAAGGAGCTTTATCCTTCCGAATAGAACTGCCGCATAGCGGCGATGAGACGGGGATAGTCCTCCGCACCCATGACCTCCACGGCAGAATGCATAGCCAGCTGTGCCAGACCGATATCCACAGCGCCCACCGGCAGCAATGTGCCCGCGATGCTGCCCAGGGTGGAGCCACCCGGCAGGTCAGAGCGGTTGAGCATGGTTTGCAGGGGCACATCCGCCCGGCGGCAAATAGCCCGAAATGCGGCCGCCGAGATGCCGTCGGTGGCATAGCGCCGCTGGGCGCTGAATTTCAGCACCACGCCGCCGCCCAGGTGCGGCGCGTTGTCCCGGTCGCTGAACTCCGGGTGATTGGGATGCACGGCGTGGGCATTGTCGGCAGACACCAGCATGCTCCGGGCCAGGAGCATCTGGTAGCCCTCCTCGTCTATCCCCAGCGCTCCGGCGGCCCGGCGCAGCACATCCCGCACCAGAGACGAGGCCGCCCCCTCCGGCGTGGCGGAGCCTACCTCCTCATGATCCAGCAGACAGAACACCGGCATATATGCCGCACCCCCGGCGCTCTCCAAAAAGCCCTGCAGGCAGCCCCATACGCAGGCCTGGTCATCCAGCCGGGGTGCCAGGAACAGCTCACCGCTGCTGCCCAGCACCGTACCCGGCTGGCGGCAGTACAGATGCAGGTCGCTGCCCAGGATATCCTCCCGGCGCACACCGGCCGTCTCCGCCGCCAGAGCCAGAATATCCTCCGCCTCCTGACTGCCAGCCAGGGGCAGTGTGTCCACATTGGCGCGGTATTTCACGCCCTCGTTGGCGCCCCGGTCAAAATGGACGGCCACACTGGGGATCACCAGCAGATCCCGGTCGATGTTCACCAGAGTCTGGCGGATGGCCCCGTCTATCTCCGTCAGCAGCCGTCCCGCCACGGACAGGGGTCTGTCAAACCAGGTGGACATACGCAGTCCGCCGTATACCTCAGTGTTCAGGCGCAGATAGCCGCCCTCCCGCAGGGCGGCGTTTTCCTTCAGCTTGAAGCAGGGAGAATCCCCGTGGGCCGCAGCCATGCGGAATCCCTCCGTCCGCTTGGCGGGGACGCGAAACGCGATCAGCGCCGAGCCGCCCCGCTCCATGAAATACTTCCCGCCCGGCTGCAGCTGCCAGCGCCGGGCCTCCTCCAGCCGGGTATATCCGTTCTCCCGCAGCAGCGCCGCCGCGTTGGCCGCCACATGGTAGCAGGTGGGGCTGCGGTCAATGTGCGCGGCCAGCATATCGATATAGGTACGATCCATGGTCTTCCTCCCGTTTCATATCCTTTTCACGCGGTGCTTTCCCGCCGCTTTACTCCCCGTATTGTACTACAAGGCGGGCGGCAAGACAAGCCCTGCCGCCCGCCGCTTTTGCTACTTCCCCTGCCACAGCTCCGGACACAGCCACATGAAAAAGGCCACAAAGGGCATACTCCCAAACAGCATCATCGACTCATCGCCATCCATGAGCCACCACTGCGCAAGACACCCGCCTACCCCTACCGCAGTACCGATAATCTCCCGCATTTTCCTGGGCAGTTTACGCATATGATCCCCTCCTCCCTCCTCATTATAGCCAGATATTCGGCTATATTCAACAGAGAATATTCCCTGTATCCTACCATACAGGGAGGCGAAACCATGATCGTATTTGACCCGCTGTGGGACACCATGAAGCGTAAGCATATCAGCCAGTACACTTTGATCAAGGAACACGGTGTCAGCACCGGTACGCTGGATGCCCTGCGCAAGGACCGCAGCGTGACACTTCACACCATCAATGAGCTCTGCCGCATCCTCCGGTGCGACGTGTCCGACATCATCCGTTATGTGCCGGACGAGGAAGAAGAATACTGATGCAGAAAAGGACTGTCCCCCGGCGCAGCCGGGGGACAGTCTGCTGTTTCTTGTCTTTTTGCAGTCAGAACGAAAACGCCACGCCTACCACAGCCGAGGCCAGGATGAACAATATGGGGTGCAGCCCCTTGGTCGCTTTGACCCACCGGGTCAGCACCAGCAGCACCGCCGCCAGCGCTATGGCCTTCCAATTCAGCGCCGCCAGGCCCGTCATGCCGCTGTTGGTCAGTGCCACCCCCACCACGCTGATGCCTGCCGCCGCCACCATGGCCGCCGAGGCCGGGCGCAGCCCATAAAACACGCTCTGAACGATGCGGCTGTCCCGGAAGCTGCGCAGGAAGGCGGCGATGATGAGAATGATGATGATAGACGGGGTGATCAGGCCGATGGTGGCAATAACAGCACCCAAAACACCCCCCACCTGGAACCCCACATAAGTAGCCATATTCACGCCGATGGGCCCGGGGGTGGACTCGGAAACGGCCAGCATATCGGCGATCTGGGAGGTGGTGAACCAGTCCGGATGCCGGGCGGACATATCATAGAGGAAGGGCAGGGTGGCCATGCCGCCGCCGATGGCAAAAAGTCCGGTCTTGAAATATTCGTAAAACAGCAGCAGATAGGTCATTTCTTCTCCCTCCCTTTCACGGCCTGGAGTATGACCCCTGCCAGACCCGCCGCCACCACATAGAGCACCGGCGACACATCAACGAGCACCGACAGCACCAGGATCACCGCAAAGATGCCCCAGCACCAGATATCCTTCATAGCGCCCTTTATCAGCTTCAGCACAGCGTTAAAAATCAGGACGCACACGCACACCCGGATACCCGCGAAGGCGTGCTGCACCCAAGCCAGATGGGCATAGGCAGTGATGACCTTGGCCAGGGCGGAAATGATCACCAGGGACGGGAACACCACGCCCAGTGTGGCGATAATACCGCCGGCGATGCCGGCATATTTCTGGCCCACAAAGGTAGCGGTGTTCACGGCGATGACCCCAGGGGTACACTGGCCAATGGCGAAATAATCCGTCAGCTCCTCGTCCGTGGCCCAGCCCTTTTTCTCCACTACCTCCCGCTGCAGAATGGGCAGCATGGCGTATCCGCCGCCGAAGGTCATGACCCCCACCTTGGCAAAGGTCCAAAACAGTGTCCAAAGTTTCTTCATCATAGTCTATCACTCCGCATATCCGTATAATCCGCGCACCGACACCTCGCCGCTGCGCAGTGTTTCCACCCGGCCATCCCTGTGGCGCACCACCAGGCCGTACCGGTCATCCACTGCCAGAGCCTGCGCCGGCTCCCGCTCCTCACCCCAGATAAGCTGAACCGTCTTTCCGATGTTCAGGCAGGCCGCCCGGTACTCCGCCAGCCATTTCTCCGGGGCAAACAGCACCTCCCGGCGCAGAATCTCCATCTCCTCCAGCAGGGCCGCCGCCAGCTGTGCCCGGCAGACGCTGCCCCCCAGGGCCAGATCCAGAGAAGTGGCGATCTGCGCCACCTCTCCGTCAAAATCCGTGAGCCGCTGGTGCACATTGACGCCGATGCCCACCACCACGTGGGACACATGGCCGCTCTCCCCCTCCAGAGCCATCTCCGTCAGGATGCCCGCCAGCTTTCTGCCGGAGAGCACCAGGTCGTTGGGCCACTTGATCTGCGTCTGCGCGCCGCACACCTGCCGAATGGCCCGGCACACCGCCACAGCGCTGAGAGCCGTCAGCGGCAGCAGCTGCTCCGGGGCACAGTCGGGCCGCCACAGGATGGAAAAAAACAGGCCCTTTCCCGCCGGAGACTGAAAGCTCCGGCCCCGGCGGCCCCGGCCCGCTGTCTGGCAGTCCGCCAGCACCACGGTGCCGTCGGGAGCGCCCTCCAGGGCCAGGCGGCGGCAGGCGGAGTTAGTGGAATCCGTCTCAGAAAGCACCCGAAAATTGTCCCTTGGCCGGATCAAATACCGCTCCACGGTCTCCTGAGTGAGGAGATCCGGCGCGCCCACCAGCCGGTAGCCCCGGCCCGTGCGGGCCTCAATGTCGTACCCCTGGCGGCGCAGGACCTCCACCGCCTTCCACACGGCGGCCCGGGAGATGCCTAGGTCCCGGCTCAACTCCTGGCCGGAGAGGTAGGCTCCCTCCGCCGCCTGCAAAGCCTCCTGCACGCGCTGCTGGCTCATGTTCGTTTCCTCCCCTCCACAAAATGTCTAAATACACTTTTGTCATTCCGAGGAAGCGCAGCGACTGTGGGAATCCGTTTTCCTCTAAAATTTACGAGGGTTACGGATATTCCTGTTGCGGCGGACAAAATTTCCGCGCCGCCTTACGGCGGATGCCCCCAATTTTGACCGCGGCCACTCGCTCACTTCGCTTCATCTGCCACCGGCAACGATCGAATTGCTCCCCACAGCCAGTGTGCGCACTGGCTTCGCAATGACATCTTTTTTGACAAACAGAGTTTACCACCACATTCTAAAATTGTAAACCAAATTTACATTAATGGATTGACAAGCTTCTGCTTTTCCTGTATTGTAAACCCATATTATTTTATAGAGGTTTACAGTCATGAATCGTAACACCAAAATGCTGGTTCGCTCGGCGCTGCTGGCGGCCTTGACAGCCGTGGGTGCCTTCATCAAGATCCCTCTGGGCGTCTCCTCCATCACACTGCAATTCTTTTTCACCGCCATGGCCGGGTGCCTGCTGGGGCCTCTCTGGGGCGCCGCCAGCCAGGGTGTGTATGTGCTTCTGGGTCTGGTAGGTCTGCCCATTTTCACCCTGGGCGGCGGCTTTGGCTATGTGCTGCAGCCCACCTTCGGCTTTCTGCTGGGGCTTATCCCCTCGGCCCTGGTCATGGGCCTGCTGACAAAAAAGAGCCGCCGTCCCCTGCGCATTATTCTGGCCTGCGTGGCGGGCCTGGCGGTACTATATGCCGTGGGGCTGCCGTACATGGGGCTGATTCTCAATGTGTACCTGGGCAAGGGGTGGAGCTTTGCCCGCCTGCTGCGGGACGGCATGCTCATTTTCCTCCCCGGCGACGCTTTGAAGATCGCCGTGGCAGCAGTACTGTTCCCCAAGCTGTCAGTTTTTTTCGACAAAAAACAGTGATTTTTCCAGTTCAGAATTGGACTTACTCCTAATTGCCTTTTGTTTTTCCCAGCCGTATAATGGGCAGGATGAAATTTGAAGGGAGGCGACGACATGACCTTTTCTATTGCAAAAAAGAAATGCCCGACTGTTGGCGCCTCTGTTTTCATTTCTATATTTCCTTTTTGACCGGTATTTTTACCGGTCAATTTTTTTGCCAGTTTACAATTAAAAATGTAAATAAAATGAAGGAGGAGTTTCCCATGAAGAAGAAACACAACTTAGGCATTGAGGCCGTCTACGATGCCCGCACCCTGGGCCTGCCCCGGATGCTGGTGCTGGGCCTGCAGCACCTGTTCGCCATGTTCGGCGCTACGGTGCTGGTCCCCATTCTGGTGCAGAACTACGGTCTGCCGCTGTCCATCCAGACAACGCTCCTGTTCGCTGGTCTCGGCACGCTGCTGTTCCATGTGTGCACCAAGTTTAAGGTCCCTGCCTTCCTGGGCTCTTCCTTCGCCTTCCTGGGCGGCTTCGAGGCGGTAGCCAAGCTGGACGTGGGCAAGTTCGCCACCATGACCGGCGAGGAAAAGCTGCCCTACGCCCTGGGCGGCATTGTGGTGGCCGGGTGCCTGTACCTGATCCTGGCCCTGCTGTTCAAGCTGGTAGGCGCCCAGAAGGTCATGCGCTTCTTCCCCCCCATCGTTACCGGCCCCATCATCATCCTCATCGGTCTGAACCTCTCCGGCACCGCGATCAACAACGCCTCCACCTGCTGGTGGCTGGCCCTGGTGGCCATCGCCATCATCATCGTGGCCAACATCTGGGGCAAGGGCATGGTGAAGATCATCCCCATCCTGCTGGGTGTGGTAGGCAGCTACATCGTGGCTCTCATCGCCGGTAAGGTGGACTTCACCAGCGTCAACGGCGCTGACATTGTGGGCCTGCAGCAGTTCGTCATCGCAAAGTTCGACCTGACCTCCATCCTGGTCATGGCCCCCATCGCCATCGCCGCCATGATGGAGCACATCGGCGACATGTCCGCCATCTCCTCCACCACCGGGAATAACTTCATCGCGAACCCCGGCCTGCACCGCACCCTCCTGGGCGACGGCCTGGCCACGGTGGTGGCCGGTATGTTCGGCGGCCCCGCCAACACCACCTACGGCGAAAACACCGGCGTCCTGGCCCTGAGCAAGGTGTATGATCCCCGGGTCATCCGTCTGGCCGCCGTCTACGCCATCATCCTCTCCTTCTCCCCCAAGTTTGATGCTCTGGTCAACTCCATCCCCACCGCCATCGTGGGCGGCGTCAGCTTCGTGCTGTACGGCATGATCTCCGCCGTGGGCGTGCGCAACGTGGTGGAAAACAAGGTGGATCTCACCAAGTCCCGGAACCTCATCATCGCCGCGGTGATCTTCGTCAGCGGCCTGGGCTTCAGCTCCACCGGCGGCATCACCTTCACCGTGGGCGGCGCGGACATCACCCTCACGGGCCTGGCCATCGCGGCCCTGTGCGGCGTGGTCCTCAACGCCATCCTCCCCGGCAACGATTACAAGTTCGGCACCGATCCTCAGGGCGACAAGTCCGCCGACCTGGGTTCCTACTGATTCAACCACCGCAAAACTACCAAGCAAGCCCTCCGGCCCAACCGGAGGGCTTTTTTGCGGCATGTAGGCGGTCTTGTTTTTGCGGCATATGTTGACATTCGCCGCCGCATCCTATAGAATTGTGGCAACAAAATCTGACCCTCAGGAGGTTTTTTATGAACATCGGATTGCTGGGCTGCGGCGTAGTGGGCGGCGGCATTTTGGATTTCTGTGCGGAGCGGACGGATCTCTCCGTCACCAAGGTTCTGGTGCGGCGCGAGCGGCCTGAGCTGGGCGCTCTGGCGGTGACGGATATCGCCGCCATCACCGGCGACAGCTCCATCGGCATCGTCGTAGAGGTCATGGGCGGTCTGCACCCGGCCTATGAGTACATCTGCGCCGCTCTGGAGGCGGGCAAGCATGTGGTCACCGCCAACAAGGCCGTTATCAGTGCCTTCTATCCTCAGCTGGTGGGTCTGGCAGCGGAGCATGGGGTTTCCCTGCGCTGCACGGCCGCCGTAGGCGGCGGTATCCCGTGGCTGGCCAATCTGGAGCGCTGCAAGCGCCTGGATGCCGTCACGGAACTGGGCGGTATTATGAACGGCACCACCAATTTCATCATGGACGCCATGCACGCCGCTCCCGTCTCCTTCCCCGCCATTCTGAAGCAAGCTCAGGAGCTGGGCTATGCCGAGGCGGACCCCTCTGCCGACATTGACGGCGACGATGTGCGCCGCAAGCTGACCATCTCCGCCAACGTCGCCTTCGACGCCCTGCTCCGGGAGGAGGACATTCCCATGTTCGGCATCCGCACCGTCACCGACGGGGATATCCGCACCTTCCAGGCCCACGGCTTCGTCTGCAAGCTCCTGGCCACCGCCAAGACCGCTCCGGACGGGATCTGCGCCTATATTGAGCCGACGCTGGTGGACGGTCACGATCTGGAGGCCGCCGTACCGAAAAACTTCAACCTCATCACCTACAGCGCCGAAAAAATCGGCCGCCACAGCTTTTTCGGCCAGGGTGCCGGCCGCTACCCCACGGCCTTCAACGCCGTGCAGGACTGCCTGGACATCCTGGCGGGGAAGACCGGCTTCTATACGGATGCCATGGTCCCCGCCGCAGTCAACGCCGATGCAGAGGCTCATCCCTACTACGTCCGCACCGCCTGCCCGGACGACTTCCTGCGCTCCGTCACGGCGGAGCAATGGGAGCAAGGCATCATCACCTCCCGGGTCAGCGTCGGCGAAATGCTCCGCTGGGCAAAAGAGCAGCTGAAAAAGGATCCCACCTGCTTCCTGGCGGGCATCCGGTAAGCACCCACCGGGAACGCTTTGGATCGGGATGATTGGATTTTGATTACGAGGTAAGGCCGCCGGCAGTGCCGGCGGCCTTGTTTTTTACAAATTACATAAATTATTCACACATTTGCGTCCGTTTATGGTATACTTATAAAAGAGGATAGAATTTTTGCCCCCAGGGCAAGGAGGAGCCAATACCATGATGGTCGAAAAAAACAACCACCCGTCGCTGAAAAACATCCATCTGCCCAACGCCACCCCCCAGCAGGAAAAGGAACTGGCTCAGGGCATGGTCCGGGTGAATCACCTGTACCGCAGCGCCCTGAAGGTAGCCGTCGCCCAGATGGAGATCCTGGATGAGGAGTTCGCCACATTGAACGACCGCTCCCCCATCCACCACATTGAGTACCGCATCAAGACGCTGGACTCCATTGTGGAGAAGCTCCGGCGGCGGGGCCACCCGGTCACCATCGACAATATATACGCCTATGTGCAGGACGTGGCCGGCATCCGCATCATCTGCAATTATCTGGACGATATCTATTACCTGCGCAGCCTCCTCACCCGGAACGAATCCTTCCGCGTGCTGCAGGAGGTGGATTACATCAAAACCCCCAAGCCCTCCGGCTACCGGAGCCTGCACCTGATCGTGGAGGGACCCATCGTCATCTCCGAGGGGACACTGCACCTGCCCGTGGAGATCCAACTGCGCACCATCGCCATGGACATGTGGGCCAGTCTGGAGCACGAGCTGCGCTATAAATCCACCCGGGCCTTCTCCCAGGCAGACGCCAACCGGCTGCGCCTGTGCTCCGAAGCGGTATACGAGGTGGACCGGGAAATGCAGAACATATACAAGGGCAAGCAGGCCGAGTATGAGGAGACGGAGCCGGAGAGTTCGTCGGAGCAGTAATGTCCTGAGCGCAGCAGGCTGCATGCCTTTTGTCTGAAAAACCTCCAGGGGTTTTCAGACAAAGCTAAAACCCCACCGGCGCCGCATGGCACCGGTGGGGTTTGCAATTGTCAGTGCACGAGCTTTTACTCTTCCGTCAGGCTTTTCATCCGCTCAGCTGAAAGAGTACTCTGCGCAGAGCTTAGTCGACCACAACGTTGTACCAATCGCCATTCTGCTCAACATGGTACCCGGTCGGAACAATGATCTCGCCCGCGCCGACATTGGCATTGGACGGGTCAAACTGGTAGAACGAGCCGCCCTTGACGGTGATCTTAGCATTGGAACCATCCTTGCAGTTCAGCGTCCACTGGGGGGTCACGCACTGGAATGTACCACCGTTGATCTCGATGGTCGCATCATTATCGGCATAGATCAGGTCAAAGTGGTCGCTGTGGTCAGCGGGCACGCCCACCTGTCTGAAGTCACCGCTGTTGATAATGACCTTACCGGTCTTATCAGCCCAAACAGCGACGGCCTCTTCCCAGTCGACCCAAGCGTCATTCTGCTTGATCTGGAACTTTGCATATTCCGCAAAAACGCTGGCGCTGATCGTGGTGGTGCCCCCACGCACTTCCACCGTACCATCCTTGCCGGATGCCTGAATATTCTTATCAACTATACGATCAGAAGATGTAGAAACGCGAGTGAGAACGGTGGCTGCATTCTCATCATAGGTATTGTCAAAGCTGTCGCTTTCCACAGTGGCCTGCGTTGCATAGACCTCCAAGCCCAGGTCATAAATCGTAGAGACCCAGCTCTTGCTCTTCGCATTTGCCTCATTGCCAACGGTGGTGGGCATGTAGATCACCACAGCAAACGGATCCGTAGATTCCCCTGCTTTCAGGACAGTCCAGCCATCCGTGAGCTGCACGCCCTTCTGCAGTGCCTTTTCAGAGCCGGCAATGGCCGCCCAGGCATCCTCACGGGAGTTGAAGGCAGCACCGGTAGTCGCCGTGCCGACCTTCAGATAATCGCCTACATAGAAATAATTGCCGAGAACGTTTTTACCCTTGGTAACTCTATAATTGCGGGCAAATTCCGTCTCATACTTGAGCGCCAGCGAGCCGTTGTTCACGATCTTCAGGTACACGACCTCTGTATGGCCGGGCTCCCACAGGGCGTTGTCGTTAAAGAGCTGCGTCTGATCCGTTGCCTCTGCCCATTCCTTCATATCCTTGCTGTACATCAGCTTGACGTCCAGATTTCCGGACTGGATCTTGTTGACCCCCGTAGTGGCCGTGTCGGTGAACCACGCGAAGGTGGAACCAACCAGCATCGCCACGCACAGCACCAGCGCGAACACGCTGGCAAGCAGGGACCGTTTGGTGGTGTTCTTGCTCATAAGTATCATACTCCTTTTCTGTTTTTTGGCAGCCAATGTCCGATCCGGGAGCACAGTTTACTTCTTTGCCTTGCAAAGAAGTAAAAACCCACGGGTTTTTATCGGTTGCTCGTTTATATGCTCATTTTAACACCTTTTTATTTCCTACGCAAGTGTCTTGTCACTTTCTATGTTTTACATAAATTTTAGCAAAATTTTTGTATAAAATTTCCATCTACCGTCTATTCCACCGAAAAAACACACATCCGACTTCTCCATCGGATGTGTGCTTTTTACAGGAAGAAGCTGTTTCCTCCTCCGGGTGCATGCGCTGGTGTGCGCCCAGAGGGCTGCTCTGGTTTTCAGGCCCGCTTGCGCCGCATTTTCAGCTGCAGTCTGTCTGCTATCATTGCGATAAACTCTGAATTCGTCGGTTTTCCCTTGGCCGAGTTCACAGTGTATCCGAAATACTTCTGCAGGGTCTCCAGATCCCCGCGGTCCCACGCCACCTCGATGGCATGGCGGATGGCCCGTTCTACCCGGGACGGTGTGGTGGAAAAGCGGCTGGCTACCTCCGGATACAGCACCTTGGTCACCGCGTTGATGACCTCCATATCCTGCACAGCAATGACGATGGCTTCCCGCAGATATTGATACCCCTTGATATGTGCGGGTACGCCGATCTCATGGATGATCGCTGTCACCTGGCCCTCCAAGGCCGGGGAAAAATCCCCCGTCTCCTGTTGGGGCTGCACCGCCTGGCGCATCAGCTCCAGCAGTGACTCCTCGCTGCAGGGCTTGGACAGAAAATACCATACGCCCATTTTCACCGCCTGACTCACGGTACGCTGCAGGCAGAAGGCGGACACCACAATGGTCTTCGGGGCCCGCTCGCCCATGCTCTGCAGATGCTTGAGCAGGCCGAAGCCGTCCAGCTCCGGAAGTACCAGGTCCATGATCAAAAGCTGTGGGTGCAGCTGCTGCAAAAGGCGCAGTGCCTCCGCGCCGGAGCCGGTGTCCCCTATCACCTGAAAGTCTCCCGCATTTTCCATGGTCTTTTTCAGCATCATTCGATACTCTTCGCTTGCGTCTGCAATGATGACGCTTGCTCTGTTTTCCATATTCTCCCTCGTCCTTACATATTAAATTTTCAGCGCAAAATCTAATCTTCCTCAACAGCAGTCCCCTGACTTGCATATAATTTACCATATTTCAGTGTCGTTTTCAAGAAAATTTTATCGATAATTTACGATTTTGTATGGACGGCTTTCGACAATTTCCGACAGTATCCCCTTTTTCCCTTTAATTAATTTTTTAGCAAACTTTCAAAAAAATATGGAATTCTTTTCGATTTCCGCGCATTTTTTGCCTTTTGCGCCAAAATAATTCCCCTTACTTTTTCTCTGTATTTCCCTACATTTTTGATAAAAAAATAACATATCAATAACATTTTTTAACAATTGACATTCTGTTTCATTTGTGCCATTCTAATATGTATAAGATCACGAAAACACAAAAATGACAAGGAGTTGATTCCGTATGAGCAGGTTGGATATCAAGTCTCCCAGCCGGGCCGAGACCGTGGTGGAAAACCTCTATCGCGACGTGGAGCGGCGCATTGCCGCCAGTCCCCCGGGTCTGTGCCCGGTGGATATGGCGCTGAGCTTTCTGCGCCTGTGCCACGCCCAGAGCTGCGGCAAATGCGTGCCCTGCCGCATCGGCCTGGGGCAGCTTGCCATGCTCCTGGAGCAGGTGCTCTCCGGCACAGCCACCATGAACACCCTGGTCACCATTGAGAAGACCGCCCGCAGCATCGTCAATACGGCGGACTGCGCCATCGGGCGCGATGCCGCCCGGCTGGTGCTGGATGGTCTGGAGGGCTTCCGGGATGATTACGAGGAGCACATCCTCCACCAGCGCTGCCTGGCTGGGCTCAAGTATCCCGTCCCCTGTGTCGCCCTGTGTCCCGCCGGGGTGGATATCCCCGGCTACATGGCCCTGGTGGGTGAGGATCGCTGCGCCGACGCTGTGCGCCTGATCCGTAAGGATAACCCCTTCCCCACCGCCTGCGCCTATATCTGCGAGCATCCCTGCGAGGCCCGCTGCCGCCGGAACATGATCGACGATGCCATCAATATCCGGGGGCTGAAGCGCTACGCGGTAGATCACGCCGGAGATGTGCCCCAGCCGGAGTGCGCTCCCGCCACCGGTAAGACCGTGGCCATCGTGGGCGGCGGCCCCAGCGGCCTCAGCTGCGCCTACTACCTGGCCCTCATGGGCCACAAGGTCACTGTGTTCGAGGAGGCCAAGCAGCTGGGCGGCATGCTCCGCTATGGCATCCCCAGCTACCGCTTCCCCCGGCACCTGCTGGATGCGGAGATCGCGTCCATCCTGTCCCTGGGCATTGAGGTACATACCGGTGTTACCGTAGGCAAGGATCTGTGGCTTGAGGAACTGCAAAAGCAGTATGACTGCCTGTACATCGCTATCGGCGCCCACCAGGATAAGAAGACCGGCATTCCCGGAGAGGACAGTAAGAACGTTATGTCCGCCGTGGAAATGCTCAAGGCCATCGGAGACGATGTCATGCCCGATTTCACCGGAAAAAAGGTCGTGGTCATCGGCGGCGGCAATGTGGCCATGGACGTCACCCGCAGCTCCATCCGCCTGGGTGCGGAAACGGTCACCTGCGTGTACCGCCGCCGCATTGCGGACATGACCGCCCTGCCCGACGAGGTCACCGGTGCCATGGCCGAGGGGGCGGAGATCATGTCCCTGGCCGCCCCCGTGCGCATCGAGGCGGACGAAAATGGCGTGGCCAAGGCCCTGTGGGTGCAGCCCCAGCTCATCGGCGAGGCAGACAAGGCCGGCCGGCCCCGGCCCCATGACGCTGCCCTGGAGCAGGTGCGGCTGGAGGCCGATATCATCGTGGTGGCCATCGGCCAGGGCATTGAGATCAGCGGTTTTGACGCAGCGGGCGTGCCCATTAAGCGCGGTGCCTTTGTGGCCGGTCTTTCCGGCCAGGTGGGCGACATGGATAATGTTTTCGCCGGGGGAGACTGCGTCACCGGCCCCGCCACCGCCATCCGGGCCATTGCCGCCGGTAAGGTGGCCGCGGCCAATATCGACGAACACCTGGGCTATCACCACGAGATCACCGTGGATGTGAATATTCCCACCCCCAGGCTGAATAACCGTCCCCCCCATGGCCGCATTAACACCACCGAGCGGGAAGCCCGCCTGCGCAAGTGCGACTTCGAGGACATCGAGTGCGGCCTGACTCACGAGGGGGCCGTCACCGAGGCCTCCCGCTGCCTGCGCTGCGACCACTTCGGCTATGGTGTTTTCAAAGGAGGTCGAGTTGACAAATGGTAAATCTCATCATTGACCGCAAGCCGGTTTCCGTGCCGGAGGGCACGACTATTCTGGAGGCCGCCCGCTCCGTAAACATTGACATCCCCACCCTCTGCTACCTCAAGGGGATCAATGAGATCGCCGCCTGCCGTCTGTGCATCGTGGAGATTGAGGGGCTGGAGCGGCTGGTCCCCTCCTGCGACAATGTGGTGTCCGAGGGCATCGTGGTGCATACCAATTCCCCCCGGGTCCGGGAAGCCCGCCGGGTAAACCTGCGGCTGATCCTGAGCCAGCACGATATCCGCTGCACCAAGTGTACCCGCAGCGGCAACTGCAAGCTACAGGCCCTCACCAACGACTATAACCTTCTGGGCGACCACTATATCAAGGATCTGAAGAAAACGGAGGATGATTTCTCCAACCCCGTTGTGCGTATCGAGAACCGCTGCGTGCGCTGCATGCGCTGCGTGCAGGTGTGCGACAAGGTTCAGAGCATGAACATCTGGGATCTGATGGGCACCGGCTCTCACACCACCATCGGTGTGGCCAAGGCCCGCTCCATCGCCGATTCCGACTGCACCTACTGCGGCCAGTGCATCACCCACTGCCCTGTGGGCGCTCTGCAGGAGCGGGACGACACCGGCAAGGTCTTCGATGCCCTGGCCGATCCCAAGAAGATCACCGTGGTGCAAATCGCCCCGGCCGTCCGGGCCGCCTGGGCGGAGTATTACCATCTGGATCCCAAGTTCGCCACAGCTCAGCGGATGGTCACGGCTCTCAAGCAGATCGGCTTTGACTATGTGTTCGACACCGATTTTGCCGCCGACCTGACCATCATGGAGGAGGCCAGCGAGTTCATTGACCGCTTCACCCATCGGGACCGCTACACCTGGCCCATGTTCACCTCCTGCTGCCCCGGCTGGGTGCGGTTCGTGAAGGGGCAGTTCCCCCGGTTCGTGAACAATCTCTCCACGGCCAAGAGTCCCCAGCAGATGTTCGGTGCTGTGACCAAGAGCTACTTTGCCAACATGATCGGTGCTGATCCCCACGATATCTTCGTGCTGTCCGTAATGCCCTGCGTATCCAAAAAGAGTGAGTGCGTTCTGCCCACCATGGCGGACGCCTGCGGCGATCCGGACGTGGACGTGGTGCTCACCACCCGGGAGATGGTGCGCATGTTCCGGGGCGAGCAGATCATTCCCGCCACGCTAGAGGAGACCCCCTTTGACAGTCCCCTGGGCACCGGCTCCGGCGCAGCCGTCATCTTCGGTTCCACCGGCGGCGTGATGGACGCCGCCCTGCGCACCGCCTACCACATGGTCACTGGTTCCGATCCGGATCCGGACGCCTTCCGGGATGTCCGGGGTATGGACGGCTGGAAGGAAGCCCGCTTTGACATTCCCGGCGCCGGCACCGTCCGCATCGCTGTGGTCAGCGGCCTGGGCAACACACGCCGCCTGATGCGCGCCCTGGAAAAGGGTAAGGTATCCTATGACTTTGTGGAGGTCATGGCCTGCCCCGGCGGCTGTGCCGGCGGCGGCGGCCAGCCCATCCATGACGGCTGCGAAATGGCAGAAAGCCGGGGCGAGGTTCTGTGGGCGCTGGATAAGGCCCGGGACATCCGCTTCTCCCACGAGAACCCGGATGTTCTGACGCTGTACCGGGACTATCTGGGCACTCCCGGAAGCGCCAGGGCCCACCACCTGCTCCACACGGATCACCACGGCTGGAAAATGCCCTCTGAGGAGTGATCCCTGATAAAATATCCCGCATTCCTATATCATCGCGCAGCGTGCCGAAAAGTCATTTTCGGCGCGCTGCGTTTTTTGTCGTCATTTTATACGGAGGAAACCGCTTTCCTCACCCACGTTTGTAAGTATATTCACCAAATCATCGAATTACGCGAATAAATATCCAAATCCGCCTTGACATATGCACATAAATGTGATAAATTATGCAACATCAACGAGAGAACCGGTCGGAACGCTCCGCAGCAGTGCGGCATCCGGCACACAGAGGAAAGGCGGTATTGCACTATGAAACACCACCAGATTCAGCCAAAAGTCACCGCTTCACTGCTGCGACGATGACGGGCAGCCCTCCGGCATTCCGCCGTGCAAACGATCCCTGCATCACGCATATTCATACCAGAATAAATATTCACTATATACAACATAGGAAAGGATATATTGAAATGAAAAAGTTTGTTTCTCTGTTTCTGGCTCTGCTGACGGTGCTGAGCCTGGTGGCCTGCGGCAGCAAGACCGATACCAAGACCGACGACAAGTCCGGCGGTTCCACCGTAACCGAACCCGCCAACGCCCTGGAGAAGATCAAGGCAGACGGCGTTCTCACCGTGGCCCTGAGCCCCGACTTCTCCCCCATGGAATTCGTGGATTCCTCCAAGATCGACCAGGACCAGTATGTGGGCTTTGATGTGACCCTGGCCAAGTACATCGCCGACGGCCTGGGCGTAAAGCTGCAGATCGAGGCCATGGGCTTCGATGCCAGCCAGACCGCCGTCTATACCGGCAGCGTACCCATGAGCATCTCCGGCTACTCCTGGACCGAGGAGAGAGCCAAGAACTATGAGCTGAGCGATTACTACTACGCCGGCGAGAACGAAACCAGACAGGCCCTGCTGATCAAGAAGGAAAACGCCGATAAGTACACCACGCCCGAGAGCCTGTCCGGCAAGGATGTGGGCGCCCAGAACGCCTCCTTGCAGATGCAGCTGGTCACCGAGCAGCTGACTGGTGCCAATCCCATCTCTATCGGCGACATCACCGTGGGTGTCATGGAGCTCAAGAGCGGCAACATCGAGGCCCTGGCCGTGGCCTACGGCAACGCCGAGATGATCGCGGACGCCAACCCCGACCTGGCCATCTGCACCTGGGAGTTTGACGTGAAGGCCGAGTATTCCGCCAACGTCATCATGATGCAGAAGGGCGAGACCGAACTGCTGAACGCCGTGAACACCCTCCTGGCCCAGGCAAAGGAAGCCAACCTCTATGACGGCTGGTACAAGGACGCCGTGGAGCTGGGCAAGAGCGAGAACGCCAAGGAGCTGACCCTGAGCTGAGCAAAATTCCGTTGGCGGGTACGGCCACCGTACCCGCCGATCTTTGAGACCGAGACGAGGATATTATCATGAAATTCATTGACTTTGAAAAACTATCGGCGCTGTTTCTGAAATACTGGGACAAGTTCCTCATCGACGGCGTGGAATACACCCTGGCCCTGGCCGCTATCACCGTGGCCTTCGGAACTGTTTTCGCCTCCGTACTGGCGCTGATGAAGATGTCCAAAATACCGCCTCTGCGTTGGCTGTCCATCATCTATATTGAGATCATCCGCGGCACACCCATGCTGCTGCAGCTGTACTTCTTCTACTTTGGCCTGCCCATTCTCATCCCGGCGCTGACAAAGCAGAAATTCCTCTGCATCGCCATCGCCCTGGTGTGCAACAGCGCCGCCTACGTCTCCGAGGTCATCCGTTCCGGCATCCAGGCCGTGGATCCCGGGCAGATAGAGGCCGCCCTGAGCCTGGGCTTTTCCGAGAGCAAGGCCATGTGGTTCGTGGTGGTACCTCAGGCGACGAAGAACATCCTCCCCGCTCTGGGCAATGAGTTCATCATGATCGTCAAGGACACCTCCCTGGGCTCCACCTTCTTCATCGGCGACCTGATGACCCAGTACCTGCTGGTCAAGGGCGCAACATACCTGCCCATTGAGCCGCTGGTCATCGTCGGCATCATCTACTTCATCATGACCTTTGTTCTGAGCAAGGTCTTCGGGCACTTTGAAAAGAAGCTGCAGCGCTCTGAACGGCGCAGCAGCTACGGGCGCAAGCGGAAGCAGCAGCGGGAGGTGACCATCTGATGGCACAGAAGCTTATTGAGGTCCATGACCTGAAAAAAAACTACAACGGCGGCGATGTGAAAGCTCTGGACGGCGTCAGCGTCGATGTGAACAAGGGCGACGTCATGGCCGTTATCGGCCCCTCTGGCGGCGGTAAAAGCACGTTTCTGCGCAGCCTGAACCTGCTGGAGACGCCCACATCCGGCTCCATCATCTTCGACGGTGAGGACATCACCGGCAAAAAGGTGGATCTGCCCACCCACCGGCAGAAAATGGGCATGGTGTTCCAGCATTTCAACCTCTTCCCCAACAAAACCATCCTGGACAATCTGACCATGGCCCCCATCAAGATCAAAAAGACGCCCAAGGCCGAAGCCGAAGCCAAGGCTATGGCCCTGCTGCAGCGGGTGGGGCTGGCCGACCGGGCCCACGACTATCCGGCCCAGCTGTCCGGCGGGCAGAAGCAGCGTGTCGCCATCGTCCGGGCCCTGGCCATGGAGCCGGAGGTCATGCTCTTTGATGAGCCCACCTCCGCCCTGGATCCGGAGATGGTGGGTGAGGTGCTGGAGGTCATGCAGGAGCTGGCCCGCAGCGGCATGACCATGGTGGTGGTCACCCACGAGATGGGCTTTGCCCGGGAGGTTGGCAATCGCGTCCTGTTCATGGATGCCGGCAAGATCGCCGAGCAGGGCACACCGGAGGATATCTTCGATCATCCCCAGAGCGCCCGGCTGCAGGATTTCTTGAAAAAGGTGCTGTAAAGCGCCGCTTAAAAGCTATCATCATCATCTTTCCGCCGTGCGCCCCACTCCCCTGTGGGGTGGGGTGTGCGGCAACGTAAAAAGGAGATATTACTATGGAGATACACAAGGAAAAAGCGGCGGCTCTGGCCGCCATTGACGAAAAAAAGGAGCTCATTGCCCAGGCGGCCGACAAGATCTGGGACTATGCGGAGCTGTCCATGCAGGAGGTGCAGTCCGCCGCCCTGCTGTGCAGCGTCATGGAGCAGGAGGGCTTTGCCGTGGAAAAGGGCATCTGCTCCATCCCCACGGCCTTCTCCGCCAGCTACGGTTCCGGCAAGCCCGTCATCGGCTTTCTGGCGGAGTATGACGCCCTGTCCGGTCTGAGCCAGGCCGCCGGCAGCACGGAGTATCACCAGCTTGTAAAGGGCAGCAGCGGCCATGGCTGCGGTCATAACCTTCTGGGCGTGGGCGCCATGGCGGCGGCCATCGGCATGAAGCACTATCTGCAAAGCACCGGCAAAAGCGGCACGGTGATCCTGTACGGCTGTCCCGGGGAGGAGGGCGTGGCCTCCAAGGCTTATATGGCCCGGGAGGGCCTGTGGTACGGTCTGGATGCAGCGCTGACGTGGCACGCAGGTGACTGCAATGAGGTGGCCACCGGCTCCACCAATTCCTGCATCCAGATGGTGTATACCTTCCACGGTGTAGCCTCCCAAGCCTCCACCGCCCCGGAGCGCGGACGCAGCGCCCTGGATGCCGTGGAGCTGATGAACGTGGGTGTGCAGTTTCTGCGGGAGCACATGCCGCCTGATGCCCGGGTGCACTACTCCATTCTGGATGCCGGCGGCGTCAGCCCCAACGTGGTGCAGCCCGAGGCCAGTGTCCTCTATATGATCCGTTCCAACTATGTAAAAGACTGCATGGCCCTGCACCAGCGGGTGGATAAAATCGCCCAGGGCGCGGCGCTGATGACCGACACCACCATCCAACGCAAGTTCGTGGACGGTCTGTCCGACACCGTGTGCAACCACGCCCTGGAGCAGGTACTGTATGACAACTTCGCCCAGCTGGGTGTGCCGGAGTGCAGCCCGGCGGAGCATGAATTCATGGAAAAGCTCTCCGCCACCTATGCCGGCAGCGACGCCCCCACCGGCGTAGGCGCGGCCAGCGATCCCGCCTTTGCCGCCCGGGTAAAAGCCATGCAGACCAGCCATTTCAACGATTTCCTGATGCCCCTGTACCAGGGTCCGGCGTTCAATGCCGGTTCTACCGATGTGGGCGACGTCAGCTATCAGTGTCCCACGGCGCAGATCCATGTGGCCGTGTGGCCCAACAACGTCCCCTGCCACACCTGGCAGGTAGTGTCCTGCAACAAGACGCCCCTGGCCCACAAGGCCACCGTCCACGCGGGTAAGGTCCTGTGCGCCGCAGCCATCGACCTTCTGGAGCAGCCGGAGCTGCTGGAAAAGGCCAAGGCGGAATTTGCCCAGCGGACGGCAGGCGGATATACCTGCCCCATCCCGGCAGACGCGGTGGCCGCCCCTCTGGACCTGTAAATGCCCCGCCGCATTCCCTCCCATAACGAAAGCAAAACCGCCGGTAACCCGGCGGTTTTTTCTCAGCTTATAAAAGGGATACGGGGCGGATATCAGCGCAGGAAGGGAAAGCGCTTCACCGGCACAGTAGCATTCGCAGGGAAATCCTGCATACTGGGGTGCCCCTGCGACAGCCTTACCGCAGCATCAGCTTTTCCGCCTCCCGCCGCAGCTCCGCCCGGAAATCCGGGTGGGCAATGGCAATGAGCCGCTCCACCCGCTGACGGATGGAGGCTCCTTTCAGTCAGGCCACGCCGTACTCCGTCACGATGCAGTCCACCCAGCTGCGGGAGATGGACACAGCCGAACCGAGGGGCAGAACGGGCTATATCTTGGTGATGGCGCACCAGACCTTCACATCCCGCACCCGGGGTGCAATGGTGTGCAGTGTACGGAGCAGCGCCAGCGGTTCGCGGGCATAGGTGCCGCTGACGCTGGTATCACCGCTATGAATAAGCGACATCGCCGCATCGGCGGTGCTCAGCTTCTGCTGATAGAGTTCGCGGGATGTCATGGGCAGTCCTCCGCATAATATGATAGAGCTATAGCAGCATAGAAAGGGACCATTGTAAAATACGAAGTTGCTCTGCACACCATCTGTTATTGTTATAATGCAGGAGTTTGTCCCCCGGCAGCCCTCCACGCAGGCGGAAGTCCCCGCGTTCTTCGCGGCCAAAGCATATCGTTTTTGCCGTTTCTACACATAGAAAAACTCCCCGCGTGATCCGCGGGGAGTCTGGAGCTTGTGGCCGGACTCGAACCGGCGACCTGCTCATTACGAGTGAGCTGCTCTACCAACTGAGCCACACAAGCAAATCTCTGCAAGCAATGGTCATTATAGCATCTTTTTCTATCGCCGTCAACTCTCATTTTTTCCATTCTTCATCCCGTTTTTCACCGGGCCGCAGATGAATACATTTGGTATTCTCTCCCCCTCGGTCTCCGCATTTTTCGCTCCGCCCTGTCTCCCCTCCGCTTTCGCTCCTTCCCTTTCGTCAAAATCACAAGAGGAAAACCCCGCTCTTTTCCGCCCTTCCCCCCTCTCAAACAACCGTTCTTCCCGCCCCGACAGATTAACATAATATTTTCTGTTTTTTGATTCTACTGTTTGTTATCCACATTATCCACAGAGTTTTCCACATGGGCAAGTCATTTATTTTCAATACTTTTTCAGGTTATCCACCGTTATCCCCCTCCTAATATCCCTTTTTGCAAAAATAATGTCGATTAACATAACGCATATCCCCTTCCAAAAATTCCCTTCTTCTCTTTTTCTCCCATTTTCCCCCCTTGACAAACAAAGAGAGAGGCCTACGCCTCTCTCTTTGTTTACATTTTTCTTCTTCACCTCCGACTGCGGCGGGCAGCGGCCCAATTGATGGCCACATAGATCCCCACCAGCAGCGCGATGCTCCCCACCAGGATCAGATACATCTGTCCGTTTGTCACCTGGTGGTCAAAGAAATACAGATTGCAGTCCACGCTGTCCCGGATGGCCTCCACCACTTCCTTGGGAAAGCCCTGCTTCTCCATCTCCGCAAAGGCGCCGCCCATGGCGTGGTTGCGCAGCAGGCTGGTTCCGTAGGTTCCCGGCAGGAAGGACAACACCTTCTGCAGCCCCGTCCCAAAGTTGGAGATGGGCATATAGGCCCCGCAGATGAAGCCGTATCCGGCGCTGACGATGGTACCCACCGCCGAGGCCTGGCCGTCGGTGCTGAGCCAGAAATTGATGCAGGAGGACAAGGCCGTGCCGAACATGGTCAGCAAAAACACATCCAGCAGCAGGCCCAGCACATCCCCGGCTGTGAGATACCAGCCCACTCCGGCCAGATACCCCAAGCACACCGCCGCGGCGAGCACCGTGATAATCAACGTGGACAAAAGGCTTGCCAGATAGTATCCCAGAGCCAGGGTGGCCGGCCGCACCGGGGAAATGGTCAGGTCGTGCCGGGCGCCGCTGGTCTTATCCTTGATCATCAGCAGGTTCGAGCAAAAGGCCACTGTCACGCAGCTCACCGCCAGCAGGGAGGATATCAGCTGGCCACCCACCACGCCGTTTATAATGCTATCCGCCACCGTGGCTCCCGCCTGGGCCAGGGCCGAGCGAAAGGAATCGTCAAACACCTTTTTCAGAAATGTGGCATACAGCACCAGCAGGATCACCGGCGTGATAAGCGAGGAGAAAAACATGCCCTTGTCCTTGAAGTAGAGCTTCGTGTTGCGCCGGATCAGCGCTCCCAGCCCGGTCATTTCTCCTCACCCCCCGTCAGCTTTTTCCCGGTCACAGCCAGGAAAACATCGTCCATCTTTCCCTTGGTGATCTCGTAATCCCGGAAGATCTCCGGGTACTTCAAAATCAGCTCCGTGGCCGCCGCCGTGTTCGGCACGAACACCCGGTAGGCGTCCCGGACCGTCTCATAGGACGCGCCCAGCTGCTTCACCTGTGCCTCACTGCTGCCATACAGGGTGATGAAGTCGCCGGTGTAGGTGTTCTTCAGTGCCAGGGGCGTTCCCTCGGCGGCGATTTGACCGTGGTCGATGATCACTACATAGTCCGCGTCCGCCGCCTCCTCCATATAATGGGTAGTCAGAAACACCGTCAGTCCCGCTTCCCGGCGCAGCCGCTCCACCACCTGCCACAGGTTGACCCGGGTCTGGGGATCCAGCCCCGTGGTGGGCTCGTCCAAGATGAGAATTTCCGGCCCATGGAGCAGCGCCCGGGCGATGTCGATGCGTCGGCGCTGGCCGCCGGAGAGCTTTCCCAGGGGCCGTCTCAGCAAATCGCCGAACTCCAGAAGCTGCGAAAGCTCCTCCAGTCTCTTTTCAAAATCTCTGCCCCGGATGCCGTACAGAGCCGCCCTGCTGCGCAGATTGTCCCGCACAGACAGTTCCCTGTCCAGCACCGAGTTCTGGAACACCACGCCCAGCCTCCGCCGGATACTGTCCGGCTCCCGATCCAGATCCGCTCCGCAGATCTGCACGCTGCCGCTGTCCTTGCGCAGCTCACCGCACATGATGTTGATGGTGGTGGATTTTCCTGCGCCGTTCACCCCCAAAAAGGCGAACAGCTCCCCCTTCTTCACATGGAAATTCAGATCCTGCACCGCCTGCACCTGGCCAAATGCTTTGTGCAGGTGGCTGATCTCCATAATATGTTCCATACGCTTCCCTCACAGCGCCGCAAACACGGCGCAGCCTTTCTTTCGGATCCACATAAACAGCAGCACGCACCCCGCCAGCGTCACCACGGCAAAGGCGGCCATGAATGCCATATAGCCTATACGCCAGCCGATCAGGAAGAAGCCGGCCGCCAGCAGCGCCGCATACACCACGCCGCCCAGCAAGGCCAGGGCCACCGCGCCCCCCTGCTTGATGGGGGTGGTTTCACTGACCCAGTGTAGATTAGGCATTTTCAGCCCCAAAAACAGGTTCAGCAGCGCCGAAAGCACCGTAAACAGTGCCGCCACCACCAGGGCCAGGGCCGTCTGCGCCGCCCCGGCGGGGCTCACAACGGCCACGCATATGCCGCACAGCGCCGCCGGAATGGCCGTCAGCAGCAGGTGCATCCTGAGCTTGGCGCGCAGCACCTGCCACGATGTCACCGGCAGCGATTGGGCCAGCCACAGGCTCTTCCCCTCCAGAGACACGGAGGGCGCCGCCATATCATTCATGCCCACCAGAGTACACAATGCCGCACACAGCAGCACCGACAGGGCTCCGGGTCTGCCGGCAAACACGGGCTCCAGCATCGGGAGGAAGCTGCCGCCCTTCCACAGAAGCGCTCCCGCGCCGATGACCATGCCCAGAATGCCCATGCCGCAGTTGAGCATATAGTTGGCGCTGGCGGTGAACCGGGTCAGCTCCCGCCCCAGCAGGGCCGCATCGGCGCTTCTGAGCCGGGCCGTCTTTTCCCTGTATTCCTTCTTGGCCACCGTTCCCGTGGAGGTTGCCAGCTTCAAAAAGCTCCGGGCAATGAGCCACCATACCAGGGCAAACAGGGCCAGCACCACCGCCGTCACCATGGCCATGGCCCCGCCGTCGCCCACGGCCACCCGGCCCACCAGATACAGCGGATACGCGCCGCTGCGGATGGATTCTCCGTACTGGGCGGCGTTGGCCAGCAGCTCCTGCAGCAGATCCCCCGCCTGGGCATAGAGGAAGTAGTACGCGCCGATGAACACCAGCGACACCAGCACCGTAATAAAGCTCTTGTTTCTCAGCTTCCGGCTGACTTTAGCCACGATCCATCCCAACGCGCAGGACAAAGTCAGCACGAACAGGGACAGCAGCGCCAGCAGCAGTATGCCGCCCAGGGCCGTTTTCACCGTTATGCCCACCACGACCCAGTACACAATGAGACATGGCAGATACACCACCGCGGAGTACATCAGTCCCATAAGGTATACGCTTACCAGCCGCGCCGCCATAATGGTCCGCACCGGGATCGGCAGGCTCAGCAGCAGGTCGTTGTCCTTGGCCATGTAGAGACTGGAATAGGTGTTGAATACGCTGCCGAATATCCCCAGAAACGCCGCCAGCAGCGTCATCAGCGTAAAGTACAGCCAGTCCAGCCCCGCGCTGGCCATGGCATCGCACATAGCCAGGGACACGAAGGTGAACAGGCCGCCCAGCACGCCCACCATCAGCACCACGAACAACACGATAAACCCGATGGTCGCCCCCTTGGAGCGGGCTCTGTTCTTTTTAGCGTCATATGTATAGCTGCGGAATATCTCCCCCAGCTGCTTTTTTACCAGGATATTCAGCATGACTCGTCCTCCAGCTCCAGGAACACTTCCTCCAGAGAGTCGTCTCCCTTTACCTGCTCCATGGTGCCCGAGCGGATGAGCTTGCCGCCCTTGATGATGGCCACCTTGTCACACAGCTTTTCCGCCACCTCCAGCACATGGGTGGAAAAGAAGATAGCGCCGCCTGCGTCGCACAGCTCCCGCATCATCCCCTTGAGAATGTGGGCCGCCTTGGGATCCAGCCCCACAAAGGGTTCGTCCATGATGATGAGCCTGGGGTCGTGGAGCCAGGCGGAGATAATAGCCAGCTTCTGCTTCATGCCGTGGGAATAGGCGGCAATGGGCTGGGCCAGATCCGCCGTCAGCTCAAAGAGTTCGGCGTACCTGCGGATGCGCTCCTGTCGCTCCTGGGAGCTGACGCCGAAGATGTCGGCGATGAAGTTCAGATATTTGATGCCCGTCATGTACTCATACAGGTCCGGGTTATCGGGGATGTAGGCAATCATCTTTTTACATTCCAGGGGCTGGGTGCGCACGGACTTGCCGTCCACCAGAATCTCCCCGCCGTCAAACTGCAAAATTCCCGCCACGGATTTAAGGGTGGTGGTCTTGCCGGCGCCGTTGTGCCCGATGAACCCATAGATCTCCCCCGCTCGGATGTGCAGGCTCAGGTCATCCACCGCCTTTTTCTCCCCGTATGTCTTGGTCAGATGTTCGATTTTCAGCATTCTGATTTCCTCCGTGTTCTTTTCTTAAAACTCCATGACCAGGCCCATCCGCAGCCGGTGCAGCCTGTGGTTCTGCTTCCGCCAGCGCCGATGCCCTATAGTCCTTTTCATCTATTGTAGCTTATATGTACAGTATACAATAACCTCCCTCTGTGTCAATATAGCGCCGTCATTCTCTCTCATTTCAACACATGTCTATTGCTTTTTGACACAACCGTTATCCCGTTCGTCAAAAGTTTTATACATTGTTGTACATGTGCAGCGGAGAGGCTCCCAAAGGGAGCCTCTCCGCTGCACAAAGTTCTTTATCCTTTCTCGTCCAGATCCATGGTGGCGTAGGCGTTCAGGGAAAGACCGCCCCGCTTCCCCGCCAGGTATTCAAAGTATCCCTGTGCGCCGATCATGGCGCCATTGTCTCCGCACAGGTGCAGCGGCGGCACAAACAACGTGTACCCCTCTTTATCGCAGGCGGCTTTCAGGTCGGCGCGGATGATAGAGTTGGCGGCCACGCCCCCCGCCGCCACGATGGTCTTGCGCCCGCTCCGCCGGGCCGCCTCCATAGCCCGGGGCACCAGCTCGTCACTGACGGCCCGGGTAAAGTCCCGGGCCAGGGCCGCCCGATCCAGAGTCTCTCCCTTTTGCTGGGCATTGTGTACCAGGTTCACTACGGCGGTTTTCAGCCCCGAAAAGCTCATGTCCAGCTCCGCCCCATCCACATGGGCCCGGGGCAGGTCATATACGCCCCCCGTCGATTGCTGTGCCAGCTCGTCCATAGGCTTCCCGCCGGGATAGGGCAGGCCCAGGACCCGAGCGGCCTTATCAAAGCATTCTCCCGCAGCGTCATCCCGGGTGGCCCCGAGAATTTCCATGTCCGTATAATCCTTCACATCCACGATAAGGGTGTTGCCCCCGGAGATGGCCAGGGCCAAAAATGGCGGCTCCAAGGCCGGAAAGGCCAGATAATTGGCGGCGATGTGCCCCCGGATGTGGTGCACCGGGATCAGAGGCACCCCCAGACTGTAGGCCACGCTTTTGGCAAAGCTCACGGCCACCAGCACCGCCCCGATAAGTCCCGGAGCGTAGGTCACGGCCACCGCGTCAACGTCCTTTTTGGTCATTCCCGCGTCCGAAAGGGCCTGATCCGTCAGGCCGGAAATGGCCTCCACATGCTTGCGCGAGGCGATCTCCGGCACCACGCCGCCGTAGAGAGCGTGCATGTCCGCCTGGGAGAGGATGGCGTCGGACAGCACCGTCCGCCCGTCCCGCACCACCGCCACGGCGGTCTCGTCGCAGGAGGATTCAAAGGCCAAAATATTCATGCTTCCGCCTCCCCGTAGGTTTTTGTTAAGATCAGCGCGTCCTCCTTGGGCAGATCGTAGTAGTTCTTCCGCCGACCCGCCTCCCGGAAGCCGAAGCCCTCGTACAGGGCGATGGCCCCGGTGTTGGAGGGCCGTACCTCCAGAGTGAGGAAGGCCAGC
This sequence comes from uncultured Eubacteriales bacterium, assembly GCA_900550615.1. Taxonomy (GTDB): domain Bacteria; phylum Bacillota; class Clostridia; order Oscillospirales; family Oscillospiraceae; genus Vescimonas. Next base: position 31,211 of record URSX01000006.1, read on the forward strand.
TTGTTGCCCCGGGCGAAGTTTTCAAACACGGAAATAAGCTTTGCCGCTACGCCCTGGCGGCGATACTCCGGGAACACCGCCACATTGGTGATGTAGCCCTCGTCGGCCATGACCAGCAGCCCCGCATAGCCCATCACCTGTCCCGTTATGCTGTCCTGGGCCACCAGAAACGCCGCGCACTGGTTCTCCAGCTCCTCCGCCAGCATTTTCCGGCTCCAGGGCCGGGAGAAGCAGATCTTCTCCAGCTTTTCCAGCTCCTCCAGGTGATCCGCGTTCATGGGTACGATTTGTACGCTCATATTTTATCCTTTCGCCTCCAGCCATGTTCTGCCGCTGTGGGCCTGGGCGGGCAGGGGCACCGCCAGGTGCGCCACGCCGCTCATTTCCTCCTCCAGCAGCCGCTCCACAGTTTCTTTTTCTGACTCCGGGCACTCCACGATCAGCTCGTCGTGTACCTGCATGATGAGCTTCGCCGCCAGGCCCTCCCCCTTTAGGCGATGCTCCACCCGGACCATGGCCAGCTTCATAATGTCCGCCGCCGTACCCTGGATGGGCATGTTCAGGGCCACCCGCTCGCCGAAGGAACGCATGTTGAAGTTGGAGCTTTTCAGCTCCGGCAGCGCCCGGCGCCGGTGCATGATCGTCTCCACATAGCCCTGCTCCCGGGCCTTTTCCACCACCTGCTCCATGTAGTGCTTCACGCCCCGGTAGGTGTCAAAATACCGCTCCATATACTCCTTGGCCTCAGCAACGGACACGCCGATATCCTGGGCCAGGGAGAAGGCGGAGATGCCGTACACGATGCCGAAATTCACCGCCTTGGCCCGGGAGCGCATCTGCCCCGTCACCTCCTCCGGGGCCACATGAAACACCTTGGCCGCCGTGAGGGTGTGGAAATCCTCTCCCGACAGGAACGCCTGCTGCATAGCCTCGTCCCCGGAGATGTGGGCCAGCAGCCGCAGCTCCACCTGGGAGTAGTCCGCGTCCACCAGCACGTTCCTCGGGGCGGCCACAAACATACCCCTTATGCGGCTGCCCACCTCTGTGCGGGCGGGGATGTTCTGCAGATTTGGCTCCGTGGAGGACAGCCGTCCCGTGGCCGTCACCGTCATCTGGAAGCTGGTGCGGATGCGCCCGTCGGGATCAATGACCTTCAGCAGGCCGTCGGCATAGGTGCTCTTCAGCTTGGCGTACTGCCGGTACTCCAGCACATCTGCCACAATAGGCGCCTGCCAGCGGAGCTTTTCCAGCACGTCCGCATTGGTGGACCAGCCCGTTTTCGTTTTCTTCCCGTGGGGCAGCTGCATTTTTTCAAATAACACCGTCCCCAATTGCTTGGGAGAATTGATGTTGAAGGGTTCCTCTGCCTGGTCGTAAATTCGCTGCTCCAGCTCCGTGATTTTTTCAGCCATGTCCTGGCCGAAGGCCGCCAGGGCCTTGCCGTCCACCAGGAAGCCCCGGTGTTCCATCCGGGCCAGCACAGTGCAAAGGGGCAGCTCCACCGTCTCATACAGCTCCGTCATGTCCTTTTCCCGCAGCCTTTCCGGCAGAATGTCATACAGTGCCGCCACAGCGCTGCCATAGCTGTGCAGGGCCGCCCAGGCGGCCGCCTGATCCCCCAGCGACGTAAAGGTGTCCTTTTCCAGGTGCGTTGGCTTCGGCAGCTCCTCGTTGAAATAGGCCACGAACAGCCTCTGCAAATCGTAGCTGCCCGCCGTAGCGTCCAGCAGGTAGGCGGCCAGGGCCGTGTCGAAGATATACCCCTCCGCGTCCACGCCCCGCTCCAGCAGGCTGCGCATGGTGTCCTTGATATGGTGCCCCACCTTGCGGATGTCAGCGGCAAACAACGCCGTCAGCAGCGCCTGCCAGTCTCCGCGGTAGGCGTTTTCCTGCAATTCTGCCGCCGCGGCAGTGTCTGCCCCCGTGTCCCATTGGATGGACAGCACCGCCAGATCCGGCAGCGCATACACCGTCACATGGTCCGCCTTACGCCACGCCGCCAGCAGCTCCGCCGCCCGCTGCGGCTCCTCCACCCGCTCCACCGTCACGGTGCACTCCGCCTTTACCTCTGCCTCCCGGGCCGGGGACAGGCCATATTTTTCAATGAGCTTGGAAAACTCCAGCTTCAAAAACAGCTCATACAGCTCCGGTTTAAAGGGTCGGCGCAGGTTCTCCTCGGGGCTGAACTCCATGGGCACATCGGTAACGATGGTAGCCAGCCAGTAACTGTGCCGGGCACTCTGTTCTCCCTCGGTCAATCGCCGAATGACAGCGGGCTTCGCCTCAATATCCGGCAGCAGCCGGTAGATCTCCTCAATGGAACCGTACTTCTGCACCAGAGCCATGGCGGTCTTCTCCCCCACGCCGGGAACGCCGGGAATATTATCGGAGGAATCGCCCATCAGGGCCTTCAGGTCGATCATATGAATGGGTTCAAAGCCATAGGCCTCCCGGAAGCTCTCCGGGGTCATGTCCTTGGTGGTGGTCTGTCCCATCCGGGTGGACACCAGCTTCACCCGTGTGCGGTCGGTGATGAGCTGCAAGCTGTCCTTGTCTCCGGTAACGGCCACGCAGTCCCAGCCCACCGCCTCACACCGGCGGCTGATGGTGCCGATGAGGTCGTCCGCCTCCCAGCCCGCCATCTCGTACCGGGGGATGTCCATAGCGTCCAGCACCTCCTTCAGCACCGGCATCTGCATGGCCAGCTCCTCAGGCATGGCGTGGCGGGTGGCCTTGTAGTTTTCATCTGCCTCATGCCGGAAGGTGGGCTCTCGCCGGTCGAAGGTCACGCACAGCGCCTCCGGCTGCTCCTCATCCAGAAGCCGCTGCAGCGTAGTGAGAAATCCGTATACCGCATGGGTATAAAGCCCCTCACGGGTGCTCAGGGGTCTGATCCCGTAAAACGAGCGGTTAATGATGCTGTTCCCGTCCACAACCATCAGCTTCATGGCCATTCTCCTCCGTAAAATCAATTTCTCCGCCGCACGCTCCGTCCCGGACACGAAGCGTTCCCAGCCGGAAAGGCAGTCTCCCCCTTCCCACCCGGCAGTCTCCGGACAGAGGGCATAATAAACTTAGTATAGTATACGCCATTTTTCTCCTTAAAACAACCTTTACTCTTGACACCGTCTCAAATTGTGTTACACTCAGTCTTAACGGCTCAAAGGGGGTCTTTTTTTTGCTGGAATCAGTTATAACCGTCGGCCAGCAGGTACTCATTTTGTTTATACTGGCCGGCGTAGGGTTTGTTCTGGGCAGGGCGAAGATGATCGGCGAGCAGTTTAGCCGAGGCAGCAGTCAGCTCATGATGTATGTGGTGTCCCCCTGCATGATGGTCGTGGCCTTTCAGCGCAGCTTTGAGAAAGAGGGCTTTCATAATTTCTGCATGGCCCTTTTGCTGGCGCTGCTGATCCATCTGGCAGGTATCGCCATGGCCCAGCTGCTCCTCCGGGGCAAATCGGAAAAGGAGGAAGCTCTGCGCTTCAGCGTGGTCCTCTCCAACTGTGGCTTCATGGGCTATCCCCTGCAAACGGCACTTCTTGGCACCATCGGCGTGTTTTACGGTTCCGCCTTTGTCACTGTTTTTACCCTTTGCTCCTGGACCTACGGTCTGGTGCAGATGTCCGGCGGCAAGCAGAAGGCCTCCCTCCGGACGATCCTCCTAAACCCCGGTGTTCTCAGTGTGGTGTTAGCTCTGGCTCTGTATCTGGGCAGCATCTCTCTGCCGGAGATCCTCCTGACTCCCGCTACTTATCTCTCCAATCTGAACACTCCGCTGCCCATGGTGGTGGTGGGCTACCAGCTCTCCCAGGCCAATATTTTCTCCGTCCTCCGGGACCGGCATACCTGGCTGGCAATCTTCCTTCGGCTCATCGTCACCCCCGCTATCGCTCTGGCCCTGTGCCTTGTGCTCCATGCTGACCATGCCGTGTCTGTAGCCGTGGTCTCGGCCGCCGCAGCTCCCTGTGCGGCGCTGCTGAGTATTTTTGCTGCCCGATTTGAAAGGGATTCCTCCCTGGCTTCCGGTTTGGTGGCAGCTGAAACTCTTCTCAGCGCCCTGACTATGCCGCTCATGGTTGGCCTTGCCGTAGCGTTTCTGTAATAAAATTCCATACGAAGTGGCGCAGCCGCCGGGCAAAGCCCGGCGGCTGTTTTTTTATATAACTCCGCACCGTCTCCACAGGCTCCCTAAGCTCCAACTTCCAGTGGCCATTTTCGTGCCTGAATACCACACACCTGCACTTAGACGCATCAAAAACTTAGATGCCCATCTATTGCGTCCGGTTTATGCTCTTCCATAGCTGTCAACCTGAATGATTCATACCGGTGCTCAATGCGAGCAGACAACTCTTCCCTCTGCATCGGATACATACGCCACTTCCGCGTCATCGACCCAAGCCCGATCGGCAATATACTGCGCAAATCCAGTCTCAACGCTCTATTTTAAAGGTCTCCTCTCAACCCTCGGTCCCCGGTGTAAGCTATGTCTGCTCCCTAACATAATAAGCCAAAAAGAAAAGGCACCCTATTGGGTACCTTCTCTATGTTGGCGCTACCTATTTTTCCGGGCCGTCTCCAGCCAAGTATCGTGGGCAGAAGCGAGCTTAACTTCCGTGTTCGGGATGGGAACGGGTGGACCCTCG
>URSX01000007.1 GCA_900550615.1 uncultured Eubacteriales bacterium
AATGTACGAGGGTAAAGAGGCTACCTGGATGCCCTCCTATGGTCCCGAAATGCGCGGCGGTACGGCCAACTGCACCGTCTGCATTTCTGACAAGCCCATCGCGTCTCCGCTGGTCACTACCTGTGATGTTCTGGTGGCTATGAATGGTCCTTCTCTGGACAAGTTTGAGGATATGCTGGTTCCCGGCGGCCATCTGTTTGTGAACGCTTCCGTTATCAATTACAAGGCCCGCCGCACCGATGTGCACGTCCACTATGTGGACTGCACCCACATCGCCGAGCAGGAAGTGGGCAACGGCAAGACCGCTAACATGGTCATGCTGGGCGCCATCATCCGCGCCTCTGGCGTTGTGAGCCTGGAGATCATGGACAAGGTTCTGGCCAAGACCATGACCGGCAAGAAGGAGAAGCTGATCCCCGCTAACAAGACGGCTCTGTCTGCCTGGAAAGAGTAAGAAGGAAGAATTGCCTTGAAACGAATTACGCTGATTGTAGGTCACTATGGTAGCGGAAAAACAGAGTTTTCCGTGAACCATGTTATCAACCTGAGAAAAAAGTTTGATAAGGTCGCCATCCTCGATATGGACATCGCCAACCCCTACTTCCGCAGCAGGGAGCGGCAGGAGTTTCTGGAGGACATGGATATTGCCATCCACTTTAACTCCTTCGGCTATGACATCACCGAGGATTTGCCGGCCATCTCCGCCTGCATGCGGGCCCCTCTGGAGAACAAGGATTATATGGTGGTAGCTGACGTGGGCGGCGATAATGCCGGCGCACGGGTGCTGAACCAGTTCAAAAAGTACTTCGTAGACGAGTCTGACTGCGAGATGCTCATTGTGATCAACGCCAACCGGCCGGAAACTGCAACTCTGGAGGGCGCACTGTATCACATTGAGACCATCCAGGCGGAAACCGGGCTGAAGGTCAAGGGCCTTATCAACAACACCCACCTGCTGCGGGAGACCAGGGTGGAGGATATTCTGGAGGGTTATCGGCTCTGCCAGGACATCTCCCGGGAGACGGGTATTCCCATCACCTACACCACCTGCGTCGAGAAGCTGGTGCCGGAGCTGGAAAAGGCCAAAGCCGAACAGAACCTGGATGATATGGTGATCTACCCCATCAAGCTCTATATGCGGCCCACGTGGCTGGATAGAAAGTAAACGGATTCGTGAGAGCCTCTGCCGATTCGGCAGAGGCTCTTTTTTCTTGACATGGGCGCACAATGGGCATATCATAATGACATGCACGATATGGATTTGAAATAACTATGAGCAAAGCTATACAGGCCGCCCTGCCGTGGATCGTTTCCATCATCTCTGCGGCAATCTTCATTCCCGGCTTCATAGATTATCTGCGCCGGAAGGGGAGGGGCAATACCGGCTCTCAGAGCCGCGCCAAAACTCGTTCCAAGGAGGAGCAGTCTACCTGGATGATGGAGGGCATCGCCCTGGGGATGGCGGCAGGCTATTGGATCGGCCGAGCTGCCGGAAACGCTGTGGCTGGTCTGGGCATTGGCGTGCTGATTGGCATGTTTGCAGGCAGCAAAGTTGCTAAAACATACCCTGAGAAAGGAGAAAACAACAATGAAGAAGCTTTATAAATCCGAAAATAAGGTTCTGACCGGTGTGTGCGGTGGTATCGCGGAGTATTTCGACGTTGATCCGACGCTGATTCGGCTTGCGTGGGTCGTCTTCTGTGCCGCAGGCGGCAGCGGTATCCTAGCCTACATCCTTTGCGCGTTATTCATTCCACAAAAACCGATTGATAACTGATATTGTAAAGCTATAAAACTTAACAGCATCTCCTAACGGATTTTCTGGGAGATGCTGCTTTATTATTGGAAGCAAAAGAAGCAGCGGCGCAGCGCTGCTTCTTTTGCCCCTTTTGAGAAGGATAACGGAGGGCCATGAGTGGCCGGTGGAAGACCGGAATGCGGAAACGAGAGTGATGCGGCTGTGTCCGTCAAAGGCTGGAATGGCTGCCAGGGAGAACACCAGTGCCAGCGCAAGTATAAGTGTAAAGATTTTTTCCCCGGCAGACAGGGCTACAGGGCTTTCCATGGCGTGCTCATGAAGCCCTATGCGGTCTGCGTTCCCGTGCGGCCCGGGAGTACCCCTGCGGATGCGGTATTCCTGCCGGAATGTTGGGTGCTGTCTGTGCTGTACTGCGGCGACTACAACGGCATAGATGAGGCGTGGCTGGTCCTGGGCATGGAAGTAAAGGCTAAGAACTTGACACCTGCTGCCCCGCCTCGTGTCCTAAGCATCGTGGCAGTTTATACAGGCCGGGAGATAGATACCCGGCGTTACTGCTCCCGGCTTGTCCTGCCCGTAGAGGAATAACTGGCCCATCTATATTATGGCAGCAGCCACAGATCGGTAAATCGGTCTGTGGCTGCTGTTTGTTTATCTATCAAAAGCCGGATTGGTAAAGTACACATTCTTCTGATCCAGTTTTTCCTTGGCCAGGCGAAGCCCTTCACCGAACCGCTGGAAGTGCACGATCTCCCTGGCCCGTAAGAATTTAATGGCATCGTTCACATCCGGATCATCAGACAGCCGCAGGATGTTGTCGTAGGTAACCCGGGCCTTCTGTTCTGCTGCCAGATCCTCCGTCAGGTCGGCGATTACATCGCCCTTTACGGCCATCGACGCTGCGTTCCAGGGGAAACCCGAGGCCGCCGTAGGATAAACGCCCGTGGTGTGGTCCACAAAATAGGCATCAAATCCTGCGGCCTTAATGTCCTTTTCCGAGAGATTCCGGGTGAGCTGATGGACAATGGCCCCGATCATCTCTAAGTGCCCCAATTCCTCCGTGCCGATATCAGTCAACAAACCCTTCAGCTCTGCATAGGGCATGGCATACCGCTGGCTCAGATACCGCAGCGATGCACCCAACTCGCCGTCCGGGCCACCATATTGACTGATTATGACCGCTGCCAGCTTTGGGTTGGGCGTCGCAATGCGGACGGGGTATTGCAGCTTTTTTTCATACACAAACATCAGCTATTTCCTCCTTCGTCCCAGGGCCACGGGTCATTCAGCCATCGGTAGCTGCCAGGCGTTATATCGGTCTGCATCACTGGCCCATAGGTCTCCTGGTATCGCCTGCGACCTTCCTGTGCAAGATTTATATAGTTCCAATACAGATCCAGTGCCTCCTTATCGTTGGCATGGGTAGTCAGATACAGGCCCAATTCGTCCACCGCAAAGTCAAGAGCCATCAGCTCTGACAGTGCATTGTTCACAGCCGGAAAGCGGCTTTTCATCTCCCGGTGAAATGGCAGATCCAGCCCCGGGAACAGTGTGCCTTGCTGTAAAGCCTCCCGCTTATCATACTGCTTGGGATTTCTGCCCTGCATGGGTATATACGGATAGACTAAATCTGCGCAGGTGCCCGGAAGCGTTCCCTGCTGCGCTGTGCAGCAGGCTGCCGCATTCTGCTCCGGGCCTGCAACGGATTTTTCCGAATACAATTCAATTTCCTCCCTATAAGATTGTCTCCAACCGGAGCATTCCATTTTATGCAGGCTGCGGGAAATAGGGGACAGTGGCGGTCTGCCAGAAAAATATACTAAGTATGTTTTTGAAATCTTTCACCCTTGTAAATTCTATGCCCTATCGGCAGATGCAGGGGATTCCCATATTGACACGGGTGTGTTAAAATAGAATAAACTGGAACGGCGGCGCATACAATGCCTCGAAAGGGGAGTGGCACCGTGATCGTACTGCTGAAAAAAAGAACCGTTTGCCTGGCCTGTGCGGCGATTCTGATCGCCCTTGTGTGCATTGTCTCTGTCGCTGTTTTTCGCCGGGACAAGCAGGCGGTTTCCAACCGGGAGCTTATGACATCACCGGTGCTGATCCTGGATGCGGGCCACGGCGGGGAGGATGGCGGCGCAGTGTCGGCAGCCGGGGTGCCGGAGAGCGATATCAACCTGCAGATCGTGCAGAAGCTGGAGCTCCTGTTTGCCTTTACGGGCCAGACCACCCGCCTCACCCGCAGCAGTCAGGACGCCGTTTACTCTCCGGACGCGCAGACCCTGCGGGAGAAAAAGGTTTCGGATCTGAAAAACAGAGTGGATCTGGTAAACAGCGTCAGCGGAAGCTTTCTCATCAGCATCCATCAGAATAGCCTGCCGGGCAGCAGAGTGCGTGGGGCGCAGGTTTTTTACAACGCGATAGAGCCCGCGCAGTCGACGGCCATCTCCGTGCAGCAGTCACTCAACAGCGCAATCAATCCAAATAACGAAAAAAACGCAAAGCAGATCGACGGATCCATCTATCTTATGAAGAATATTCAGCGCCCGGGGATCCTGGTGGAATGCGGTTTTATGTCAAACGCCGCCGAAGCGGAGCAGTTACAAACTGATACACATCAGCGGCGGCTTTCCGCCGCCATCGTATCCGGGTATTTACAAAGCAGAGAAGGGAAGAAGCAGGGATGAAAGCAAAAACCATGTTCTATTGCACCGAGTGCGGCAATGAAACGCCCAAGTGGGCCGGCCGCTGCAGCGCATGCGGCGCGTGGAATTCCATTGTGGAGCAGCCGTTGGAAAAGCGGCCCGCCGGAAAAGCAAAAAATCTATTAAACAGGCTACCTGTAAAGGCGGAAAACATTATAGATTTGCGAGAGGATGAGGAGATCCGTTTCTCCACCGGAATGGGGGAGCTGGATCGAGTTTTGGGCGGCGGCGCCGTAAAAGGCTCTCTTGTGCTGGTAGGCGGTGCGCCGGGTATCGGCAAATCCACCCTGATGCTGCAGATCTGCAAGAAGCTGGGGGAGCAGTTTCGCGTGCTATACATCTCCGGGGAGGAATCCGTGCACCAGCTGAAGCTGCGCGCCAAGCGCTTGCAGGCGGAGAGCGGTAATCTTTACGTCTTGTCCGAGACCAATCTGGGGGACATGCTGGAGTGCGTGCACCAGGAGCAGCCGGATGTACTGATCGTGGATTCCATTCAGACCCTGTATAATGACGAACTGAACTCACCGGCAGGCAGCGTGGGGCAGGTGAAGGACTGCACCATGAAGCTGATGCAGCTGGCTAAGGAGGGCAGTACAACAATATTTGTGATCGGGCATGTGAATAAGGATGGCTTTATCGCCGGGCCGAAGGTCCTGGAGCACATGGTGGACTGCGTACTCTATTTCGAGGGGGAGCAGCACATGGCCTATCGCATCCTCCGGGCCGCTAAAAACCGATTTGGGGCTACCAATGAGATTGGTGTCTTTGAAATGCTGGACAGCGGCCTGCGTGAGGTGGAGAATCCATCGGAAATGCTGCTCTCCGGTCGCCCGGAGGACGCTCCCGGCTCCTGCGTCACCTGCGTGATGGAGGGTGCAAGGCCCGTCCTGGCCGAGGTACAGGCGCTGGTCGCCCCCTCCAACGCCAACTATCCCCGCCGCACCTGCAACGGTCTGGACTCCAATCGGGCCGCCATGCTCCTGGCAGTTCTGGAAAAGCGGGGCGGGCTGAAGGTTTCCCAGTGCGATGCGTATTTCAACATCATCGGTGGATTGACCCTGGACGAGCCGGCCTCTGACCTGGCTGTTCTGACTGCCATCGCCTCCAGCTACTTGGATAAACCCATCCCCACCAAGCTGGCAGCTCTGGGGGAGGTGGGGCTTTCCGGCGAAATACGAAGTGTCAGTCATATCCAGCAGCGGCTGGGCGAGGTGCATCGGCTGGGATTTTCCAAATGCATCGTTCCCATGCAGCAGGCGGACAAGCTGAATGCCCCCGGGGCAATTCAGCTCATTCCCGTGAAGAATATCGGGCAGGTACTGCAAATTCTGGCCCACGACCAGTTATAATTTGGCCACAGACGATAAAAGGGCAGGTGAAGGATTCTTCACCTGCCCGGGTCGTTATTTCTTTTTACGCTTTTTCCCGGCTTTTCCTGGTCTGGAGGAGTTTTTTGCTGGCTCCTTCGGATCGTTTTCGGAATCCTCCAGATCCTTATACTTTTCCGGATGCCGGGCCCAGTCAATGCGATAGTACAGCAGCCCGAAAAACAGCAGCGCTCCCACAGCGATCACTGCATAAAAGAAAATATTCCAAAACATAATCCAACCTCCCCGTTCATTGTTCATAGTATACAGCAGATCCCCGCGGTTTACAAGATATTCTTGATCCCATCCAGCCAGAAAGATTATATGTTGTTTTTGCAGGAAAATAGGCGTATAATCAGAATGTGCAAATCCTGCATACAAGGAGGAATAAAAATGTTTACATCTTTTAAAGAAATCGAGTCCTTTGTTCTTGGGCAAAATATGAAAAAACGTATTGCCCTGGCCAATGCCCACGACGAGCCGGCCTTGAGCGCGGTGGTCCATGCCAGGCGCAGAGGCGTCGTAGAGGGCACACTCATCGGAAAGAAGGATGAGATCATCCAGATGCTCCACGATATGGGCGAAAACGAGAGCGATTACGAGATCATTGACTTTGACGGTGAGGAGCTGGAGTCGGCTAAAATTGCCATCAAGCTGGTGAAGGAGGGGAAGGCTGACATCCCCATGAAGGGCATCCTGCAGACCTCCAATTTTGCCCGGGCGATTTTGAATCGCGAGACCGGCCTGATCCCCGCAAGTGGCCGCCGCCTGGTGAGCCAGTGTGGTATTTTTGAGTACGAAGGCCGCTTTGTGATGATCACTGATGCCGCCATTAATATTAACCCTGACGTGGACACCCAGATCGGCATCGTGGAGAACGCCCTGCCTGTGGCCAAGGCCCTGGGAATCGACTGTCCCAAGGTGGCGGTGCTGTCCGCTGTGGAAAATGTCACCGAAAAAATGCCCAGCACCGTAACGGCGGCCGAGATCGCCAAGCGCGGCGTGGAGGGCTGTGTGATCTCCGGCCCTTTGGCGTTGGATGGCGCCATTTCTATGGAATCTGTAAAGCATAAATCCATCCAGGATCCTGTGGCCGGTCAAGCCGATATTCTGCTGGTGCCGTTTATTGAGATCGGCAACGTACTCTATAAGGCCTGCACCTACATCGCTGGGAAGACCATGGCCAGCACCATTTGCGGCGCGGCCTGCCCGGTGGTGATCACCAGCCGCGCCGACACGCCTGACAGCAAGTATTACTCCATTCTCATGGCTGTCCTGCGCTGCATTAAGGGTTGCTGAATGGAAAATGAAATACCGGGAGGCAAGCCGCTTCCCGGTATTTTGTGTAAAAAGGGGAGGAGTTCTATTTGCCAACACCACATAAGGAAGTAAGGCCGTTTTATATAATGTTCCATAGGAGTAATATTCATTTACGGTCATTTCTGCACAAACTGGATTGTAAGGTCCTAACCAATCCTGCTTAACTATCATTTCACCATACCGTACATATTTGTAAATTACGGCTGGCTTATCGAAGTAGCAGTAGTAGTGGCTAAAACCTATCGTTGGTGTAGTCGATAATTATTTTTTTACACGAAGCGCATTTATACGCTTCTACGGCACCGCCAGAAAGCGCTCCACATCCCGATGACAGTATGATGGCTGAACCGCTCAACCAGGAAAATGCAGCGATAGGGCATTTCGACTTTGTCCAAGAAACACCATCGCGACATTGTATATATCCTAATTCCAGTTCGTTATTGCAATAAGGGCAATTCTTGCTCATAATATAATCCTCCATCAACTTTGTTTTCATCGCAAACAGCACCGAAAGATAATGGTGCGGACGGTATTAACCACCCCATTTCTCTGTTACTCTATGATCCGATACTTTATAAATAATCACTGAGTTATGGTTTGAGTAAGCATTTGCGGCATGAAGAATCTCGTCTTTCGTCAAATTATTTGCTTTTACGGAGCCGTTGTATACAGTATCAATTTCAATATAATCAGAATCAAATGCCGTTCCAACAGGGCAAAAATACAGCTTAACTCTTAATGAACTGGTTTGGTCTTGATAGCAAGAATCCATATTTGTGCTGCTTTTTTTCTTGAAAATTGTTCTTGTAACGGTATTAGTAAACTGTTCCACATACTGGTTGTAGGATCCATAGTGTACCGCAGAAGTACCAGATACACCCGTGACTGTTCTAATAAGAGTATAAGGAACACTCCATTCTGCAGTAAAAAAACACATTGCTAAATCCATTGTACCAAGGATCCAACTATTCCATTGCGATTCATTGGATGCTCCTTTTTCAGCGCCATTGGTTTCACGGCGCATAACTGATACAGATGTATACCCATAGTAGTAATCGTGGTTCAGATAAGTACCATAATAATACTTTGCTTTGCTTTTTGGAACAAGGACGGTATAACTTTCCAGAATCACCCCATCATCTTTGTAAGCGTTAAGCTCGCTTAAACAGGCTTCCTCAATATGGGAATATCCTATATCACTCAATTCAAGTGATTCAACATATGCTATTGCAGCGTCGATTGTATTTTCATTCGCAGATCGAGTTTTCATATTGGGATCTGTTTCTGCAAAATTGATAGTATGCTATGTATAATTATCAATGCAGAATGTATCTTCATCGGTTGTACTTGCAAAAGCAGGAATGCTTATGGAGAGCACCATGACCGCAGATAATAAAATACTTAACATCTTTTTCATTATAAAGCTCCTTTCGCTAATTGTCTATGCTTTAATAAACGCAATAGTTAGTTGGATATACATTCAAAACAAAAAGCGCATAGCCCCGATTACATTTCTGTACGGACTATGCGCAAACCCTGTTGATTTTTAATCGCTTCCTCCAAAATTGGAAGCCGTCAGATAATCGTTTTTGCACAAGACCGTACCCGGTATAAAACAAGAGAATCATCATCCTAACCTCCAATCCTAAAAGTCAAAGCATAGAACTTTACACTTATAGCATATCATATATGTTCTGATAATTCAATATATTCAGCCGAATATTTACACATAGTTCATATAATATGCTCTCACAATTCCCATTAAACAGAAAAAACGGGACGCGGTAGCCGGAAGATGGCCAGCGCGTCCCGCGTTGTTGTTACTCCATGTCGGAGAGCGTTATATTAGCAATATTTTTCTCGGATTGCGTGGAATGTTGTTCAGCTCAGAACCGCACTTGTCCAAAATGGATTTCGGAATAAAATAGAATGCGTGAAGGAAGTAACTTAAAAAATATAAGAATACAACTTTATAGGGCATGTGTAACTACTACGGTAGACCCGCGGAGTTCATAGGCCACCGTAAATAACAAACTCAACAAGAACAATTTTTTTAGTTGACGCTTGGAAAGTTGCATGGTAGAATCTAATCCAGCCGGGGGAGCCACAGCAGCCCCCAATTCTTTTCACACTATCAACTAAACAAAATAAAAATTTTGTTTAGTCAGAGGGACGAGAAAGGAGTAATTTATATATGGCAATTGATTATCGGGCAGATTCGCCCAAAATTTTGCTGGAGTTCTTATCATATCACGAAACGGTCAAAGCACATTCTCAGAAAACCGTGGATGAGTATTATCTCGATCTGCGCAACTTCTTCCGTTATATGAAGCAGCTGCGCGATCCGTCTCTTATCGATCTGCCCATGGATGAGATCGACATACGCGACATCGGCATCGAATTCATCAGCTCTATCACGCTGGCCGATGTATACAGCTATCTCGTGTATCTCAGTCGGGACCGTCTGAACCGCCCCAACAGCGAAACCTCTGATAGGGGTCTTTCGGCTTCCACCCGCGCCCGAAAAGTGGCCACACTTCGTTCGTTTTTTAATTATCTTTGTAACAAGGTGCATCTCCTCCCGGACAATCCTATCAAGGACATCGATTCGCCCAAGATCAAAAAAACACTCCCCCGTTATCTTACCCTCGAGGAAAGTATTCGGCTTTTGGAGAGTGTAGATGGACCGAACCGCGAACGGGATCTCTGTATTTTGACATTTTTCCTGAATTGTGGACTCCGGATCTCCGAGCTGATTGGACTGAACCGATCGGACATTCAGGATGACGCGCTCCGTGTGCTGGGCAAAGGAAATAAAGTGCGGATCGTCTATCTGAACCAGGCCTGCAAAGATACCCTGGCGCAGTATCTGAAGGTTCGCCCTGTTATAGGTGGAAAGGATCAGGACGCACTTTTCGTATCCCGGAATCATCAACGCATCAGCCGCGCAACGGTCCATAATCTGGTCAAAAAACACCTGCGTGACGCAGGCTTAGACAGCACAATGTATTCATCCCACAAGCTCCGCCACACGGCCGCGACTCTTATGCTGCAAAACGGAGTTGATGTAAAAGCTGTGCAGGAGGTCTTGGGGCATGAGCATTTGAATACCACGGAAATATATACGCATATTGATAATGACTCTCTCCGAATAGCTGCAAAGGCAAACCCCTTGTCAAACGTTAAGATCAAAGGAAAAATCCAGGATCCATAAATTCTACTCTCCCTTCTTCAGCCGCAGATTTATTGCGCGGAGAAGCCAGTCAAATCTTGACTTTACAGCGCAAATGATGTACCATGAATTTTAAGTAAAATATTAGATGGAGGTTTCTCATGAATACGGCTGAACTTTCCAAAATCTGCAGGCAGGTGCGTCGTGATATCATCAACATGACAGCCAATGCCGGCAGCGGGCATCCCGGCGGCTCTCTCTCCGCCGTGGAACTTATGGCCAGCGTTTTTCATAACCACATGCGTCTGGATCCCAACAATCCTAAATGGGAGGATCGGGATCGATTCGTCCTGAGTAAGGGTCACAGTGCCCCCTGCTACTACGCAGTTTTGGCTAGTTTGGGCTTTATCGACCGGTCGGAATACGAAAATTTCCGCCAGTTACACAGCATTCTCCAGGGTCATCCGGACTGCAAGAAAGTCCCCGGTGTGGATGCTTCCACCGGTTCCTTGGGACAGGGCTGCTCCATTGCTGTGGGTATGGCCCTGGGCGCTAAGAAGCTGGGCAAGGACACACAGGTCTTTACCCTGCTGGGTGACGGTGAGTGCCAGGAGGGGCAGATTTGGGAGGCATTTATGTCAGCCGCCCATTATAAGCTGGACAATCTCACCGTCATAATCGACAACAACGGTCTGCAGATCGATGGCAGCAACGACGAGGTCATGTCCCTGGGAGATCTTCCGGCCAAGATCGAAGCCTTTGGCTTCGACCTGTACGAAATCGACGGGCATGATCTGGATGCCATTGAAAAGGCGCTGTCCGCCCCCCATAGCCCCAATGTACCTAAGTGTATTCTGGCACACACCGTTAAGGGCAAGGGCGTTTCCTTTATGGAAAACCAGGTAGGCTGGCACGGCAAGGCGCCCAATGCCGAGCAGCGTCAGCAGGCTTTGAAGGAACTGGAGGACTGATACCATGAGTGAAAAAATTGCAACCCGTGAAGCATACGGCAAAGCCCTGGTAGAGCTGGGTGCCGAGAATGATAAGGTCGTTGTTCTGGATGCCGATCTGGCCGGCGCGACCATGACCAAGCATTTCAAGGCCGCATATCCCGATCGCTTTTTTGACTGTGGTATTGCCGAGTGCAATATGATGGATATCGGCGCAGGCCTTTCCACCATGGGCCTGATCCCCTTCTGCTCCACCTTCGCCATGTTCGGTGCAGGCCGGGCCTATGAGCAGATCCGCAATTCCATCGCTTACCCCAAGTTCAATGTGAAGATCTGCTGCTCCCACGCCGGTGTTTCTGTGGGCGAAGACGGCGGCAGCCACCAGTGTCTGGAGGATATCGGCCTCATGCGCCTGATCCCCGGCATGACGGTCATCGTGCCCGCCGATGCCAAGGAAGCGCGCAAGGCGACCTTTGCACTGGCTGGCTTCCAGGGCCCGGCCTATATGCGTACCGCCCGGCTGGCCACTCCGGTGTTCGAGGAAGACTATCCTTTCGAGATCGGCAAGGCCAACGTCCTGCGCGAGGGCAAAGACGTGGCTGTGTTTGCCTGCGGCCTGATGGTGGCGGAGGCGCTGGAAGCGTCAAAGCTCCTGGCCGCTGAGGGCATCGACGCCGCGGTCATCAACGTTCACACCATCAAACCCATTGACGCAGCCTGCATCACCGAGTATGCCAATAAATGCGGCCGTGTGGTCACTGTGGAGGAACACAGTGTCATCGGCGGCTTGGGCGATGCCGTCGCCCAGGTGCTGATGGGCAAGGTCAACTGTAAGTTCAAAAAAATCGGTGTAAACGACCAGTTCGGGCAGTCCGGCAAGGCAGCCGACGTGCTCCGCGAGTATGGTCTCACCGGCGATCAGATCGCAGCTTCCATCAAGGAAGCTCTCTGACCTGCACCGCGCCCTATTGAGATAAAAGACTCCCATCGGCGTTTGCCGATGGGAGTCTTTTTTATGCCCGGGGATGGGCTTTCTGATACACATCCTTCAGCTGTTTTTTTACAATGTGCGTGTAGATCTGTGTGGAGGAGATGTCCGCATGCCCCAGCATTTCTTGAATCGAATGGAGATCCGCCCCGTTCTCCAGCAGGTGTGCGGCGAAGGAATGGCGCAGCATGTGGGGCGTAATATCCTTTTTGATCTCCGCCTTCTCCTGATAGTACTTGATAATTTTCCAAAAGCCCTGACGGGTCATTCTCTCGCCGTTCATATTCACAAAGAGAGCCTTTTCCTCGTCGTCTATCACAATGCGTCCCCGAATGTGCAGAATATAGTCCTGCAGCGCCTTCACAGCCCCGGGATACAGCGGAATGCTCCGCTCCTTTCCCTTGCCGCGGCACACGATAAGCCCGGCCGGAAGGTTCACATCCTCCGTATTCAAGTTGATAAGCTCCGAGACCCGGATCCCCGTAGCGTAGAGCAGCTCCAGCATGGCGTGATCCCGAAATCCTTTTTCGTCCACACATTTCGGCTGCTCAAGAAACAGCTCCACTTCCCGGTTCGTCAGAACCTCCGGGTAGCTTCTTTGTACCTTTTTCGCCTTCATCTCAGCCGTTGGATTCACTTTTATGTAGCCGCTTGCCAGCATGTACGCATAAAAGGACTTGGAGGAGGCCAGAAAGCGGCTCATTGTAGCGGGCGACTTGCCCAATTGCTCCAATCTCTTGACGTATTCCTGCAATACGGCATTCTTCGCCCGCCGAAGATCGGTTTTCTTCTGCTGCAGCCACTGCTGGTACTGCCCCAGATCCCGCATATAAGAGCTGATGGTATTCACGGACATATGCTTTTCATTTGTCAGATAATTGCGGTAAAGCGCCAGATAATCCAACATACCATCACCTCCTTACTAAGCAGAATCATGAAACATATTGCATGGCAAACGCCACAAGTCTCGGCACAAAAGTAATTTCTGCCAGAACACCCAGCGTCAAAACGACTTGGTAAACAAGCAAGCTGCGAAGCCGTCTGTTTCCCGTCGGTGCCTGCGCCCTGGACGCACGTCTCCCGCTTTGCCCGGCAGCCAGGCTGCACCGCCGTACAGCCGCAGAAAGCGAAACAGGCAAAATAAAAATAAGCCGGATGCCGAAAACGCATAAGGCGATCAGCACTCCAGTCCGGCCCAACGCCAGAACAAAGGTCGTGACGGCAAAGGCCAGCAAAAGCCCCTCGCCAAAAAACACACAGCAGAACAGGTAAAACGCATACCGCGACAGGCTGCAAAGGAATACTGTCCACGGCACACGAAAGTACGCCGCCGCCGCGCCCAACAGTGAAGCAGCGGTGATCGCTTTTCCAGCGGAAAGGGCCTTGGCGTACTCCATTAAGTACTCCTTGATCTCCTGGCTGGCGCCAAATGCTCTGCAAGAGAAATACCCGCCAACACAGCCGAGGACAAATGCGGCGGTGAAAAAAAATACCGATGACTCGACCCTGGTCTTCCTGCGTGCGGTTTTCGGCAAAAAACCTCTTCTCATGGTACGCTCACCTCATGTAAACAGTATGAGACAAGCCGTCCGTTTAGAAGAAAACATCTATACTATAAGCCAATTTTTTTGAAAGAGCAAGGGATTTTCATCAGTTTTTTTATTTTCTATATTTATTCCAAAGCATTATGTAAACTGCATTATGTAAACTACGTAAACACAAGGTTTGCAGCGATTATTTTGATGTTCACGTGTCCAAATATAGCCGGTCGACCCTTCCGGCTACGCAACATCTTGTGCTCTGATAAAATCCCCTCGATTTTTGCCGCTTACAGGGCGCAAAATAGTTCCAAACTCATTTTTGGTGATATTGACTATTTCCCAAATACTGACCGTTGCCCACTCGTGCGCCCTCTCCTCTTCCCTTTTCGTTTCTTCTTTCCTTTTGGCAGCACCCCTGCAGCCAGTGCCCCGCCCCATATACAGGCCGTAATCACCCATCCATTTTCCCTAAAGGACGATTCAGTGCCAAACCCAAGAGCCGCGCACCATACGAGCAGGTATAACAACAGCGCCTGAACCGTCGCGTGAAGCAGCCCCGCTTTTTCATCCCTCCGTGCTGCCCGACAGCCCACAAAGGATACCAGGAACCACGATGCCGCCCCCCATGTTCCAGCGGAGCCCAGCTCCAGCACCTCTTTGTCCAGCAACAATGCCCCCAGGGCCGCGCACATAATGCACAGTGCCACGCTCAAAAGCAGTCCTATCCCCACATTCTTGTTGATCCACTCCTGCATATGCATAAAAACCTCCCCCAATTCATGCTGTTTCAGCATATTGGGGGAGGTTTTAAATTATGAATGGATTATTCCTCGGTCTTGTTCTCCTCGGCGGGGGCAGCCTCCTCAGCGGCAGGCGCTTCCTCCACGGCGGGAACTTCTTTCTTCACCTCGGCCTTGGCCTCAGCCTTCTTACCGCCGCGACGGGGCGCTGCAGCAGCGGCAGCCTGCTCCTCCAGCGTACCGACAGAGCCAATAGCAGACTTCACAAACTCCATGCGGACGCGATCCTCGCTGGTCTCAATGACGACGGTGCGGTCGCTGATGGAAACGATACGGCCATATATGCCGCCGATGGTGGTGATCCAGTCACCCTTTTTCAGAGAATCACGCATTTCCTGTGCCTGCTTTTTGCGCTTATTCTCAGGGCGAATCAGCAGGAAGTAGAAAATTGCCAGCATAACAACGATCATCAAAATGGAAGTCATTCCGTTGCCGCCGGCGGAGGTGGTAGACGCATAAGCGATTTCAAACATGGGGCACAATCTCCTTTTTTACAATATGTCTGTATTATACAAAATCATTCAGATTATTGCAAGACCTTTTCAGCCCGTTCACAGATTCTTTTCATATCTTTTGGGAGAGTTTGCTGCTGTATTCCGCCCGGAATGCCCCAAACTGCCCCTCATCCAATGCAGTCCGGATTCTTTGGGTCAGCTTGTTGTAGAAATACAAATTGTGCATCACCGCCAGACGCATGGCAAGAATTTCCTCTGCCGCGAACAGGTGGCGGACATAGGCGCGGCTGAAGCTTCTACACACCGGGCAGTCACACTGGGGATCGATGGGGCCGTCATCCAGCTTGTACTTGGCATTTTTGATGTTCATCGTCCCCTGCCAGGTAAAGAGCTTGCCGTGCCGCGCGTTCCGGGCCGGCATTACGCAGTCAAAGAAATCCACGCCCCGGGCAACACCCTCAATGATATTGCTGGGCGTACCCACGCCCATAAGGTATCTGGGCTTGTCGGCGGGCATATACGGCTCCACCGCCTCAATGATCTCGTACATTACTTCTGTAGGCTCCCCCACCGCCAGGCCCCCGATGGCATAGCCATCGCAGCCCAGCTTGGCAATCTCCTGCATATGCCAGATGCGCAGATCCCGGAAGGTAGCTCCCTGGTTGATGCCGAAAAGCATCTGTCCCGGGTTTATCGTATCCGGCAGACTATTGAGCCTGTCATGCTCCTTTTTGCACCGCTCCAGCCACCGCAGCGTCCGCTCACAGCTGGCCTTGGCGTACTCGTATTGCGCCGGGTTTTCCACGCACTCGTCAAAGGCCATGGCGATGTCCGAACCCAGATTGGATTGGATGCGCATGCTCTCCTCCGGCCCCATGAAAATGCGGTGCCCGTCCAGATGGGAGGCAAAGGTCACGCCTTCCTCCTTGATCTTGCGCAGACTGGCCAGAGAAAACACCTGGAACCCGCCTGAGTCCGTTAGAATCGGCCCGTCCCATCGCATAAACCGATGCAGGCCGCCCATCTGCTTCACCACATCGTCGCCGGGTCGCAGGTGCAGGTGATAGGTGTTGGACAGCTCGATCTGGCAGCCGATGTCCTTCAGATCAAAGGCACTGAGCCCGCCCTTGATGGCCGCCTGGGTGCCCACATTCATAAACACCGGTGTCTGCACCACGCCGCCGTGGGCGCACCGAAACTCGCCCCGCCGGGCGCTTCCCTCTTTTTTAATGACCTTAAACATGGAATAAACTCCTTGATTCAAAATTCAGTGGATAAACATCGCGTCGCCAAAGGAGAAAAAACGATACCTCTCCCGCACGGCCTCTTCATAAGCCCGCAACACATGCTCCCGTCCTGCCAATGCTGAAACCAGCATAATGAGCGTAGACTCCGGCAGGTGGAAATTGGTAATCAGCGCGTCCAAAACCTTGAACTTATACCCAGGATAAATGAATATGTCCGTCCATCCCGCCGAGGCGCGCATGGTTCCGTCCTCCCCTGCCCAGGATTCTACCGTCCGGCAGGAGGTAGTACCCACGCAGATGACCCGGCCACCGTTTTTCTTCGTCTCGTTGATAAGGTCCGCCGTCTCCTGGGGGATCACGCAGTATTCGCTGTGCA
The DNA here is from genome assembly GCA_900550615.1 of uncultured Eubacteriales bacterium. Taxonomy (GTDB): domain Bacteria; phylum Bacillota; class Clostridia; order Oscillospirales; family Oscillospiraceae; genus Vescimonas. The sequence continues at coordinate 16,687 of URSX01000007.1, forward strand.
TCAGATGGTCTGTAATGTCATCTTCCTTTACAGGCCGGAAAGTGCCCAGCCCCACATGGAGCGTCACATAGCCCACCTTCACGCCCATTTCCTGCACCTTTTTCAGAAGTTCCTCCGTGAAATGAAGCCCCGCCGTAGGCGCAGCCGCAGAGCCAACGACCTTGGAATAAACCGTTTGATACCTTTCCCTATCCTGCAGCTCCTCCTTGATGTAAGGCGGCAGGGGCATTTTCCCCAGCCTGTCCAGTACCTCCAGAAAAATGCCGTCATAGTCGAACCGCACCAATCGGTTTCCGCCCTCCAGAACCGCTGTGACCTCCGCCGTCAACTCTCCGCCGCCAAAGGTAAGCTTTGCCCCTTCCCGCAGATGCTTCCCGGGCCGCACCAGACACTCCCAGGTCTTCTCGCCCCGGTCAATGAGCAGCAGCACCTCGCAGGCACCGCCCCCCGGCAGCCGCTGGCCCAGAAGCCTGGCCGGCAAAACACGGGAGTCGTTTAAGATCAGGCAGTCTCCGGGGTGCAGATACTCCGGCAAATCAAAAAAATGCCGGTGCTCCCATGCGCCGCTGTTTTTATCCAGCACCAGCAGCCGGGACGCATCCCGCCGCTCCAGCGGAGTCTGGGCGATCAGCTCCTGAGGCAAATCAAAATTAAAATCGCTCGTTTTCATGTTGTTTCATTCCAGTCTGTTTATCAGTATAGGGTTTATTATAATACATTTTACGGTCTTTTACAAGAAAAAAGCCCCCGCTGCCGCAGGAGGCTTTCTTCATCATTTTACGCCATGTAAGCTCTGTGGAAGATTTTCTTTCCCTTCTTGATGATAACGCCCTCGCCGGCGAGAGTCTCTGCATCAAAGGCGGCATCAATAGACTCCACCTTGGAATCATTGACGGACACACCGCCCTGCTGCACCAGCCGCCGGGCCTCGCTGTTGGACGCGCACAGGCCGCACTCCACCAGCAGCGCCATAATGCCGATCTTCCCATCCGTCAGCTTCTCTGCCGGGATCTGGGTAGCCGGCATATGGGTGGCATCGCCCTTGCCGGAGAACAGCGCCCGGGACGCCTCCCGAGCCTTATCGGCCTCCTCCTGGCTGTGCACCAGCTTCGTCAGCTCATAGGCCAGGATGTCCTTGGCCTCGTTGAGCTTGGCATCCTTCCAATCGACCATGGCGTTAATTTCCTCCAGCGGCAGGAAGGTCAGCATCCGCAGGCACTTGATCACATCCGCATCATCCACATTCCGCCAGTACTGATAGAACTCGAAGGGGCTGGTCTTGTTGGGATCCAGCCACACAGCGCCGGAGGCGGTTTTGCCCATCTTCTTGCCCTCGGAGTTGAGCAGCAGGTTGATGGTCATGGCATGGGCATCCTTGCCCAGCTTCCGCCGAATCAGCTCCGTACCGCCCAGCATATTGCTCCACTGGTCGTTGCCGCCAAACTGCATGTTGCACCCATAGTGCTGGAACATGTAGTAGAAGTCATAGCTCTGCATGATCATGTAGTTGAACTCCAGGAAGCTCAGCCCCTTCTCCATGCGCTGCTTGTAGCACTCGGCCCGCAGCATGTTATTCACAGAGAAGCAGGCGCCCACCTCCCGCAGCAGCTCAATATAGTTCAGCGGCATCAACCACTCGGAGTTATACAGCATCAGCGCCTTGTCGTCGGAGAAATCGATGAACTTCTCCATTTGCCGCTTGAAGCACTCGGCGTTGTGTACGATGTCCTCCCGGGTGAGCATCTTGCGCATGTCCGTCCGCCCGGAGGGGTCGCCGATCATGGTCGTGCCGTCGCCGATGAGGGCAATGGGCTTGTTTCCGGCCATCTGCAGCCGCTTCATCAGGCACAGCGCCATGAAATGCCCCACGTGCAGAGAGTCCGCCGTGCAGTCAAAGCCGATATAGAAGGTCGCCTTGCCGTTGTTGACCATCTCCCGTATCTCGTCCTCATTGGTCACCTGTGCGATCAGCCCCCGGGCGATCAGTTCCTCATAAATTCCCATTTCTTTTGTTCCTTTCTTCCGATTTTGGATTTTTGCATCGGGCAGAAGGCAAAAAAACGCCCCCTGCCTGCATCGACAGAGGGCGACAAAAAGCCACGGTACCACCTCATATTCGCCGCAGCCTCGCGGACAGCGGCCTCATGGAGTGCATCTGTGCACTCCTGCGCTGTAACGGGCGCACCCGACACATCCCTACTGGGGCCGAGGCCCGTTCAGAAGGCAGCTCCGGGATGTATTCGGACCGGTCATCTCTCCTCCTTGCACCCACCGGAGGCTCTCTGCGCAGACAATTCGGCCCTACTTTTCCCATCAACGCTGTATGGATATAAAATCTGCTACTTATTATAAAGAACGACTCACCCTTTGTCAACAGCTTATGCCAATGTTTTTTTGTAAGCGTCCGCTGCAGACAGCAGCTCCTCCGCTCCCTCCAGCATGGTCTGCGTGATCTGCTCTCCGCCTGTAAGCCGGGCCAGCTCCTCCCGGCGCTGAGCACGAGTCAGCTCCTGCACCCGGGTAAAGGTTCTCCCGCCCAACACGCCCTTTTCCACAGAAAAATGCGTATCTGCCATGGCAGCCAGCTGCGGCAGATGCGTCACGCAGAGCACCTGCTTCTGCCGGGAGATCCGGGCCATTTTCTCTGCGACCTTTTGGGCCGCCCGTCCGGACACACCGGTATCCACCTCATCAAAGACCATGGTACCGATCTGTTCCTGCTGGGAAAATACATTTTTCATGGCCAGCATGATCCGGGCCAGCTCACCACCGGAGGCGATCTTTTGTATGGGCCGCAGCTCCTCGCCCACGTTGGCGGACATGAGAAAGCGCACCTCGTCTATGCCGCTGACATCCGGCTTTTTCTCCGCAAAAGCCACCTCAAACCGAATCGAGCCCATATTCAGCTCCCGCAGCTCCGTCAGGATTCTCTCCTGCAGCTCCTTGGCGACAATCCTGCGCTGCTTTGAAAGCTCTCTGGCAGCCGTCAGAGCCTCCTTCTCCGCCTTCTCCAGCTTCTTTTGAAGTATCGCCAGCGTGTCATCGGCAAAGGCAATCTGATCCAGCTCCTGCCGGCACTTCTCCAGATAGGCCAGCATGTCCTCCACCGTAGCGCCGTACTTCTTTTTCAGCCGGTACAGCTGGTCGCAGCGGCTCTCCACCTCGTCCAGCTCTCCCGGGGCGAAGTCAAATTCATCCTTCTTTTCCTGTACGGTGTAGGAAATGTCATAAACCTCGCTGTACACAGCCTCCAGCCGCTCATACAGCTGAGAAAAGCTGTCGCTCATATTCCGGACAGAGGCCAGCTGCTCCTGTGCCTGCCGCAGCAGCGACAGTGCGCCTGCCTGCTGGTCGTCCCCGCTGAGGCAGAAATCCGCCCCCTGAATCGCAGAGATAAACTTCTCGCCATTGCGGAGCAAATTTCTCCGCTCCAGCAGCTCCTCTTCCTCCCCGGCCTGCAAATCGGCCCGTTCCAAGTCGTTGATCTGAAACCGGAGCGTATCTATACGCCGCGCCTTTTCCGATTCATCCATTTGCAGCGCGTCCATCTGGCTCCGAATCTCCTGCAGGGCCGCATATTTCGCGGCATAGCTATCCTGTAAAGGCGAGTACCTTCCGTACTGATCCAGATAAAGAATGTGCTGCGTCTCGTCCAGCAGCTGCTGGCCATCGTGCTGCCCGTGGATATTCAGCAGCCGGTTTCCTATGGCACGCAACTGGGAGACGGTCATGGGCCGTCCATTCAGGCGGCATACGTTTTTCCCATCTGCATATATTTCCCGCTGCAGCAGCCATTCCTCCTGGTCTTCAATTCCCATATCCGCGCCCAGAGCCTGGGGAATTTGGGAAAAGACCGCGCTGACAAATGCATGGTCGCTCCCCGTGCGGATCAGATCCCGGGACGCACGCTGCCCAAGAACCGCACTGAGAGCATCGATGACGATGGACTTACCCGCGCCGGTTTCGCCGGTCAGGGCGTTGAATCCCGGACGGAACTGAATGTCTGCCTGCTCAATGATGGCAATATTTTCAATATGCAGCAGATCAAGCATATTGTGCTCCCTTCGTCTCAGCTCAGCATCGCCTTGATGCTGCTGGCCAGCTCCACGGCGCTCTCGCTGTCGCGCATAATCAGCAGCACCGTGTCGTCTCCGGCCAGCGTACCTATCAGCTGGTCGATCTCCATCCCGTCCAGAGCCGCCGCCGCGCCATTGGCCAGGCCCGACATGGTGTGGATGACCACCAGATTTTGCGCGTAATCCACATTTACAATGCTCTCTCGGAAAATGGTCTGCAATTTATCCGCCACATGGATTTTTGACCCATGGTCGGATACCGCATAGCGGTACCTCCCCTGTCCTGCTGGGGCCTTAACAAGGTGGAGCTGCTTAATGTCCCGGGAAATGGTGGCCTGCGTGCCCGTAAATCCACGTGCCTGCAGCAGGGACAAAAGCTGCTCCTGGGTCTCCACCGGCTCCTGGGAGATGATCTCTAATATCATTTTTTGGCGGTCATTTTTCATATTTTGCTGCCTCCATGGCCATTTTTTTGTCCAGAATCTCGCAAAAGCTCTTTTTTGAAAGCCGCACAAGCTTCATCGTGTGCTTTGACAGACTCGCCTGCACCACATCGTCGTTTTTCAGGGAAAATGCTTTCCCTCCGTCAGAGGAAAGGTACACAAACTTGCGGTTGGCGTCCGGCGCAGTCACCCGGATCACATGGTTCGGGTCCAGCACATAGCTGCTGGAACGCGTGGAGTGGGGACAAATGGGGCTGATGACGATGTTGCGGGCCGTAGGCTCCACGATGGGCCCCCCCGCAGCCATAGAATACCCTGTAGAACCGGTGGGGGTGGATATGACTACGCCGTCGCCGCCCACCCGGGTCAGGAATCCCTCCTCCGTGTATATCTCCAGCCGCACCACTCTGGCAATAGAGCCCTTGGATATCACCGCGTCATTGAGCGCAATGGTATTATAAACGCTGCGGCCGTTTCGCACCACGGACACATCCAGCATCATGCGCTCCTCCACCGTGAGGTTCCAGCCCTTCAGATCCCGCAGTCGTTCCAGCTCATTGGGCTCCAGCTCCGACATAAATCCCAGACTGCCCAGGTTAATGCCGAGAACCGGCACATTGTTCATAGCCACCGTCTTCGCCAGGTGCAGGATCGTTCCGTCCCCGCCAAAGGCGATCAGCAGGTCAGCTCTCCTGATCTCCTGGGCAAGCTGGCCCAGAGGCATCCCCATATCAGCGCCGTACCCTTCCTTTTGAAATGGCAGGCAAACCACCGTGTCGAAGCCGGACTCATCCAGAATGGCTTTGGATCTGGCGGCAACGCGCATATCTTTATCCCGATACGGGTTGGGACAAAGAATGATTTTCTTTCTTTGCGCCATTTTTCACTCCTTTAGTGTACTGTGTGATGCTTCCACTATAGCGCGCAGATCAACCGGCGTATCCGGTTCCGAGTCCTTTCGCAAAAAACCGAGATACTCGATGTTTCCTTCAGGACCTCGTATAGGGGAATAAGTGATTCCACGCACTGTAAAGTGATTTTCCTTTGCATGGATCAGGAAGTTTTCCAGCACCTCCAGGTGTACAGTCGGATCCCGGACAACGCCTTTTTTCCCGACCTTGTCCCGTCCGGCCTCAAATTGCGGCTTGATGAGGCAGACGATCTCTCCGCCCTCCCGCAGCAGGCCATACAGCGCCGGAAAAATCAGCTTCAAGGAAATGAAGGACACATCCACCGACGCAAAATCCAATTCCTCCGGGATCTCCTTGTGGGTCAGGAACCGGGCATTTGTGCGCTCCATGCACACCACCCGCTCGTCGTTGCGCAGCTTCCAGTCCAGCTGACCGTAGCCCACATCCACGGCGTACACCGTCCGGGCTCCGTTTTGCAGCATGCAGTCTGTAAATCCGCCGGTGGATGCCCCGATATCCGCGCAAACCTTTCCCTGCAGAGCCAGCGGAAAAGTCTGCATGGCCTTTTCCAGCTTCAGCCCTCCGCGGCTGACATATTGCAGCGTCGCGCCCCGGATCTCGACCTTTGAATCATTGGGCACCATGGTGCCGGATTTATCGACGCGGCGTCCATCGACAAATACTATGCCGGACATAATGGTGGCCTGCGCCTTCTGCCGGGAATCCAACAGACCGCGTTCGGTAAGCAATACATCCAGCCGTGTTTTATTGCTCATTGCAGTGCCTCCTCAATGGATGCGGCCACCGAAGCGGCATCCAGGCCGGAGGCCCGGTAGAGCTGCTCCACACTGCCCTCCGCCGGGAGGACAGGACCGCAGTTTTTCAGCAGCAATCGATCCAGCTTCACACCCGCCTGGGCCGCCAGACACGCCACTTTTTCGCCGATGCAGCCGGTCTCCACGCAGTCCTCCAGAACCAGCAAGCGTGCGGCCCCTTTCAGCATTTGAGCTACTTCCTCCTCATGCAGTGGAGCGATCCTGTTCAGCTTGATCACCTGGACGGATATGCCTTTTTTCCCCAGCAGCTCCGCTGCCGCCAGGGCTTCATTTATGAGGATGCCATAGCTTAAAATCGTGGAATCAGAGCCGGCCCGCAGTCTGGTAAAGCACGCCGGAGCAGCCGATGCAACATAGCATTTTTGACTACCGCGAGGGTACCTTATGGCTACCGGCCCGACTACCTGATAGACAGCATACCGCAGCATTTCCCGCAGCTCGGCAAAGCTGGCAGGACACAAAACCGTCATCCCCGGGATCACAGACAGAAACGCCGGGTCAAAGCAGCCGTGGTGGGTCTGCCCATCCGCCCCCACGAGACCCGCCCGGTCCACGCAGAAAACCACATGGAGCTGCTCGAGGGATATATCGTGGAGCAGCATGTCAAATCCACGCTGCAAAAAACTGGAGTACACGGCAAAGACCGGGATAAGCCCCTGCTTGGCCATGCCGCCGGCCATGGCCACGGCGTGACCCTCAGCAATACCCACATCGAAAAACCGATCCGGCAGCTCCTTGGAAAATCCGGTGAGCCCGGTACCGGAGGTCATGGCGGCCGTGATGGCACAGATGCGCCGATCTGCCCTGGCCAGATCCAAAAGCGTATCTCCGAACACATCGGAAAACGACTGTGCGTGCTCCTGCAGGGGCTTTCCTGTCACCGCGTCGAAGGGCGGCGTACCGTGGAAGCGCTCCGGATCCTGCTGGGCATAGGGATAGCCTCTCCCCTTCTCCGTCAGCACATGGAGAAGCACCGGTTCATTCTTCTCCCTGGCCCAGGTGAGCATCTGCGTCAGCTTCTGCACATTGTGGCCATCCACAGGCCCCATGTAGGAAAAGCCCATTTTTTCAAACATAGTGCTCTCAGGCAGCAGGGTATTTTTAAGCCAATGCTTCACATGGGAGCTGGCCCGGTAGAGATTCTCCTTGACGGGATTGCCGTCTTGCAGCTTTTCTTTATACCATTTTTTGAAATTATTATACCCCTCCTGGGAACGCAGCCGGGACAGATGGTGGCTCAGACCGCCGACATTAGCATCAATGGACATGCCGTTATCATTGAGTATTACGATCATGGGCTCCCCGGAAGCACCGGCATCATTGAGCCCCTCAAAGCTCAGGCCGCCGGTCATGGCTCCGTCACCAATGAGGGCGATGACGCTGTAATCCTCACAGAGCAACGTTCTGGCGTGGGCCATGCCCAAAGCAACAGACACAGAGTTGGACGCATGGCCGGCCACAAAGGCATCGTGAACACTCTCATGAGGCTTTGGAAAGCCGGAAAGACCGCCCATCTGCCGCAAAGTACCGAAAAGTGATTGACGACCGGTGAGAATCTTATGCGGGTAGCACTGGTGCCCCACATCAAAGACCAGCCGGTCTCTGGAGGTATCAAACACCCGGTGGATGGCCACCGTAAGCTCCACCACACCCAAGTTGGAGGCCAGATGCCCACCGGTCTTGGCAACACTCTTGATGAGAAACGCGCGAAGCTCCCGGCAAAGCTGCTCCACCTGTTCATTATTCAGATTTTTTATGTCCTCCGGATTATGGATCTTTTCTAAAACCAACGTAAATCCCTCCGTTAACGGAACAAATGGAGCGCATTCATAATACGGGCAACACGATAAACCACCTTTGTGGATTCCTCGATGGCTATGCGCTTAAAAAGGGCCTTGCCTCCAATAGTCAGGCCCGAAATAAGCGCCGTGACGCCGATGGAGATAAGGATCGTGGTGGTGGAAAAGCTGCGCTGCAGCTCCACAACGATCACAGCCGCCGTGGAGCCGCTGACAATACCGCAAATATCACCCACCACATCATTGCAAAGGGAGGAAACCTTATTGGACATATTCAGCAGACGAATGGCCTCCCGACCGCCCTTTTCCCTATGGGCCGCCATAGAATGAAACGGCCTGGGATCCGCCGCCGTGACGGCCACGCCGATCATATCGAACACAATACCCAGTGCGATGAAAATCACCAGCACCAAAATCGGGATCCATATGCCGCTATCCTCCAGCGCTGCCGAAGAACAAAAGCTCATAATGGCAGAAAGGGCCACCGCGATCAGAAAAACGCGCAGGGGCCACCGGTCTTTGGATTTTTTGTTTTTATTTGGGTCAGCCAAAAATATCCCTCACTTATTAATAATAAAAAGCTGAATGACGGCAGCGCCGATGATAAATCTTACGGCTTAGGTACGGGTTGGATTTCCCCACGGGTTACCTCTCGTTGCCGATCAGGCGGTTTCCCATTAAACCCCGTGCCGCGGTGTTACCGACCGCGATACCCGACTGCCACTTAGTCCGCACTGCAACCCCACCGACGCCCTTTGTGGGACAGCCTAGGTGATTTCCACTGCAGTCAAACCGTCTCTTAGCCTCTTTTGCAGAGGGGGTTTCAGAGGAATATCGGAGAACGTCCCTGGCCGGGGACGCTTCCGCTTGGCTCCCAAATCCACCCACTCCACGCAAGGCAGGCTACTCTGCACACAGCGTTCGCAGCCGGAAGGCTGGGTAGCACCGCATTGCAGGTTCTCAATCTGCTTCGTACACAGGTCGCTTACCACCAGGGGAGTACGCCCGCGCACAAGAACAGGTCTCCACAAAAGCAGGGTCGGGTCTTCCATGCCATTGGAAGGCGCCCTACTCTTGCAGGCGCGGTAATTGGCCGCGCCTCCCTCCAGCACCCACCCCAAACTGGGCGTAAGAAGCAGGCACCAGAGGCTTCACAGTTGTGCCCTTTAAGGGATTTTTAGGCCCCTCTTACAAGGCGGCAGATCTGACTAGGATACTGCACCGTCATTCAGTAATTACGTATTTTATCACAGTTCATTCAATTATACAATAGGTTTATGCAAATTGAATGGAATCGAAACGGTGGCGGGAGATGGCAAGGGGTGCGGTGCATGGGGTATTATTACGGACTGCCACACCAGTGACGTCGGTCACTGGTTCGCAATGGCATGGTTTTTGACAAGGGGTGCAGTGCAAGTCCAGGCGTGCGACCGCGAGGGTCGCCCCTACGGGGGGCATAGCAATGGGAGCGATGAGACGGGGTGTCGTGGACGCCGCCCCCTACGGGAGGTATAGAAAACTTTCATAAAAAAACGAGTACCCTGCACGAGATGCAGGGTGCCCGCTGGAATGTTCCATTTACTTGTTGCGGCCCACCATACGGTCCGCCAGCTCCCAGAGGAATTCGTGATCCGGAATATCCCGGATGGCCTCCTTGGCGGCGGCTGTACACCGCTCCACCTCCCGGGCGCAGCCGTCCAGTCCCTTGAGGTCCACATAGGTGATCTTCCCCTCGTCCTTATCCGAGCCGATAGGCTTGCCGAACACGCTCTCGTCGCCTATCACATCCAGCATATCATCCCGGATCTGGAACGCCAGGCCCAGCTGCTCGGCAAAGAGAACGGCCTGCTGCCGCCAATACATGGGCATCCTGGAGGCCACACAGCCCAGCTCTGCGGCGGCAGAAATCATCGCCCCCGTCTTCAGCCGGTTGAGCATGGAAAGGCCAGCCTCATCGGCCACATGACATACAGTGTCCAGCACCTGACCGGCTACCATCCCCTCCCCGCCGCAGGCTTTTGCCAGAATCAGCGCCGCCTCAACGCGGTTTTCCGCAGAGAGGCCCCGGGCCTGCAGGATCAGGCGGAAAGCCTCCGGCTGCATGGCATCTCCCGCCAGCACCGCCAGGGTCTCCCCGTAAACCTTATGGTTGGTGGGCTTGCCCCGGCGCAGATCGTCATCGTCCATGCAGGGTAGGTCGTCATGGATCAGGGAATAATTATGCACCAGCTCCAGGGCGCAGGCATAGGGCAGGGCCAGCTGCCAGTCAATGCCGCCCAGGCGGGCAAACTCCAGCGTCAAAACGGGGCGAATCCGTTTGCCGCCGGCAAGGAGACTATAGCGGATAGACTCCTGCAGCTTGCCATAGGGCTTGCCTTCCGCGGAAAATATCCCGTCCAGATAGGCCTCGATCGCCTCCTGATAGGCCGAGTAACGCTCCTGATAGTTCATAGGCTCTCCTCCTCGGATATAAATTCTCGTTCCACCGGCTCGCCATCCGGGCCGGGAATCAGCTTGACCACTTTTTGCCGGGCCGTATCCAGCTCTTTCTGGCAGGCGGTCAGCAGCTTGCTGCCCTCGGTAAAGAGTGCAAGGGACTCGCTGAGCGGCGCATCCCCCTGCTCCATAAGGGATACGATCTCCTCCAGACGGGTCATATTTTCCTCAAAGGTCGGTTTTTTCATGGGCTCCCCCTCTCTCGGTCACTTGGCACTGCAGATCGCCTTGGGCAAGCTGCAGAAAGATACTTTCTCCCGGTTCCACCTGCGTGCTGCTGCGCAGGATAGTCTTGTCCGCCTTTTGCGCCACGCAGTAGCCACGGTGCAGAACACGCAGCGGACTCAGCGCATCCAGCGATGCCGCTGCATGGGTAAAGCGGCGGGTATGGCCCTCTATCACGCGCTCCATAGCGGCAAGCAGCTTCTCCTGCGCATGATCCAGCTGCATGCTCCGGTCCTGCAGAAACGCCATGGGATCCGTCAGCACACGCTTATGCTGCAGTTCCCGCAGGCGGCGGTCATATCCGTCCAATCTGTGCTGCTGACTCCTGCACATGCGGGCACAGAGGGTTTGCAGCTTATGGCGAAGCTCCGCCTGATCCGGCACGGCGATCTCCGCCGCGTTGGACGGTGTAGACGCACGGCGGTCCGCTGCATAATCAGAGATGGTCACATCCGGCTCGTGCCCCACGGCGGAAATAACGGGAATGGCGGAATCATACACCGCGCGGGCCACAACCTCCTCGTTGAAGGCCCACAGATCCTCTATGGAGCCGCCGCCACGACCCACGATAAGCAGGTCGGCTGCCCGGTACCGGTTGGCGTAGCGAATGGCCGCGGCAATCTCCGCCGCAGCCCCCTCCCCCTGCACACGCACGGGAAGCAGAAGCACCTTGCTCAGTGGATACCGGCGGCCAAGGATGCGGATCATATCGTGAACAGCTGCCCCGGCGGGGCTTGTGATGATGGCGATGCGGCGGGGATAGGACGGCAGGGGTTTCTTGTGCTCGGGCGCAAAGAGGCCCTGAGCATAGAGCTTCTGCTTCAGCTGCTCAAAGGCAATGTGCAAATCGCCGATGCCGTCGGACACCAGGCGAGTGCAATAGAGCTGATAGGCCCCGTCCCGGGGATAGACGCTGACCCGGCCCGCGGCCACCACCTTCATGCCGTTTTCCGGGCGGAAGCGCAGGTACCGGGCGGAGCCGGCAAACAGCACGCAGCGCAGGGCGCTCTGCCCGTCCTTCAGCGTAAAATAGTGATGGCCGGAGGGATAGACCTTATAATTGGAGAGCTCACCCCGAACCAGGATACCGCTCAGCTCCGGCTGCCCCTCTATGAGCTGCTTGACAAGTTGATTGACCTCGCTGACATTGAATACGCGCTGCTGCAAAACCTCACCTCCGCCGAAAACAGGCAGAGCATTTCTGCCCTGCCTGAAATGCGAATTTATTCCTTGATCTCTTCCCGCAGGAAGCTGCCCAGAATGCCGTTGACAAATTTTGCCACCTCGGGGGCATCGTACTTCTTGGCGATGGACACCGCCTCGCTGATGGAGGCGCCATGGGGAATGTCCGGCATGTAGAGCATCTCGAACATAGCCACGCGCATAATGGCCGAGGCCACCAGGCTGATGCGCTCGAAGCGCCAGCCCTTGGCGTATTTCGCAATGTAGGAATCCAACTCCGCCGCATGCTCGCTGACTCCGCTCACAAGGCGGCGGATATAAAGCATCTGCTTTTCGTTGGGAACCTCCTCATACAGGGAGTACTCCGGAGCAAGATCCGAAAACGCCTCCGGCGAGAGCTGCTGGTCCAGAAATTCCGCAACGGGAAGGTCTGAAAAGCTCAGCTCGTAGGCAAGGTGTACCGCGATCTCTCTGGCTGTGTTTCGTGTCATACCGATTTTTTCCTCTTCTCTCTTTTGTGGGATCAGTCAAAGCAAATGCCGCCGATCATTACATTCACGGCGCAGATGTTAAAACCTGTCATATCGTGCAGAGCCGTCAGCACAGACTGCTGCACCTTACCGGCTACGTCGGCCATGGCAAAGCCATAGCGGATCATGACGTACAGCGTGATGGACAGGCCGCCTTCCGCAGGTTCAATGACGACGCCCTTGGCCGCCATCTTCCGGGCGGGCTTGAGATCACCGCCGGCGGCGCCCAGCATGGCGCTAACGCCCTCCGTCTCCAGGGCGGCCGCCGTTGCGATAGAGGCAACCACATCCTCGGAAATCTGAATGGCTCCGGCGGATTCCTGCTGCGTGATATATTCTTTATTTTCAGCCATAGGTTCAGCGCTCCTTGCAAAGAATTGTTACGGATTATTCCATTGAAGTATACCATCCTGCAAGGAAAAATACAACCCTTTTTTATATGTCCGTCAATCTGCTTCCAGAACTTTGATCTGATTGGGCGCGTAGCCGGTCTCCTGCACAACGATATCCATAATGCGGGCTACGTCGGTAGAGTCCAGACCGTCCTTATCCTCCACCACAACGCTGATGCTCTCGGCACCCATGAAGGCTACGCAGTCGGCGTACCCCTTGGCTGTGACCAGATTCTCGATCTGAGATTCGGACACCGTATAGCCCGCCAGCACCTGCAGAGTTTCGGCGGCCTCATTGAGAACAGACTGATCCGCCGTCTCGTCGGTGGAGGCATCCTTGAGCATGCTGATGGCATTATCCCGGGCCTGCTTGCGGCTGAGCCGGGCGGTGGAAAAATAATCGTCGCCGGTGGAGGTGACCTGCTCTGTACCCGAGCCGCTCTCCCCTGCCTTCTCACCGGACACCAGAGTGGACTCCCCCAATACCTTGGAGGTATCCTCCAGAGAACCGGCATAGCGCCAGTTCATATACACCGCCGCGCACACGAACAGCAATACCGTTGCCACCACCGCCCGCTTCTTCCAAACCTTTTTCATAGTACGACCTCCTGTCACGCTGTCCATTTTGCCACGCGGATCCGATCCGACGACAGACCGGTCAGTGCCTGGAGTGTTTCCGTGACGGCCAGACACACGGCGCTGCTGTCTGCGCCCTGACACACCACCACGGCGCCCTGATAGACCGGATAGTATCGATTTGTGACCACCACCTCCTGACTGCCGCTGCCCCGGTTCAGCGTCACCGTTTCCCGCTGGGTGCGGTTCTCCTCCCGCTGGGTGTTCTCCGCCAGGGTCAAGCGTGTGCCGCTGCGCAGAGTCAGCATCAGTCGGAGCTTCCCAACTCCATCGATCCTGCCCAGCAGCTCCTCCATACGGCGCTCCTCCGCCTCCAGATCGAAGGACTCCTGCTGAATCTGCCCGTCGCCCTGGTTCGTTTCCTCTGCCTTGGAGGAGACCGGAAGCAGCATCAGTATGATCCCTACCAGCACCACCAGCAGAATAAATTTGTACTTTTTCCATAGCTCGCCCCATCTTACCTTTCCCATTTTGTTACCCTTTCGATGACTGCCAGGTCTGACCTTCGGCACCGATTCCTAAGTTTTCCTCTATGATCCGCGATAGCTCCCCGTGATAAGCAATGTCCATTTTTACAGCCGTGGGAACCGGAATGTTGTCATCCGTCCACCGGGTCTCCACCTGTGGGCTGCATTCCAGGCCAAAGGACTGTGCCTGTTCTGAAATATATGCGGCGCATCGCTCCTGTATGAGCGATTCCAGGTTTCTGCTGCTTTGAAGGCGGTAGGTCTCCATCTGACGGTCGATCTGCCGGGCGCACTGGTCATAGGACAGACGGAACCCCTTCAGCTCCAGGCTGCTGATACCGCGCAGGATGGTCAGAAGAAGCACCAGGCCGCCCGTCACGCCGGCTACCTTCTTCACAGCCCCCTCCGGAAGGAGGGTGGAGAGGATCGTCAGAACAGCCGAGACCGTCATCAGGCTGATGATCCACACACGAAACCAATCGATCACAAGCTCACCACCTTCACAGAAGACGCAACAGATATCAGCAGCATGGCCGCCGTGGCGCCGGTCATCCCCAGCACCAGGCCGAAGGCACTGCTCAAAGCATGCAGCAGCTTCACCAGCGGCTCCGGCGCCACTGCAGCGGCAAAAAAGGCGGAGAGCTTCAGCAGCAGATACTGCACGCCCAGCTTCAGAAACGGCAGAATGCAGGTGGCCAGGATGGTCAACGTGCCCACAATGCCTACAGACTGCCGCAGGACACCGGCCCCGGCCAGGATCGTGTCTGCGGCATCGGATATGATCCCGCCTACCACGGGGATGGCCGTGCCGATAGCGGAACGCGCCATGCGAAGCGTGAGGCTGTCCGCCGAGGAGGCAAAGGCCCCGGAGAGGGAGAGATACCCCGTAAAGAGAAGCAGGCTCCCGGAAAGCAGCCATGTGGCGGCCTTATGCAGGCCCTGGGCGATACCGCTCAAGCGGCCGGCAGGCAGGATGGCATCGGCGGCGGAAAGGGCCACGAATACCCACACCAGCGGCAGAAGCAGGCTGCGGATCAGGCTGATCAGCAGGTCGGAAAAGAAAACCGTTGCCACCTGCCGCACACTGGCGGAAACGGCGCATCCGCCGGCCGCTGCCGCCGCCGAAAGGGTCGGCAGCAGCGCTTTGGAAAATATGTCCAGCTCCTCAATGGTCTGCTCCCCCAGCCCCATGAGGCTTTTCATATTGCTGCCCACTGCAAGGAGAATCACCATTGTCCCTACCAGTGGAACGGGGTCCAGCATTCTCCCTCCGCCCGCCGCGCCGAAGCAGTCCTCCGCCAGGGAGCACAGCAGGATCGCGCTCATGATCAGCACAACACCACCCAGGCTGTCCTGCACGGTCACGGCCAGCAGCTTGCAGGTGCGCTCCCACAGGCCGGACAGTCCGTCTCCCAATGATGTAAAGTTTTCTACCTTGTCAGTATCTTCCAGCAATTCCTTTGCGCTGTCGGGCATGGCATCCGTGATCTCCTCTGGAATTTCCGCCCCATAGGCCGGGGCCATGCACCACAACAGCAGAAAAATAATCCATATCTTACGCATCACAGCATCCCTCGCAGCAATTCCCACACGGTGCCCAGCAGCGGCAAAGACACGATGATGGCGCAAAAGGCACCTGCCATTTCCACAACGGACGCCATGGCCCCCTGCTTGGCATCCCGGCACAGCTCCGCACCGGTCCGGGTCACAAGGGCGATGCCCACCGTCTTCACCAGCGGCTGCAGCAGGTCGGAGGACAGGCCGCCGGCCTGGGCCAGCTGCTTCAGCGCCGAAAGCACAGTCCCCAGCCGAGACAGCCCGAAAAGAAGCAAACCGGCGCAAACGGATAAGGCCAGCAATATCGCCAGCTCCGGGTGACTTTTCTCCAGCAGCAGCGTCAGTACCGCGCCAATGAGGCAAATGGCGATGATTTTCCCCAGCTCCGCCATGGCTACAGGGAAAATAGCGACTTGATGAGATCAAACAGGTCGCTGATTTGCCGCACCAGCATCATCAGTACCACCACCAGCCCGGCCAGGGTGGTCATCATCGCCTGCTCCTCCCGCCCGCTGCGGGCCAGAACTAAGTTCAGCACAGCCACCAATATCCCGACGGCTGCTATCTTGAAAATCAAATCAACATCCATGTATACTCCTTACAGTAAAAGAATCACCAAAAGCCCGCAGCCGGAGGCTGTCAGGGCAAGGGATATTTTTTGCTTTTCATGGCTGTCGGCCTGCCGCTGCCGGAGCAGCTCCCGCATGGCGGCAGCGGAAGACCGCAGATTGGCACTGATCCGCTGGACATCGCCGGAGAGCTCCAAGGCGGAGAGTGCCTGCGCCGCCTGGAGCCACGGGATCCCACGGATTGCTTTGCTAAAAGCGGATTGTAAAGTGTATCCGCTTGCCATGTTTTGGGCAGTTTTCGTAAAAATCCAGCCACAGTATTTTCTCCCGGACTGGTCGGCAATGATCTCCGGCATGGGCTGGCAGCGAAAGCGGACGGAGGTCTCCGCCTGCTCCAGAGCAGCGGCCATATCCTGCAGAAAAAGGATCTCCTCTCGGCTGCGTCTGCGAAGCTGAAGCAGCAGCAAAACCCCGGCGGCGGAAATCAGGAGCACGCCCAGATACCGGGCTGTCATAGCACCTCCACCTCATAGTGCCGCTGCCTGTCCGCCAAATGGATGCAGACAGCTTTTTCAAAGATGCCCGCCCTCAGCAGCTTGCGCAGCAGCGGGCGCTTGTGCAGATCGGCTGCCGAGTCGGCGTGGATCGTTGCCAGGAACCGAACGCCGCAGTGGGCCGCTTCCTCCATGGCGAGTATGTCCTCGGACTGCGTGATCTCGTCCACGGCGATGATCTGGGGGTTGGCCGAGCGCAGGAGCATGGGGATGGCCACCGCCTTGGGGCATCCATCCAGCACGTCCGTGTGGCAGCCGACCTCCATTTGGGCGATCCCCTGCACCATCACAGCCACCTCTCCGCGCTCATCCACCAGTGAGACACGGTGAGCCGGAAGCGTATCCATCCCGTCCGATAGGCAGCGCACAAGGTCGCGCAGCAGAGTGGTTTTACCGGCCCCGGGCGGGGCGATCAGCAGTGTGCTGCAAAATACGCCCTCCTGCAGCAGCTGTGGCATGAGGTCATCGGCTATACCGGGGAGCTCCCGGGCGATGCGGATGCAGGCGGAGGACAGGCCACGCAGGTTGATGCTCCTGCCCTCCTGCATCACCGCTGTGCCGCACAGGCCGATGCGGAAGCCGCCCTTAGCGGTTATATAGCCCCGGGCCATGGTCTCCGCTGCGGCATAGCGGGAATAGCCGGTCACCGTGTCGCACAGGAGCTCCAGATCTCCCTGTGTCACCACGGCATCCTCACCAAGGCCGCACTCCCCCTGCGGCAGCAGCACCGTCATGGGATGTCCGGCTCGCAGACGAAGCTCCTCCGCCTGCTCCTTCTGCCAATCCGGCAAGCGCAAGGCTATGCGCTGCCACCGTACCGGCAGCAGATGGGCCGCCTGCTCATATTGACTGACTGCATAGCGTTCCACCAATGCGATCACGCCCCCTTTTCTTAGTTGACACACTGTATGAGGGGCTGTCCTTTTTTATGCATGAAAATGCCCCGCGCCTGCGGCGCGGGGCACATAATTCGATATTGAAATCCTCACTCCGGTGAAAATAGGGAGGCCATGAGCCTGGTATATACCTGCTCCGGATTTTTTTGAAAACGGTCTGCCAGCTCCCTTGCCAGCTCCTCTGTGGCCGCCATCAGCTCCAGATGCATCAGCTGATCCACATCGTCGCTGAAGCATAGCTCCACGGTGAAGGTACCGTTCTCCCTGGGAATGACCCGGGAGCGCACCTGCGCCCTGCGCAGAAGCATCTGGTTATAGGCGGCAACGTTCCGATCTGTCAGCAGGCGTACGGACATAGGAAGGCTGCTCTCGCAGATCTCACTGTTGCGCAAGCCCTTGGGCGTGATGGCATACAGGCCGTCCGGTGACAGGGTCAGGTGCTCTGTTTGCACCAGATCGTTCAGGCACTCAGAGAATGAAAAATAATCAATGCCGCTGTCGCACAGGGTCAGCTCCTGCATCCCGTCTATAGGGATCGGCTCTGAGATGCGGGCGGCAATGTACAGGATCAGAAATTTGATCTCCAGCTTGTCATGGATAAACGCAGCGTCCATCTTAACGCCCCCTTTCTTTTATCATTATACGGCAAAATCTCTCTTTTGTACAGGGGAAAATCAGCCGGAGGGGGCCGCTGTCACACACCCTGCGGCCAGATGCATACACTGGTGTGAAAGAAGCTTCTTTCATTACTTAATTGGGAGGTAATCTGGATGCCTGAAAACGGAATGCCGGGCCCGGTCTGCGATTTAAGCAGTGTGCGGGAATCCGTCTGTGTTCACACCCGAAAGATATTTGATAGTTGTCGGGATAAGGACTGCATTGAAGACCTGCGGTTCTATCCCACCGCTGCCGCACAGGAGCTGCTTTCATCCTGTCAAATGGTACGCGGCGGCACAGCAGAACTGCTGTATGTCTACACGGATGTAGAGCCTGTCACCTTCCACCGTGGTTTTTACTCCATCGACATGCGCTTTTTCTACCGGGTAACTCTGCAAGTCTGCACCGGAACCCCACGCTATGCCGAGGCCGAAGGACTGTGTGTCTTCGATAAGCGCTGCATTCTCTTTGGCAGC